>JAGBFT010000046.1 GCA_017936345.1 Spirochaetaceae bacterium
ACAAAGGCTCCGGTAAATTCCTTGCGGCCAAAATCCCGCCCCGGAACAAAATCCAGCTCAATGCCCGGCACCTCGTACCGCTGCATCTTCTTGTCGCTGTCCTGCCGCACCGTAATGGGCAGGATGGGAATGGTAAAGCTCAACATGGATTCAGTGTAGCAGGATTGTAAAAAAAGAAAAAGGTAGCAAGATAAGAACAGAATCCATCAACCGGAGCTTTTGTTGTTTCAACCTAAAGTATCGTGCTTTTTATATAGATATGCCTATAGCACTTTCTCATTTTTTGGTGTATTATATTTGATGAAGACTTTGGATGAATTTCATCTAGACTTACAAGGAGGGTTTATGTCTATTTGTCTGTATAATGGCACCTTGCTCAGTGGATTTGCTGTTATGGAAAAATGTGCTGTACTTATAGAGGACAGGCAGATTGCCGATGTTTTCAGCCACAAAAGGTTTGAACAAAAGAAATTTTCGGCTTCCACAAAGGTTTATGATGTGGAGGGAGCATATATTTCTCCTGGTTTTATAGACACTCACATTCACGGTTTTAGGGGGCACGGAACAGAGGATGGTTCCACAGAATCGATGTTAGCCATGTCAAAGGATTTGGCTGAATACGGAGTTACTTCCTTCAACCCTACCCTTTATTCTTCAGTGGAAGAAAATTTTATGAAGGACATTAGGGCTATTACAGCGGCCATGGGAAAGGAGTCCGGTGCAAACATTATGGGTATGCACTTGGAGGGTCCCTTTGTTTCTCCCGACAAGGTAGGTGTTCAAAAGCCAGAAACCATCCACAAGGTTGACTTGGATTTTATGGATCGACTTTGGGATGCTAGTGAAGGAAAGATTGTCAACATGACGGTAGCCCCAGAAATCAAGGGAATGCGGGAGCTTGCACTCTTCTGCATGAAAAGGGGAATCGTTCTTCAGGCTGGACATACAAATGCCACCTATGAAAACATGGTCGAAGGCATGCAGGCAGGAATCCTCCACTCCACCCACCTTTTCAATGCCATGAGCCAAATGCACCATAGGAACCCCGGAGCCGTGGGTGCGGTGCTGATTCATCCGGAAATGGCCTGTGAAATTATTGCTGATGGAGTCCACGTCCATCAGGACCTGTTTAGACTTTTGCGCCGTGACAAGCCTACTGACAAAATCGTGCTGGTTACTGACGCGCTGCGTCCCACAGAGCAGACAGAGGGAACACTGCTGGCCAATAAGGAAGAAGTTGTCTTTGAAGGTGGTTGCTTCCACCGTAAGGAAGATGGAGTCATTGCAGGCTCCGCCCTCACCATGATTCGTGGTGTCAAGAATTTGGTGAATTTTGGTCTTCCTGTAGAGGAGGCTGTACGTTGTGCTTCTTCAAACCCCGCCCAAATTATGCATTACGACAAAAAGGGACAAATTATCCCCGGTTACGATGCTGATTTGGTGATTTTTGACAAGCATTTTAATGTGCTGATGACTATTATTGGTGGAGACATTAAAAAGAACATTATATAGCCGGAATACCGGAATAAGGAGTTGAATATGAGACTGATTGTACAATCAAATTATGATGAATGTGCAGTATGGGCTGCATACCACATTGCATCGCGCATTAATGAGGCAAAGCCCACAGCAGACAAACCCTTTGTTTTAGGATTGCCTACAGGCTCTACCCCACTGGGAACCTATAAAAAGTTGATTGAGCTGAACAAGGCGGGAAAGGTTTCCTTTGAAAATGTTGTTACCTTCAATATGGACGAATATGTTGGTCTTCCTGCCGATCATCCCCAAAGCTATCATTTTTTCATGTGGGACAACTTCTTTAGCCACATCAATATTAAGAAGGAAAATGTTCATATCCTTAACGGTATGGCAAAGGACTTGGCAGCTGAATGTGCCGCCTATGAAAAAGCCATTGCTGATGTTGGTGGAATTGACCTCTTCTTGGGTGGTGTTGGTGTAGACGGCCACCTGGCATTCAACGAGCCGGGCTCCTCCCTGTCCAGCCGAACGAGAGTAAAGTCCCTTACCTCAGACACCATCCAGGTGAACTCCCGCTTCTTTGGCGGCGACATCAGCCAGGTACCCACCACAGCCCTCACCGTGGGAGTGGGAACTGTAACTGACGCAAAGGAAGTTCTTGTTCTCATCACCGGCCGCAACAAGATGCATGCCCTGCGCCATGCCGTGGAGGAGGGCATCAGCCAGATGTGGACCATCAGCGCCCTACAAATGCATCCCAAGGCGGTTATCGTCTGTGACGAGGATGCCACAGAAGAATTGAAGGTGGGCACGGTAAAGTACTTCAAGGATATCGAAAAAAACAACCTGAACAACAGCTTTTAAAGTTCAGGACTGAACAACAGCTTTTAAGGTTCAGGACTGAACAAGTTCAATCATGGACTTGTTCAAGCCTGATAAAAAAGGGGCTGCCCTTACTTTTGGGACAGCCCCCTTTATTTTCAAATTACAGAGCCTCCAGTACAAGAGTCCCCATCTTCTTGGTGCCAACCAGCTTGCCATCAGCCTTTACCGACTCAAGGGCGGCTCCGGTTCCGGCAATGTCTCCAGTTCGCCAGCCGGCATCCAACACCTTTTCCACAGCAGCCTCAATTGCGTCGGCCTCTGCCGCAAGGCCAAAGTCATAGCGCAGCAGCATGGCACAGGAAAGGATGGTGGCCAGGGGATTTGCCTTGTCCTGTCCGGCAATATCAGGGGCAGAGCCGTGGATGGGCTCGTAGAGACCGGGGCCAGTTCCGTCGCCCAAGGAGGCGGAGGCAAGCATACCAATAGAGCCGGTAATCTGGCTGGCCTCATCAGAGAGGATGTCACCAAACATATTGCTGGTTGCAATAACATCAAACTGACGGGGGTTACGCACCAGCTGCATGGCGGCATTGTCCACGTACATGAAGGAAAGCTCAACCTCTGGATAATCACCCTTAATTGATTCAGCAACCTCTCTCCACAGGCGGCTGCTTTCAAGGATGTTGGCCTTGTCCACCACACAGAGCTTCTTGCGGCGCTTCATTGCAGACTCAAAGCCCAGGCGAACAATTCGTTCTACTTCTGGGGCAGTGTATCGCTCAGTATCCCAAGCAGCTTTACCGTCCTCGCTTCTCCCCCTTTCTCCAAAATAAATGCCACCAGTAAGCTCACGAACAATCAAGAGGTCCAGCCCTTCACCAACAATTTCATCTTTTAAAGGACAAGCGGCAGAAAGCTGCCTAAACATTAGGGCTGGGCGCAGATTCGCATAAACCTTCATCCCGCCCCGCAGCCCCAACAAGGCTTTTTCTGGACGCAAATTGCCGGGAACATTATCCCACTTGGGGCCGCCCACCGCACCCAACAAAACGGCATCGCTGGCAAGACAGGTATCTAGAGTTTCCTGGGGAAGAGGACTTCCAGTTGCATCGATGGCGGCTCCTCCCGCCAATACTGTCTTATAAGTAAACTTGTGGCCAAACTTGGCGGCCACCCCATCCAGCACCCGTACACCCTCACGAATGATATCAGGACCAATTCCATCACCGGGAATCAGAGCAATTGTCTTTTCCATTTACTTTCACCTCACCTAAATCCGTCATTCCTGCCAGCCCACTTCAAAACGACAGGGTGTTTACCCTTATTTTGCACTGGCACTCTCACAGAATTTTTAATAAATACTAAAAAAAATTAGTATTGTTTAATAATACTGAAAAATAGAAGCTCTGTCTACTCTTGCGAACAAGGCATTTTTCCTCTAGAATGGAATGCAGTTTCCACCTGTGGATACTGTAAAAACTATTTTAGGATGGCCTAAGCAATATGGAGGACAAAGAATTGTCAGTACAAGAGCAGAACAATGAGCAAGCCTCTCAAAATACTGAAGATAAGGGCGAAAAGAAATTAATGCGTTCCGGCAATAAAATGCTCCTGGGAGTTTGTGGCGGTATAGCAGAATTCTTTGGAGTTGATGCAACCCTTATTAGACTTCTGGTGGTTTTCTTTTCACTAGCTGGCATTGGTTCAGGAGTTGTAGCATATCTTATTGCAGCCATCATCATGCCAAAGGCTCCAAACTACACATAACTTATGCCCCGTTCAACCTATCCCAACCTCTCCCCCACAGGAAAAATCCTGGTCTTTGGCTCCACAGTGGTTGATGTAGTCATCAAGGTTCCACAGCTGCCCGCCACAGCCCAAGACGTAAACATTTCCAGTCAGCATCTTCAGCTGGGAGGATGCGCCCATAATGTGGCCCACGTTTTGCAGCTTGCCCAGGTTCCCCACGTACTTTGCTCTCCCGTAGGCTGTGGCATTTATGGCGATTTTGTAAGACGTTCACTTCAAGAAAAAAACATACCCATTTTTGCCCAACTCCCAGATGTAGCCAACGGGTGCTGCTATTGCCTTGTGGAGCCCTCCGGGGAACGTACATTCTTGTCTCACCATGGAGCGGAGTACTTGTTTTGCCGCCAGTGGTTTACAGAAGAAGTTCTGGATGGAGCTGACTCAATCTATATCTGTGGACTGGAGCTAGAAGAAGAAACCTCGGGTTCCTTGGTGGATTTTTTGGAAGAACAATCCCACCTCCAAATCTTTTTTGCGCCCGGCCCCCGTATTACCACCATCACCCCTAACCTCATGGAAAGAATTCTTGCCCTTTCTCCAATTCTCCATCTCAATGAAACGGAAGCCCGTAGCTTTACCCAGTGTCCTGTCCTAGAGGAGGCAATCATCGCCCTTCATAACAAAACAGGGAACGATTTGATAGTAACTCAGGGAGACCAGGGAGCAAGCTGCTTTTATCAAGGAAAGCCTTATCATATTGGTGGACACAAAGCCAAGGTAATTGATACAATCGGTGCTGGAGATGCCCACATAGGTTCCATCATTGCCAGCCTTCACCAAGGAAAAACCCTTCCCCAAGCCCTTGCAATAGCCAATGTTGTCTCTGCGGCCGTTGTTTCCGTAGCGGGGGCAGGCTTGACCCAGGAGGAATACAATCGGGCGATTCATTCCATCTGCTAAAGGATATTTGATGACAAAACTACTACTGTGTCGTGTTCTACTTCTTGTATCTTTTTTCCTACTGACCTTTGGTCTAGCAGCCTTTCAATCTCCAGCAAAGCTACACACAGAAGATATGTTTAAGAAATCAGAAAGGTTGACAACAGAAACCTCTCGTTTTAAAGGGACGGATTTAGAAACCTTTGACATGGAATCTTCCCGAGCAGCAGAAATTATCCTCCATGCCTTTAAACACGCTTATCCTGCCAAGATTTCTGACTACGGTTACAGCGAGAAGGCCCAGGATTGGTTTATTATTGCCAATGGGAAAAAATTCCTTTGGGCAAGGGGACGAATTCTTCCAGAAAATCAGGCCCATGAAGCTGATGACTGGCGTCATTATATCGATTACCTCTACCCCAAAGAAATTTCCGACCCGAAAAACTTTACCCAAGAACTTATAGATGAAATCAAGAAAACTTCAGATTCTTCCTATAGGGCTAGCCAAAAAACTTACAACCTTGATTTTTATGATGCCCTTTATGATGGAAAAACAAGAGGGGAACTAGAAACCCACATTGTCTCCACAAGTTTTTTAGGAAAGAAGGTAAATCTTCATGAAGATATTGTAGAACCACTGGCTATGGTGGAGCAAATGATTCGTGAGGAAGCCCGGAGCAACCCGGAGATTCAAGAATTTGTTGATAAAATCAGCAGTGTGGAAGGATATAATTGGCGGGAAATCCGTGACCGCCAAGACAGGAGCTTTCACAGCTGGGGGCTAGCCATAGACATTATGCCCAAAGGATGGCAGCAAAAAAACATTTACTGGAGCTGGCTCAGCGAATGGAATCCTGACTGGATGCTCATTCCCCTTGATAGACGCTGGATGCCACCAATGGCTGTAGTTGAGATTTTTGAAAAGCATGGCTTTGTGTGGGGTGGCAAGTGGCTTCAATGGGACAACATTCACTTTGAGTATCGCCCCGAACTTCTTGTACTGCAATCAAGTCACTAGTTTTCTACTTGCTCCCTCTTCTTTTTCAAAAAAAGCCCCAAGGTTAAGAGCCTTGGGGCTTTGGAACATCCTACTTGGTACTCATCGTCATTACACCACTCCAGTCGGCAGCAGGGGGAGCCTTGATGAACTTATTGCATCGTTCAATGAATACTTCCGGAGCCTTATCTTCCAGGTTTAGCTTCTCAGCCTTCTTGAACAGGGCAATAGCCTTTGTGAATTCACGTTTAAGATACAAGTCAAGTCCCTGGTGGAACAGGTCAATGGATTCCTTTTCCTCTACAGAGATTTCACTGGTAAAACCCATGATACTGTACAACTGAACAGGCTTGTTGATACCCATTACTCTCACCTGATCCAAGCGGCGGGCAACCAATTCACCTTCATGCTCACCAGAATTGGCTTCAGCCCAGGTGTTTTCTGAAATGAGAATCCAAGAGGAATACACCTTGTTTACACCTTCAAGACGGGCAGCAATATTAACGTGGTTACCCATCATAGTATAATTCATCTTTTTATCTGTACCCATGTTACCAATTACCATCTGCCCTGTATTAATACCAATACGAGTCAGGATAGGCATTGGCAAAGTACCATCAGCAAGACGAGTTTCGTTCAGCTTCTTTTCCATCTGCTTCATGCGGATTGCCGAGGCACAGGCCTTAAAGGCATGGTCAGGAACATCCATAGGAGCACCAAAGAAACTAACAATGGCATCACCAATGTACTTGTCGATTGTCCCGTGATTGTCAAGAATTACATCACTCATAATGGTTAGATATTCATTTAGAACAGAAACCAACTGGGGCGCCGTAAGCTTCTCTGACAAGGTAGAGAAACTCTTTATATCAGAGAACAAGGCAGTAACATTCTTTTCTGAACCACCGAGGGCCAGGGACTCAGGATTGTTTACCAAGTCATCAACAATATCCTTGGACAAATAGGTGGAAAAGGCTTGCCGTAGGAATCGTTTGTCATGCTCTGCATAGAGGAATCGCAAAACAACATCCATAACATAGGTAACAAAAGCTACAATGAAGGCTGCTGTTATGGGAGCATAAATCAACCCAAAATGCATCAAGCCTAAGGATAGCAAGGGAATCGCAAGGATTCCTATAAAACCACCTATCAACTGCAGCTTCTGCCTTTTGCCAATAAAGAATACTGTCAGAAGGAAGGTAAGGAGAACGATAGGAAGATATACCCATTCCCAATTCAAGGGGAGGATAAATTCTTCAGTTACAATGGTGTTGTATACGTTTCCGTGAGTACCGACATTGGCATACCGAGCTACAAAGGGAGTGGCTCCCATATCAGTTGTACCTGTAGCACTGTTACCGATAATACAGAAGGCCCCCTGAAACATTTCCTCCAATTCAAGGAAGCTTTCATTGTATGCTGCCAATGTCTCTTCGAATAAACCGTATGTGCCTTCTACAGCAGTGAGAAAGGCTTCAATTTCCGCTGAATCAGCACCTTCTTGAGCTAATTCTTCCAGTCTCGCCCTAATCTGGTCCAAACTATCCCCTTGAAGAAAATCCTCACAGTTGGCAAAAAACTGCCGGCGTGCCGTGAAGTACTGCTGATAATCCTCATCAGTGAGATTTAGTCCCAAGGGGTTGCCAGCTACGTCATATCCTTCACAACCGGCCAACATGGCTGCCTTCGCCTCTTTCAGCATATTGTACTCATCCAGCAGATAGTAGGCTCCTACATAATAATCCAGCCAGGAACCGTCCCCAGCCAGAAGATAACAATCCTCATATAACCAACGCAAACAAGAAATTATTTGCTCCTCATAGTCATCAAGGTACAATAGAGAGAGAACGGGAACATGGATGAAGCTGGATGCATAATCCTTGTGCAGCCAGTTGATAAGCATACAACCGTTTCTATCCAAAGGAATGGTAATGTCCCTTCGTGTGTCTTCTCCTGGTTTCAGGGCATTCTTTAAGACCAATGAGCGTGGATAGCGTTCAATTGAGTCCACATCCATCATGTCTACCATAGGAGCAAACACAAGCTGCCCCAAATACTTGTCATCAGATTTGTACAAGAGCTCCACCCGCCGTCTCAATCCATCGGGATCTACGATTACATTGGTAAACCCAGCACCTGCCGCCCTCTTCATCATAATGGAAATGGCCGGAGAAAATCCCTCTGTCATACTTTGGTCGGCGATGGTCTTCCTGTTGTTCTGGTAGATAAGATTGTCAGGGTCCACAACATTTTCCATCAGCATACGCTGCTTTACATAGTCCACATCTTCCTGGACAGCGGTCATCACGTTATTGTAATTGACAGTGAGCCAGGCATTCCCAAAAAACTGGACAGCCCTGCCAAAATAATCATCATTGTCACGGAACAGCCCGTCCACAGAACGACGCAGGGACTCCAGTGTTGGCAAAATATCCGATTCCAATACACCGCCACTAATTTCAGGCAAATCAGCAGGTGCAAACTGCCCCGCAGCAGTGGCAGCAGCCAGCTCCTCCATAACAGACACCACGAGTCCCTCGCTTTCGTCAAACTGACTGGGGATGTCTGCCAGGGCATCGGGATCTATCCCGCCTTGAGAGGGAGATAGATACTCAATATCAAAGGTGGCACTCCTTGCGCCCAGCTCCTTCATCCTAATCAATGTGTCTGCAAGAACATCTCGTGGCCATGGCCAAGTCCCCACCACCTCAAGGGACAAGTCCTCAACATCAACAAAAACCACTTCCTCTGCCACAGCTGGTTCCGGGGCAAATCTTAACAGCACATCGTAAATGCTGTTGTCAACGTCTTCAAACACACCTAAAACCCCCAATCCTCCTGTTATGAGAATTAGAGTTAAACAAATCAAAACAATGGTTTTTTTCTTGATAATTTCAACAAAACTCATAGACCCTCATTATAACACGTGTTATACTTGAAGTCACGATAATTTTTACCATAAAAAAATTGGTGGTTTAAGGAGAGATGATGAAACAAAAACTTCTTTTTCTTGTGATTTTATTTCTTGGCATGATGGTCTATGGACAACAAGCCTCAAAAATCACAGAGATACTCGAAGCTCCCCAGTTAACAAAGGGGCAGGCGGCCTATATAGTTGCCAGTTGGCTCGATTCTGCAAATGAGACTCTTGATTATAACCAGGCTACGCAGGTTGTAGTAAGCCAAGGTCTATTAAAAGAAGGCTCAAATGCGACAGATGCCATTCGCCTGGATGAGTTGTCTGGACTGTGTATGAAGGCATGGGAGATTCCTGGAGGCTTGCTCTACATGGTATCAAAGTCAAATCGTTACGCATTCAGGGAATTGAAGGCACATGGCTACCTTTCTGCCAACGACTATCCTTCTTTTTTTGTAACAGGCTTTCGTGGATTAAATATTATGTATGCATGTATGGAATACAATAACTCTGTATTGCCTACAGAATAATCAAGAGGAAAATAATGAAAAGATTTTTAGGACTAGTTTTAATAGCTTTTATTTCTACAAATATCTTCGCAATTGATTTTGGTGGATTAATCAGCAGCGACTCTTCGTTCGACAAGCAGGGTTCAGATGATTTTGTGTTTACAGAAAAATTGGACTCGTCTGCTTACATCAAGATTCCATTCTCAAAAGATGGAAAAATCAGTTTGGCTTCAGAATTCTTGTATCGTTTCCAGTATTCTGACTCAAAAATAAATCATTACCTAGACTTGCCCTTGTTCAAACTCAACTTCAGTGGTGACGTTGGAACTGGAGTGCTGGATATTTATGCAGGACGCTACTCAGTGTCTGACAGTACTGCAAAGATTTTCAATCAGACAAGTGATGGTATGTTCGTATCCTACTCAACAGCGCCATTTGTCACATCCTTCTATATCGGATACACTGGATTGGTCAATCGTTACCTTGTAAGTATGGTTGAGGGTGATATCACTGAGTACAGTGGATTCTCCTCTGATTTCTACACCTCATCACTTCCCTATCTTGCGCTTGCCGCAAATGCCTCCATGCCAAACCTTGTTGCCGGACAGAATTTGGGACTGGGATTCTGGGGATTCATCGGCATTCAAAATTTAGAGTCAAACAAATACTATGGTACAGTTACAATCAACGGTCCCATTGCTGGCAATTTATACCATACAACAGAGGGTATCTTTGCAGCCATTACCCGAAAAGATACAACAAGGATGTCAGGATTTGCCTCTGCTAAACTTAGCTACTATTTCAATTGGTTGGGCTTGTCAGCCAATGCCGGACTTTCCTATGCATCAGAGGACTTTGAGACGGCAACGGCAACAAGTGGCTTGGTCAATGGTGCCCCCTGGACAAATGTAATGGTACCCACCTTGTCCATGTCAATTTTGCCCTTGCCCTCCTTATACATAGGAGCAGAAGCCAATGTGCCATTGACAGCAGACGAAATGGAATACACTGGTGTTGGTGTTGTAGGAATGGTCAGCTACCAGTTGTTTAGCGATGTTTCCCTAGGAATAAGCGCAAATCATTTTGCTGCAAAGGAAGAGGCTCAAAAGCAGACAAAAATTAGTATTAGAGCATCAATCAGTTTCTAAATTATTGTAATTTTTTTGGGACATTGGTTGTTTCTCCCAAAAGACTGCGTTATAATGTGAATGTAGGAGGATTTTATGAGACAAACCATTATTTCTATTTTTCTGATGCTTGTCGGTGCAGCTACGTTGTTTGCAAACACAGGCAAGGCAGAGGTTGTTTCCTTTACAGGCAAGGCAGAGTATCAGACTGCACAGGGATGGGAGCCATTGGCTGTCGGTACAGTTTTAGACCAAGGTACTGTTATTTCAACTGGATTCAAATCCTCTGTTGTTCTTGCCATTGGAGAGTCACGATATACCGTTGCCGCCCTTTCAAGAATTACTATTGACAAGCTCACAGAGAACGACAGCAACTACGATACAGAAATGAGCTTGTCTACAGGTAAGCTTAAGATGGATGTCAAGTCCAGACCAGGAAAGAGCACTGCCTTTACGGTACGAAGCCCAACCGCAACCGCTTCTGTTCGTGGAACCAGTGGAATTCTGGATGTTACTGGAAACCTGCAGAGCTTGACCGGTACTTGGTCTATGGCTGCAAATACACCTAATAGCAAGCCTATTCTGGTAAGTGGCACTCAGTCTGCAAAGATTACTGAGCCCCAGAAGATTGAGACTCCCCAGCAAACCGCACAGAGCAATGCTACCATTGCAGTCTCAACAACAACCTCCCTTGCCGCATCTGAAGGAGTTGCTGTCGCTGGTGTAGTGGCAACGACGCCAGCTCCAGTTGTGCCCCCTGTAGCAACACCCGCTGCTACGCCAGCCTTGCCAACTACAGGCTCAATCGAAGTAACAATTCAATTGCCCAAGTAATTGAATGGGTTCCAGGGATTCCTCTTGAATCCTTGGCTTGTTCCTTCAAACAAGGAAAAAGGCTGTCCTGAAAACTCAGGGCAGCCTTTTTATCTTAAACCTTATCTTCCTATCCAAAAAACAATTGCAATTCTGTGTCCTTTAGTCTTGCAAATCAAAACCAGCTCCAATTCCCCTCATCGCCTTAAAAAAATCTGGAAAGGACACGGCGCAGCATTCTGCATCCCTAACGACAACCTCTTCTTTTAATGCCAGCCCCATAACGGCAAGGGACATGGCAACACGATGGTCATCGTAGCTCTCTACAATTCCGCCATGAAGAGCAAAGTCTGGATTGGCCTCTCCTGATGCAGTAAGGGGACTATGACCATGGATTACAAGATAATCGGAACCATCTTCTACAACGGCCCCCAATTTGGTCAGCTCTTTTTTCATTACAGCAATACGGTCTGTTTCTTTTTTTCGGCAAACGGCAATATCTTCGATTACTGTTGTTCCCTCAATAAAGCAGGCTGCCACAGACAGGGCTGGGACTGCATCGGGAAAACCAGAACAATTAATTCTAAGGGTCTTATTCGGAAGATGCTCCGCTGAAAGGCGGCCCGCAACACCATTTTTTGGCGGAAAGCTCTTTTGAGCATGAAGACCACCGTAGACCTTCAGCTCCTCTTTTTCCTTGTCCCATTCAAGGCAGGCTCCCACAGACTGAAGCACGCCAACTATTGCCTCATCCCCCTGGCTGCCACTACCGTCAATGTGCTTGATGGTAATACAACTATCGGTAAGGATTGCCGCAACAAGGGGAAACGCCACAGCCTCCCAGTCAGAGGGTATGGTCCTCTCAAAGGCAGAAATGGAATGGGGGCCGCTAACACTGATATGCTTGTAATCCCTAGACATTTGTACAGGAATTCCCAAAGACTCAAGCCACATCCTTGTCATATCAAGATAGGGAACTTCCTTGGGATTTGTCAATTCAATTTCCAGACATCCCTGGATACGAGCTGCCGCCATCATCAAACCGCTGATATATTGGGAAAGTCCCCCGTCAGTGACAACCTTTCCTGCATGAATCGGCCCCCTCACCAAAAGAGGAGGGGCATCTACATCAGGTCGTGAAATATGGGTGGTGGCTCCCAACTGTTCAAGGGCCTGGGTCAGGTGTTTGACCGGACGAGTTCTGATAGATTCATCTCCAGTAAAAATGCTCCAGCCAGAAAAGGTTGCAGCTATTGGAGAGAGAAAGTAAAGGACGGACCCGGAGTTTCCCACGTCAATGACGTTGTCAGGAAGATGAATATCCTTGCCAGCTCCATGGATTACCCAGCTTTTACCATCCTCTGGTTTTTCTACCCTTGCGCCAATTTCAGTTATACAACGAAGTGCGCTGAGACAGTCTGCACTCGGCAAGGGATTATAAATAATGGAAGTTCCTTCTGCTAAGGCTGCCAACAAACACGCTCTAATTGTGTGGCTTTTAGAACCAGGCACACTAATGGAACCAGAAAGAGAGCTTGAAGATGCAATACAATTCATACTCATTCCTTAATGAAAATGTAGGGGTGTTTTTATTTCCTCTTCAAGAAAATCGATACATAGAATATAGGATTTTCCTTCTCCTTGCAATCGTATCGCCAAGGTACGACACAGATTGCCGGAACAGGAAGAAAGATGTTTGTCGGTAAGGAATCTATTGGTTTTCTTGAAGGCGCTAAAACAAGTGAAATAAGGTCTCAAGCTATGGTTGCAGCCCTTTTCTTCCACGTGGAAAATGTAAGAATAAGGTTTGTTTTCTATGTGTGGAGCGCAAATCATGTTGGATATTTGAATTCCATTTTCATCAAGTAAAAAAATCAACTCCACATTGGGATTGATTACAACAAATTCCTGGAACACAGATTCCATCGATTCAAGAGAATCAACATCAATCTGACGAATCAACCAATCCGCAGTCATATTGACGTCTCCAGTAAGAAAACGGGTTTCCCGTAATCTGCATAAAATCTTGTTGTAAATTTTTTCCCGATATATTTCAATCTTCCTTAAAGCCTGTGCCTCCAATCCCTTCAAATCGGAGTCGGGTCTTGCAATTTCAAATCCTTGCAGGAGATTTACACCAAAGAGGGCACAGGTCATCAATTCTTCTGGAGTTTCCACTCCCTCTGCCAAACATACCGCCCCAGTCATTTCAGACAGGCCTACAATAGACTTGAGAATAGATTGACGGTAGACATCCTTATCAATACCATGAACGATGTTTCTATTGATTTTAATGATATCAGGATGAAGAAGAATTAATCTTTCAATGTTTGAATGTTCACTACCAAAGTCATCCACAACAATAAGAAAGCCACTTTCCCTTTGTTTGCTGACAAAAGAAATTAAGTCTTGGGGGGAATTTGCCCTGGATTCAATAAATTCCAGTCCAATCACCTTGGGATTGAATCCCATTTCTTCTGTTAGAGTTGGCAGTTCCTGCTGACCTTTTGTCCCGTTAAAGATATAATTTGTATGGACATTCATAAACAACAGAGAATTGGAATTAAACTTCTTGAACGCCTCCAACGCACGATGCTGGCAAAGCCTGTCAAAATCTCCAGTTATATGCAGGGAATCTGTAAGTGAAAATAATTCTTTTGGGGGAATAATGGTATTGTCTATTTTAGAACAGCCACGAATAAGAGATTCATATGCAAACACTCTTCCTGTTTTAAGACAGATAATTGGCTGGAAGAATGGAATTACGTCAATATCTTCAAAAACACTGGCAACAGAATTCCTTTCCAAAAATTGATTTTTAGACCTCATACAAAAGTCATACCTACCTTTGATAAGTTATCAAAACTCCCAAACATTTTATCTAGAAATACACAAAGAGAATCGGCATATTTCGGTAAAAAAAGCACATTTTTATTTACACTTTCCGCCCAAAAGTACAACACACACTTGTGTCAAAAAAAAGAGTGGGAAGGAGTTGTTTTCCTTCCCACTCTTTTGAAGTCAAATTATTTGTTCAAGATAAATTCTACCCGCCGATTCTTCCACCAGTTGTCCCTGTCATTGTGAGGAACAACAGGCTGGCGGCCGCCCATTCCCACAGTAGACAGACGGTGAGGCGATACCCCGAATTCTATGAGCATCTCCCGTACCGTTTCAGCTCGCGCCTCTGACAGGGGCACAAGGGGAATATTTCCGTTGGCAGTGGATGTTTCTTCCGCTTCGGTTCCAGTAATATTATTGGCATGTCCTTCAATACGAACGGTGTAATCCTTGAACTTGTTCAGAATCTCAGCAATTCTCTTGAGAACCCGGATATTGTTGTCAATCACAGCTTGCTCCAATCCCTTTTGAGGATCCACATCCTTACCGGCAAAGTCTGCCTTGTCACTGCGGAAAATGATGGATGGAACCTGCATTTTCAGCACGTCTCCAATTCTCAACACCAATACATCCACAGAAATGATGCCGGCTACCTCGGAAGACATTCCCAGTTCGTCTTCAACTGCAAAGATAAATGGGTAGTCTGTTGCAGACTGGACAAGCTCTCCGTTATTTCCCCTACCATCCCATACAAGTCGTTCTGTGACAGTTCCATTTCCAGAGCGTGACCAGAACACCTTGCCGTTTTCAGGGTCGTAAACTTGGAATGACCAGTTTTTGAATGGTACAGCAGAAACTGCTCCCAAGGAAATAAAGAGGTCGTCATCTACACCGTCATTATCTGGACTAAAGTACTCCGGTGCAGTCCGTACATTTAATTGGGGAGGTGTGACAGAACTAATGAACGGAGATGTAGTGGCTGTTAAAACCGTTCCCTTGGCATAGTTAATGGTAATGTTTCCAGTCAAACTACCCTCTACAGGAGTACCTGCTGAAGAAAGGCTATCCCAAACAATGGTGGAGGGAACGTCAGCATAGTCTTTTTGGCTCCAAGACCGAACAACAGCACCTGCTCCATTCTTTATATCAAAGTTCCAAGCTTCAATTCCTTCTGTCAATGTCAGGCGGATGGAGAACTTCTGCTGGTCTTTAAATCCATCTCCGTTTGGAGAAATCATCCCCTGCTCAACAGTGAGGTAAACCTTTCCTTGACGTGTATCTGTCTGTATTCCAGAAATCGAAGCATTTCCCTTGTTCCCGGCCTTATCTTGAGAAGAAATAGTTACCCTATAGGTTCCATCTTCCACAGTGTTTCCAGAATCGTCTGTTCCGTCCCACTGGAATGACTGGGCAAGTCCCTCCCAAGTCAATTCTTTTACAAGAGCACCACCGCTAGACTCAATTCGGGCTACCCACAAATCCTCTTCACTGGAAGTAACGGTAAAGTCAATTACGTCCTTGTTTCCGTCGCCGTCAGGAGAGAATAAAAGGTATGGTGCAGAAATTGCAACTTCTGGAATAACAGTATCCATAGTGAATGGCTGGGACTGGGTTCTGGATATACTTCCATTCTTAGAAACAGTTTCCAAGGTAGCGGCAAAGGTTCCATCAGGACAGCGGAGCCCATCGTCAGACAAACCGCCCCAGGTAAAACGAGAGGGCAACGAGCCATTTCCCGCAAAGATCTTTACTGTAGTGCCAGCACTATCTTTTATTTGCAAGTCATAGGAGGAAATTCCACTCACGGACTTGATAACAGGAGTCAAAACAACAGACTCTTGTGAACTATTTCCGTTGGGAGAGAAGTATGAAGGCTGTACAGTCAAAATAACCTCTGTAGTACCTGTGTTCAACTCAAACTTTTGAGAAACAGACTCCCCCTTGTTTCCAGCCTGGTCAGTTGAGGAGAGACGATAAGTATAAAATCCATCCTCACAAAGGCGACCTCTACTGTCCAAGCCTTCCCACAGGAAAGAAGATGAAGGCTGGCCTCCAAAATGGTAGGTGCGAACAAGGTTACCACTGGAATCGAGAATCTCGCCCTTCCATTCTTTTTCCAAAGATGCTTCCTGATAAACAGTTATGGTATCAAGACGGCCATCTCCATCAGGAGAGAAAATGCTTGTGTCTGTGCGAGCTGTTGCAGTTGGAGCAACTGTATCCAAGATAAAGATGGGGGAACGCAGGGGTGGAGTTTCATACCCATTGGAGTACTGGGCGCTCACAATAGCCTGATAAGAACCATCCGGGAGAACCCTTCCATTCCCATCAGTGCCATCAAAGAAAAGCACTACAGGAGGCTTATCTTCCCCAGAAAAACTACGAACAGTATTTCCATAGGTACTAGCTATATCTATTTTCCAGTGAACCAATCTATTTCCCCCGGCACTATTGCCACTACCAACAGGAATTGTCACATCAAACAACATGGTATCTTGAACTGTATCTCCATTGGGAGAAAAATACCGGCTGCCGTTTATCAAAATATTGGTACTTGGTTTTTCTGCTGAATAAATGATATTGGTAATTTGAGTTACCGGAGCAATGTTTCCAGCCCGGTCTGTAGCTGTAATGCCATAGGTATACACTCCATCGGGAACTGGTACGCCAGCATCATCACGACCATCCCAGGCAAAAGATGAGGGAGAACCATTGTTCCAAGTAATAGTCTTGAGGGCAAGTCCTGATGTATCCAGAAAGCTTCCAGTCCACAAATCTTCTTTGGAGCCAAACTGCTCCACATTGAAATCCAGCTTGCGCCCCTCTCCAAAAATCTTATCATCCTCTGAAACTGGCTGCGCAAGATTAATTACTGGTGGCGTATTGTCCACTACAACCTCGTAATGGGATGTTTTGCTAACATTTCCATTGTCGTCAGTTGCAGTCATATAGTAATAATAAGAACCATCGGGAGCAATCTCACCGGAGTCAAGGGTTCCATCCCAAGTAACGGACAGAGGGACATCAACACCCTTCTTTTCGGAAAAAAGCCGGGAAAAGAAATTCCTAAAGGTTAATTTTTCTGGATGACTGACCTTGTTTCCAATCTTACGGACAACTACATTATCCTGATTTTCCACAATGAATTGCCACTCCGTTATGTAGCGCTTGTCAGTAATGGATAGGGGAACCACCAAATCATCCTGCACACCATCACTATTGGGAGAAATATACACTGTCCCCTTTTGGGAAAAAGCAGGAATGCTCATTCCCAAAAAAACACAGAATAATACTACAAAACTAATCCTACCCTTTATCATCTATTCCTTACTCCTCATCCCACAGGATAATTTTTGGGGCTTCTGTATCTCGTAAACCTAAATTGATGGCAGCACCTGCAGAAACAGCGTGAACTCCCTCGTAGAGATTTTGCCAAGCGCCACTAGTGGTAATTTCACTTTGTTGCCAACCATTGTCCAGCATAAACTGATTTTCCTTTGTGTTAATTCCAAAGCGAACCGTAATACCCACTGATGGCAGTAAATTATAGTCCTTGTTGGCAGTATCACGGACATCCAGCTGCCACCCAGTTTTAACGGTAACAATATTTGCAATCCTCAACTGAAGGCCCGCATCAACGACCATGTTCATAAACATGGGGAATGAAAGGTCTGCGGAAAAACCACCGGCAATCTTGTTGTCAGCAACGGAAAATAGGGTGGCAGCAATTCCTACCTTTGGAATTGCAATGCTTGGCATACCGACCTTGTATGGCTTGCCCAAGGCAGTCAAGGTTCCGGCAATGCGAGTGTCTTCCAAAAATCCCAAACTACCCCAATGGTACACAAAACCCAAGTCTAGGGCCAGGCTCCAGTCGGTCTTTTCATCCCATCTCATACCGGCACCTACAGCAAAACCGGCATAGAGTCTATCCGTAATATCCTTGGAAAAGCCCCCTCTAAGGTGAACAATATTTCCGTAATTCAACTTACCAACATCACAAAAAATACCATCCAAAGCACCAGTAAAAACTCCCCAACGACTGGGAACCAACATGGCCAATTGAACTCCTGAGCCGAACCTGGCGTCGTCACCAGTGTTAAAAAGCGCAGTATACCCTAAATTGAGCATAATGCGCTGATCATTTGCAGTTAAAGCGGGGTTGTTTATAATGGAACTGGGGCCAGATGTATAAAATCCGCCACCGGCAGAAGAACCTGCACCAGACAATAGCTCTGGATTTGTAAGCCTAAAGGCATAATCGCCACCCACAGGAAAATCTATAGAAAAAATAAAAGAAAATGACAACAGCATCAAGACAATGCAAAGATATCTTTTCACGTTCCCTCCACTAAAAGAATCGGAATGTATTATAGTATAATAACAACCAAAGTTCCAACAAGAAACACTTATATTTTAAATAATAATATCAAAAGAGTTTCCAAATATACAACTAATGATTGGGCTTATGAAAGGGGAGCCTTCATAAAGGTTGCCTTACCAGCCTGTTTTGCCTGATACAGAGCACGGTCAGCCGCAACATACAAATCACGGAAGGTGGTTCCATTGGCAGGGGCGATTGCAACTCCTGCAGAGGCGGAAATAGAGACAGACTTATCTCCTTGGGTATACACCAAGTGCAACTCCTCCATCAATCGCATCATTTTCTTCTCAATATTCTCATGGGCAATGTGTTTAAGGAATACAACAAATTCATCCCCACCAAGACGACACACAATATCCTCCTTGCGGAAGAAATTGGTTAAAATACCAGCAACATCTTGTAAAGCCTTGTCTCCAGTTTTATGTAAAAGTGTATCATTTAGAACCTTAAAATTATCTAAGTCTAGAATAATAAAAGCATGATTTACCTGAGGAGAATGCGTATTGAGATGGAGGAAGACGTTAATAAGATCTGTGGCTGTACTGCGATTGTACAAGCCTGTCAGACTATCCCTTTCCGCCTTTGTTTTAAGAGCTGCCTCCATCTTTTTCTTTTCATCGATATTGCGAAGAATGAAATAGAGAACATTTGGCTCCGAATCAACACCACTCTCTATGTGAATATCACACTGAAACCAGCGGAGCTTTTCATTTTTATCCTTGGCCTTGTATTCCTGGGATATTCTGCCAATACCTTGGGCGTTCATTTCCATAAGGTTGTCTATGGTCAGAATACGACCAAGCCGTTCTTGGTAAACCTCATCCACCCGACTATGGATATACAAGTCTATTAAATGGGAAAATGGCATGGAAACAGAGGGCAATCCAAGGGATTGTGAACAATAAACCACCCTGTCCTCGTTCAAATCAGCCTGAATAAAGCCTTCTATATCTGAAAAGAGCTTTTCCCTCAACTGATATTCCTTGTTTCTTTCTGTTTTGATTTTTTTGCGGATGATATAGAAGAAAGCAACACAAAGAAGTATGAGCGGAATGATGATGCAGAGCATCAATATGTTGATATCATCATCCAACAATACCTCAATGTGCTTGTTTATCTCATCCTTTGGCATTAGCACTACGGTGTACCATTTGTTTATGGAAAGCGGGGAAAAGCAAAGGATGTATTCCTTGCCCAAAATTGTGGCAGTGGTTTGAACGGGCAAGCCTTCTTGCAGCTGTTGTTTAAACTCTGTAGTGCCTTTTCCACCATCAACATCTTCCATTCCATCAAAAATTGAGTCGTGCTGCCAGGATTCAGGATATTTATGGTCACGAAGAATATATGAACCAGTGTAATCCACAACAAAAACGAGATAGGATTCCATCTCAAAACGAGAGGCTTCATAGCCTTGGAATTCATTGAGAGAAACAGCCCCGTGGACAATGCCCACTACCTTGCCCTCCCGATTCGTAATAGGCACTGCCACCACAAAAATTTGATTTTCTGTTACAAGGGAATCCTGGGCATCAGTAACAACAGCCTTGCCATCCAAAAGCTCCTGCCAGTAGCCCCTCCCAGTTATATCTATGGTAAACTCACCCACTCCATCGGTGGCCCATACCTCTCCATCCAGAGAAGAGAGACCCAAGTGCTGAAATTCTTGCCTGCTGATAATGGTGGTAAGCCGCTCGTGAATTGTTTCCCACCTTACATCCCTCAAAAGGATAAAATCTGCAAGACCATATAAAGTGCTCAAATAGCCCTCTAGCTTTACATCCATGTAGCCACTGGTAAAGCGGGCAAGGTCATGCAAAACCCCTTCCTGCAGGATAACTTCCTTTTGTTGCAAAACCCGATAAAAGTTGAGAATAGAAAGAATAACAAAAACACAGGTTAAAATAAAGAGGGAAAAAATTACCCCCACCACCCTTTTCCGAACAAATCCCACAGATAAAATCCTATAAAACAAAACCACTTGAAAGACCAAGTTCCAACAGGGACAAGGGGAAACGCCATGCATCTCTTGTCCCTGCATCAATGCAATACAGTCCCTATCTTTATTGTCGCCATGTTGTTAAAAAAACATCACGAAAACTTGATGTAGTGGAAAGCAGGATCAGAAAGGCTTCTCATCCTGCAAAAAAATCTAGAAATCTGCCAGTTTAGGGGCTCTTGGGAAGGGAATGACATCCCGGATATTTCCCATACCAGTAACATAAAGCAACAGCCGCTCAAATCCCAAACCAAATCCAGAGTGGGGAACAGAGCCAAACTTGCGTAAATCCAGATACCACCAATAATCCTCTGGATTCAAGCCCAGGGCATTGATACGGTTCAGCAGGGTTTCGTAGTCAGCCTCACGCTGAGAACCACCAATAATTTCTCCCAAACCAGGAACCAATACGTCCATAGCCCGCACTGTCCTTCCATCTTCGTTGAGCTTCATGTAAAAGGCCTTGATTTCCTTTGGATAGTCGGTGACGATAACTGGTCTCTTGAACACCACCTCTGTCAGGTACTTTTCGTGCTCGCTTTGGAGATCGCATCCCCAGTAAGGCTTAAACTGGAACTTGCCGGCATTTTTTTCCAACTCGGCTACAGCCTCCGTATAGGTTACCCGAGCGAAATCGGAATCCACCACATGACGCAGGGTGTCAATCAAGCCCCTTTGAATTCTTTGGTCAAAGAATTCCATGTCAGCAGCACACCTTGTAAGAGCCCAATTCAACAGGTACTTTACAAAGTCCTCTGCCAAATCCATGTTATCAGTCAAATCAAAGAAGGCCATTTCTGGCTCAATCATCCAAAACTCTGCCAGGTGACGGGTGGTATTGGAATTTTCTGCACGGAAGGTAGGACCAAAGGTGTAGACCCGGGACAAGGCTGTGGCATAGGTTTCTGCCTCCAGCTGACCAGATACGGTAAGGCTAGCCTTTTTACCAAAGAAGTCCTTTGAGTAGTCCACCAGGGCAGGAGCTTTTTCCAAAGCCATACCCTTTGCACCAGCAGCAACAGCCTTTTCTGCCAACTTGTCCAAAGACAAGGTTGTTACCTGGAACATTTCACCAGCACCCTCTGCATCACTTGCGGTGATAATTGGAGTGTGGACATATTGGAAGCCCCGCTCCTGAAAGAAGGTATGGATGGCATAAGCCATTTGACTTCTCATTCGAGCCACAGCACCAAAGGTATTGGTACGCGCACGAAGATGGGCATTCTCCCGAAGGAATTCCATGGAGTGATTTTTCTTTTGCAATGGATAGCTATCTGCAGGAGCCAGCCCCAACACCTCAACACCTTCCAGACGAAGTTCCACTGCCTGACCGGAGGCTGGAGAAGGAACAAGCCTTCCTGTGGCCCGCAAGCTGGCTCCAGTGGTGAGAGACTTTAGATTGGTTTCCAGTTGATTGAGGTTATCTTGGGAACAATCAGGATTTTCCCTATCAAAGGTTAATTGTAAAGAAGCAAAGCAGGAACCGTCATTTACCTGTAAAAAAACAAGGTTTTTGGAATCACGCTTAGTGCGCACCCAACCGCTGACCACTACAATTCGTCCATCAGGTTCAGAAACAAGGATATCCTTAATCAATTCAGTTTTCATAGCATTCCATCATATCATGTTCCATAAATATGGTCAAAGGGAGGAATTTTCAGATTCATCAGCCACCCAAGGAGTAAGACTGAAGAGTAGAAGATGTTTTTCCTCCATGTACAGAAAAGCGTTCGATGGACAGCTGTTTTGTTGTTTCGTCCAAGGCAAGAACATACCAACAGGATTCATCCTTAGAATTTTCCACAAGACTTGCACAGCAGAGTTCCGAGAATTTACCAAAATCAAAGAAGCCGCCTTCATGCCAATGACCTGAAAAAACCATGTCCACCCCATTTTTGTCAAAAAGAGTGACAAGGGTAGCCCGTTCCCTTGGATCCGACAGTTTAAAGGGAGTGGAAAAATCCCTGTCAATATAAATGGGATAGTGGGAAAAAACCATCTTAGGATTTTTATCTGACTTCATGGCCTTCGTTAAATTCTCCAATTGGCTTGTCCCTACCATTCCGCTGGCAGTATCCAAAAAATACCAGCTACGGAGATTGGAATTACCAGCTGAATCAAAGACCTCCGTCTCAAAACGAAAGAAGGGTTCCCCCTGATTCCAACTAAAGTCAAGCTTTTGCCATCGGTCATATCCATCGTAGTACAGGTCATGGTTTCCTAAGACAACATAAACAGGCAAATCCTGTTTTCCTAAAAACCCCCTCAATCTTTTGATAAAATCCTCACACTGGCTAAAATAAGAGTCAAAACCAGTTTCCACCACATCGCCTAACAACACAATAAAGTCCAATGGCTCAGCGTTCTTCAAAGATTGAATAAGCTCTGCCTCGCTTCTATCCCTTTTACTTCCAAAATGCAAGTCAGTAATAATGGCAAACTGAATACTACCATTTTTTTGAACGAACGGTGGTGGCAGTTGTTTTAAGGAGGCTGCCCTGTCATCAATTCTAGGTCCACGAAAGAAAAATCGGTGAATGTCGTATTTACAAGAAACAAATGGGACCAGACAAATCAATCCCAAAAGAATGACTTTTATCAATAACTTACTAGTTCTCATAATTTATACACCCCAAATACCTTTGCCTGAATTCCACTCATAGCTCCAGAAAGAAAAACCTGATCTGTATATACAACCTCCGCAAGACCACCCAGTGAAAAATTCTTGTTGATATCAAAGGAATACCCCACTTGCCACCACAGATTGACAAAATCCTTAAAATTCAAAGGGTCAAAGGTAGCCAAACGGAACATGATTTCATGTCGATTTAAGAATCTTTTTGCAAGCTGCAGCTCCAGTGATATTGAAAACTCTTGTAGTGTCAGAGTATTGGAAGTTAAGCGTAAAAATGATTTATTTACATTCAATCCTGTATTAAAATCAATGACAAGGGGATTCAACTTATCTTTGCCCAGAACAAAGGCGGTTGAGACCAACATTGCATTTCCCCATGTGACTAAATCCGGGTTATCCTCAAAAAGAAATGAACGGGAAAGGTTGGTATAATACTTTATCCCCAATGAAAAAAAACCAAGCTTCAAGGGCATTGCCCGAACAGAGCCAGCAATAACAAGGCCAAAATTGTCAACACAAAATCCTGCAAAAAAGGCCGCCTTGTCAAGGGTTTTGCGTACACCTACAGTTCCCTCGTAGGGTGCAGTTGTAATAGAACTGGCTTTTATGGAAAATCCAAAATCGGCAAAAACACCATCTCCCCAATATTGGACTGCCCCAGCTGGCAGAGAAAAACCGAGAAAAAGGAAAAAGAAAACACAGAATATTTTAAAAAATTTGGAGGTCGACACGAACCCCCTGCATTTTTCCAGCGCCATATTATTGACAAACATATTCCCCACAGTCATTACATGGTATCATGTTCGCACTATGTAGTCAAAAGAAATTGTGCAATTCAAAGCATCAGAAAACAACACAAAGAACTCCCCTCAACAAAAATTGCTGTCCAGCACGGAGCGGATGTCTGCAACCAGCCGTGTCTCCA
>JAGBFT010000047.1 GCA_017936345.1 Spirochaetaceae bacterium
CATCGAGGAGATTCCCTACAAGCTGCTCCACAAGATTACCGCTCGTATTACCAGCGAGGTGCCGGGCATCAACCGGGTGGTCTACGACCTGACCCCCAAGCCCATCGGTACCATCGAATGGGAATAGAGGATGGTGCCGACCGGTATGATTGAGTGGGAATGAGTCTCGCTGAAATAAGGGTATAGGACGGGAAACCTGCGGCAGGAGCTTCCTGCGGTGGGTTCCCGAGTAACAGTAAAAATGGAGCGAGATTTAATTCTTGTTCCATTATTTTTTGTATTGAAGTTTAAAGGTTGATTATGAAGAAGTCATTTATTTTTCTTCCCCTTGCTATAGTGGGAACCGTGTTGTTGCTGGTGGTATTGCTTTTTATTTTTTTAACTGTTATGGAATACCGTCCAGATTCCGTTGAGGATGTACCCTTTGTTTCTGGAAATGAAAAATTAGAAATTGGAAAAAAAATCGCCCTTATGACATGGAATATAGGTTATGCAGGACTTGGAAAGGACGATGACTTCTTTATGAGCGGTGGTACCATGGTGCAGCCCGACTCTCCAGAGGTTTCAGAAGCCTATCTTTCTGGAATAAAGTCTACCATACAGGAAAAACCCGTGGATGTTCTTTTCCTACAGGAGGTTGACATAGAGTCTAAACGAAGCTGGAAGGTAAATCAGGTTGAGGCACTTGCCCTGGCTACTGGCATGGCTTCATCCTTTGCCCTAAACTTCAAATGTATTTTTGTTCCCATTCCATTTCCACCCATTGGCAGGGTAGAAAGCGGTGTTGCCACCCTCACTAATCTGGAAACAGTGGAGGCTCAACGCCATTCCCTACCTGTTCCTTTTAAGTGGCCCACTCGTACAGCAAACCTAAAGCGTTGTTTTTTGGCAACCCGATTACCTGTATATGAAGCAGGGGTGGCTACTGGAAAGGAGCTTGTGTTGGTCAACCTTCACTTGGAAGCCTTTGATGATGGGGAGGGAAAAATTGCCCAAACCCAGCAGCTCATGTCCTTTTTGAATGATGAATACGCAAAGGGAAATTATGTTGTTGCTGGAGGGGACTTTAACCAGAATTTTCCTGGTTCTGCGGCCTATCCTATCGTGTGGCCGGATGACTGGAAACCTGGTCAGTTGGATAATTCTATGCTAGATGAGGGATGGAGTTTTTGTTTTGATGAATCTGCTCCTACCTGTCGCTCTACTTCTCGTCCCTATAATGATGAGGATGCTGCTGCAAAAAACTGGCAGTATTATCTCATTGATGGTTTTGTTGTTTCTCCCAATGTAGAGGTCTCCTTAGTCAAGGTGTTGGACGAGGATTTTCAGCATTCTGACCATAATCCTGTATTGCTGGATTTTTATCTAGTTAAATAAATTGAAAAAATAAGGGAGAAGAATTGTGAGGCAAATTATTATGGTGGGACTTGGCATTTTATTCCTTGTATTAGCCTTTTTAGGAATATTTTTGCCAGTGCTCCCTACCACTCCCTTTGTTCTTTTGTCCGCTTATTTTTTATCCTGTAATCCCAAGGCCCTGGCACGGGCCCTAAAGATTCCTTTTTTCAAAGAGCACTACGACAATTACAAGGATAGGAGGGGGATTTCCCGTAAAACCCTTGTAAAAAGTCTCGCCTACCTGTGGCTTTCTATGATTGTATCCATGGTAATTGTAAAGAAGTTGTGGCTTGTATTTTTACTTGCCTTCATTGGAATCTGTGTCACCATCCACCTTGTGTATATGAGCAGGGCTCGTATTAAGGATGATGAGCAAAAGAAAACTGAGCCTTCAACTTCGGAAGGCTCAGTCTAAATTGACTAAAACATATTTCCTTCAAACCGGGGGATGGCGTCGGTTCCCTTGCGAATATCCTCGTCAGTGGGAACATAGTCGCTCATGGTGCCATTGTTGAAGGACTCGTAGGCTTTCATGTCAAAGTAGCCGGTGCCGGTAAGTCCAAAGAGGATGGTTTTTTCTTCTCCCGTCTCCTTGCACCTCAGGGCCTCGTCCATGGCAGCCTTGATGGCGTGGCTGCTCTCCGGTGCGGGGAGGGTTCCCTCGGTGCGGGCAAAGAGCTGGGCGGCCTGGAAGATTTCCGTCTGCTGGTAGGAGCGAGCCTCCATTAGCCCCTCGTGATACAACTGGGACAGCACCGAACTCATGCCGTGGTATCTCAGTCCACCTGAATGGTTTGCCGCCGGCATAAAGCTTGAGCCAAGAGTGTACATCTTCTGCATGGGGCAGACACGGCCGGTGTCGCAGTAGTCGTAGGCATAGACTCCACGGGTGAGGCTGGGACAGGAGGCGGGCTCCACGGCAATAAAGCGGTACTC
>JAGBFT010000048.1 GCA_017936345.1 Spirochaetaceae bacterium
AAGCAGGCCAAGGAGGTCTTTGCCGAGATGCTGGAGAGTGCCGCCCTTCCTGCCGACATCATCAAGGCCAGGGGAATGGAGCAGGTTTCCGACATGGGGGCTATTGAGGCCCTGGTGGAGCAGGTTATCGCCGAAAATCCCAAGGCGGTGGAGGACTTCAAGGGCGGCAAGACCAACGTCTTGGGCTGGCTCACCGGTCAGGTGATGAAGAAGTCTGCTGGCAAGGCAAATCCCGCCTCCGCCACGGCCCTGGTGAAAGAGAAGCTTTCCGCCCTGTAAGCCATGAAGACCACCCAATACTGGTATTGCGCTGAATTCGAGGAGAAGTACGGTACTGTCCAGCGGGCGAGGGGCTGCTATCTCTACACCCGCAGTGGCCGCCGTGTGGTGGACATGTATCAGGAGGCGGGCCGTGCCATCCTGGGCTGGGGAAACTCCAAGGCCACCACCGTCTTCAAGAACATCATGAGCCGGGGGCTTACCGGTACCTTTCCCACGGACTATGGCCACCAGCTGGAGCGGGCGGTGAAGGCCCTGTTGCCGGAATACGACCAGGTGCGCTGGTACAACAGCCTCTTTTCTGCCCAGACCGCCCTGGCCCAGTACTTTAACTTCTGGACGGAGATTCCCCTGGGGGAGCATCCCATTTTGGATGCCTCCGAATCCCTGTTCGTGGAAAACCATGACCTGGCCTTGGACAGTTGGTTGGTCAAAAAAGGGGTTCCCCGGTGGCGGCCCTGGCTGGACGAGGCTTGGTTTGCCTCGACTCAAGAGATTTCTCCCCAAGTTATGGAAATAAATGAAAGGGTTCAGACAGCAATTGTGATTGTGCCGCCACTGCCTTGGGTTGGAACCTATTATCTGGTGGCCTTTGCAGATTTAGAAGACAGATTTATCCCCCCTTCCGATGTACTATTGCCCCCGGTTATGGCCTCCACGGCTCGTGCCATCTACGACCTGATTGCAGAAATCCCCAACCGTAGTGAAAAGGACTGGTGCAGGTTTGACTTTGTGGTAAAAAAATACTGGGAGCGTCGTGGTCCCTATCTTTTACCTAGAATACCTCAAAATCAGTACAGGGATTTTTTTCATCACTGTTTGGATTGTGGCATTTTCATTTCGCCAAACTATAGAATTCCTTCCATTGTACCTTGGGGAGCAAATGAAGGGGATTTTAAGAGATTGGGGAAAAATTCCTTTTAACACTGGCGAGATAAGAATTTTACCTTGCATAAGTTTATAGGAATCAGTATACTGGACTGGTCTTTTGATTTTATGAGGAGGAATTGATGTCAACACGAAAATCCATGGGTCTTGGGCTTGTGCTGATTCAAATTGCCTTGGGGCTTTTTTTTATTGCCAGTGGAATTATGACCCTTCAACTTGAAGGTGGTTTTTTAGGTCGTATTCAGGCTGGATTTGGTGGAAACGAGGTTGCCACTGCTGTTTATAGCATTCTAAATGGTAATGTAGCGAACATTGTTATTATTGCCATCGGTGTTTGTGAGCTTCTTGCAGGAATTTTCCTAATCCTTCGTTTTTTTATGGGAGTTGGAAAACTTGCAGATGTTGTTTTAATTGTCATTATGGTGGTGTGGATTGTAGTCATTGTATTGACAGATATTCTTGGCAACGGTGGCTTGCTAAAGGGAGCCTTGAGTAGCTTCGGTTCCATTATATCCTTCCTAAAGGTAATCTCCTCCCATTTATTGGTTCTTGGAGGCATCCTTTTGGTAAAGCGGGGATAATCAGGTCCAGGGGATTTTTGCTATTGAAAATCCCCTGCTTGGGTTGCCCTGCAAAACTATTTGGCTGGCATAGTCCAGTACTTGGTCCATTAGCTCAGTAGGATAGAGCGGCTGCCTCCTAAGCAGCAGGTCGGAGGTTCGACTCCTCTATGGGCCATAGATAACTACTTACTATGTAAGTAGTTATTTTTTTTAAATACACTTCTTTAATGCTACTCTTTGGTAACAAAATGTTAGCAAGGAGTCTTTTATGTATCATCTCTTCAGAAAAACTGTCCTGGGTAAAAATGGACGGCAGGTGTGTCGTTGGGGATAATTTCAAAGAATACGAAGATTCAAGTTTGACCTATACGGAAACAAATCGTCACCAAGGAGAAAAATTGGACCTGTATGGCACTGCAATCTCAAAGGAAGACTTTGAGCTGCTGGCAAGAGTCCAAGATTAGTCTGTTGGATAAGTTCTTTCTACTTTCGTGCCACCATATAAGCTCCTGATGCAGAAACCAATGGCTTTTGAGGAGAGTCTTGGTTAAAGGCGGTGGCGGTTAGGTAGGCTACAGTGGAACCCATTCTGTTGAGGGTTGCACGAATAAAGAGGGGGCAATCAATAGGAACCGGTAACATATAGGACACGTTCATGGTAATGGTGGGCGTCAGCGTTTCAGCATAGGCACTGCACAGATGACCCATGGCGGTGTCCAGCATATAGGCGGTGAGCCCACCGTGGAGAATCCCCATAGGGTTGGCGTACTCTGGTTTTATTTCAAATGAACAGGTGTAGGTTAGACTCTCCGCATCCCAAGATACAAAGTTAGGGGAAATGGCTCCGTTGATTGAGTGGGCATACTCTCTCCTGACTCGAGTGGCCTTGTCTTGTAAAGCTTTTCCTACTTCTTGTGGGTGTAACACTTGTTTCCTCCTTGTGTTGATTGATTTTTCCCTTGTGTGGTTTACTTAGATTATAGTATAATGACAGAATGGGGAATTCCTATATCAAGATAATTGCATTTTTTTCTTTAATTTTTCTCTTTTTTTCCTGTTCAAATGGCCAAGATGAACAGGGCTTGGGGATAACTTACGATAACACCTTAAGAAAGCAATTTCAGAGTCGATTTGAAGGGGTAAATTGGACAGAGGAACTTGACGCAGAGTTGATTGCAGATAGAAAGAAACTTGACCCAAATCTTTTTTCAAGAAGAAGCTTGTCCACGGTAGAAGCTGCATCTGTAATTTCTGTGCCTGATGCTGAAAAAATTTATCCTTCAGTAGCTGGTTTTGGAAGCATAGATGTTCGTGAAATTCCAGGCTCTCTACGTATCATGCTTACTGGATTTTGTAGCAATCTACTAAGGGTATCACATGATAGAACAAGGGGAGGTCTCTATTCAGCCTTGGCTTCTGATATTCTTTCTGGTCGTCAGTATATGCTCAGTATCTATCTTTATGATACAGCGGCTTATCCTGCCGCTGATAGATTCTTTCTTGGTTCGCCCATGATTCAAGGTGAATATTATGAAATTCCCGTTCTTTTTCATTCATCTGAAGGAAATTGGATAGTGAGTCTTTATGCGGTTCTACAAGAAGACGTTTGGAAGATTGAGCAAATCCGTTATGGAGAGTTTGTTTATGAATAATATTTTATCAGGTATTGAACGAGATTTGGTTGTTTCCTATTTGTGCGATTGTAAGGTTCCCTTTGCTCTTGTTCCCGCCCAGCCTGCAGACAGAATTTTCTCCTTTGTTACAGGCCAAGGTGGTGTCAAAATTCTGCCGGAAGGAATTATCCTCTTTACGGACAGTAGTGTTTTACCTCAAGAATTGGTTGGACAGCAGGTTTCCCTTCGCTTTTACTTTAAAAAATTGGGGCTTTCCTTTGCCAGTCTTGTTTCATGTACAAAGTCTGGTGCAAAGGCACTGGTTGTTCCCCGTGAAATTCTTCGTTTGCCTGACTCAGAGGATAATGTTGGAAATGGTTTTTCTTGTAATGTATTTCTTGGAGAATCCTTTAGCGGGCAGCGTCTTTCCTGCTTTTTAAGGGAGGAATATCCTTTGTTTGTACCTTGTGTATGGAGACATTTACCTGAAAATCCTAATCCCCGACTGGTGGGGCGTTTGAGAGGAATTTGTGGTGCTGTACCAGTTGAAGTTCCATCATCAATTCGAGACAAACTGCTTTCTACAGGAAAGGCTCTTTTGGTAACAGCGGGATGGATTCAGCCTGGAATGGTACTTCCCTTTGACGGCTGCATTACCTCCCGGGATGTAGTGGGGGAGTTGGAGCTTTTGGATGGGCTTGCTGAGCTGAAGACGGGATTTTATTTTGCCTGTGGTTACAAAGAAGATGGTAATAAAAAAGACAGTGATTATGGACAGGTGTTTTGTATTGAAGGTGTGACTTCTTCTGAGCAATTATTAAAACTATTGCCCCTTATTCCAGTGTGCCGCTACCTGGCAGAATCAAACGACAATTCCCCACCTCCGGCCCTACTTGATAGAATGGAACCGCTGGAACTCTTGTATCTAAGTAGTTCGGATATTGTTCTTGCTACCCAAGGCGGCAAATTTCCCTTGCAGCAAGACATTCACTATTCCCTGTTGCTGCAGATTCCTCTTCATACCCTGCGTCGTTCTATCACAGTGGATTGTTCTGTAACAACTATTTTTGAAAGTGGTGACGGTAAAACCTGCGCACTTTGTCGCCTTGAAAACCTCAAGACAGAAGACCAGAGATTTCTTTTTGAATCATTAAACAACTCAAGATACTTATGACATAATTGTATTTATTATAAATTTGTAAAAAATCAATTTTTTTACAGAAATTTATTTTTTTTTGTTGATTTCTCTTTTTATTTTTCGTATATTCTAAGTATCAAAATTGATTTGATATTTCTTTTATTTACATTCATATATGGAGGTTTTTTATGAGTGACTTGCATTTTGTATCTTGCGGTGATCACAAGGGTGTCCTTGTTCGCCTTCCTGGTTTATTCCCTGGTGCTCCTGAGGGAGTTCAGACCCTTGAGGCTGGTGTTACCGATGCTGCCAAGGAAAAGCACATTCCTGTGGCAAAGGTTGAGGGAAACAAGGTGACTGTTGTTGTCGGTAGCGTTGAGCATCCCCAGACTGAGGAGCACCACATCAGCTTCATCCTGCTGGAG
>JAGBFT010000049.1 GCA_017936345.1 Spirochaetaceae bacterium
CAATGTCAAAAATGGAGCATTTATTTTTTCCTCTCATTTTGTGCGTAAATCAAGGATAATTTATATCCCAAATAGATAAAAATTGAGAAAAACTACCCAGTTTTTCTTATTTTTAAGAAAAACAAGCTTCATTTTGTTCCCGTCAATTTGTATTTGTGGGAGGGAGGGGTATGAAATTTTGCTATTGCATTATATTTACTCATCAAGTCTATTTTTATAATGAGCACACCATCTGTTTCATGTATTTCAAGTATAATGACCTATTATCGTAATGGTGAGATTTTTTCGAAGTGTTCACCTGAAACAGCAAGATTCCATGCACTATAGGCTTCTTCCTCATGTAAGGCTAACCAACCAGTTACCATTTTTAACTGTCGCACAGGCAGTTTGCCAGCAAGAAGTTCCCCGTCAATTCCTATAGAAGCCTTATACTCTCCATAGTGGACATGAACATGAGGTTTATTATGTTCCTTGTTATCTCTAAAAAGCATGTAGATTATCATTCCTTCAAAACGACTTAGTTCCGGCATAGTATCCTCCACTTCGGTTATGCTGAAATATCTTTTGGATATTTTAAACTTTCTAGGTATAAGGTTTCTGGAGCGATATCAATTTGGCCATCCATCCAAGATACAAACCCATGGGTCACTTTGGCTGTCTGTCTGTTTGACTCATCTTTTAGTGGTAAAAAGGCACTGCCTTTATCCAACAATGTTGTAACATCGAACAGGCGTGTTTCCCCTGTTGAGAAATCAATTAACATAAAACCATCTTCTAAAAGTTTGATCGAAGCAACTTCAATCTCTGGAGTCAGTTCTCCTGCATAGCATATACCATCTTTTATATACATTTTACCTCCTAATATCTTTCAGAACTGGCATACTTTCCAGTCTATGCCTGAATTGATTTGGTGTCAATTCCATCATACAGTAAATAAGAAATTTCGTAAAACCTGTCCCGTGGCTAGTAGATTCCGAGGTAGAATTGAGGGGTTGCTCCCTTCCTCCCATCAATTTTCACTTGATAGGCGGTTGATTTTTTTATAAACCGTTTTATAATGAAATTATGAGACAATCAGGACGCCCAACTATCAAAGATTTAGCAAGTAGAGCTGGTGTTTCCAAAACAGCAGTGTCCTTTGCATTTAATTCACCTGAGCGGATTTCAAAAGAAACCTATCAAAAAATTATGGATATTGCCAAAGAATTGGGATATGTTCCTGACCCTGTAGCCAGAGGCTTGGCAAGAAGAAAAACTCAGTGTATTGGGATTTTATTGCCCCAGTCCATTGCCTATGTATTTCAAAACCCTTACATTACGGAATTGCTCCGTGGGGTGGGAGAGGCCTGTGAAAAAGAAAATTACTCTATCCTGGTTTTATCTCCCTTGGAGGGAATCTTTACCCATGCAGTGTACAATGCTGTTGTAGATGGTGTACTTATTCTAGGGGCTGCTGGGGACAGTGACGTGCATACTGTATGCCGTCAACGAGGATTGCCCTATGTAACTATAGATGCAGGTTTTAGGGATGATTGTGTAAACATTGGAATTGATGATGAGAAGGCAGCCTATGAACTGGCTAAACTGCTGTTGGAGGCAGGGCATCGTAGGATCTGTGTTTGTATGCTGCAGCCCTTGTCAGATACATTGGAAGCCTCTGGCAGCTCTGAAACTATCCGCAATCGTTGTAAGGGTATTGAGAGGGCTATGGATGAATATGGTGTTGATAAAAGTCAGGTAGAATATATGGAAATCGGTACTTCTTGTGACAGTTCCCTTGATGCCGCCCACAGCCTGTTATCCAGAGAAAAGCCTCCTACAGGAATTTTATGTATGGCAGATGTACAGGCCTATGGGTTTTATCACGCAGTTCAAGAGCTAGGACTTTCTATTCCCCGTGACTTGTCCATTGTAACCTTTGACAACTTGCCCCAGAGTAATTTGCTTCATCCAAAGCCTTCCGCTGTGAATCAACCTGGTTTCCAAAAGGGCTGCAGGGCAGCAGAGGAGCTTTTTAAATTATTATCAGCGCAGGAAAGTCAGTCCACCATGTTGGATTGCCAAATTTTAAACATCGGTTCTGTAGCCCCACCTTCAACTTGAGTACTAAAGCTTTGCAGATGGGGCAAAAGCTCTTCCGTCCATAGTCTATGGGGAAGCTTTTCACCATTGCAGCCATGTCCTAGCTTTCTGTCTTTTCTCACACCTTCTCCATGAAAGTCACTGCCACCCGTGATAAAGAAGCCCAGCTTCCTTCCCATTTCTTCTAGCCTGATTCCTTCTGGTCTACGAGCTCCGGGATGATAGGCCTCTATTCCCTCAACACCACTTTCTCTTAACCCACCCAAGACTGACTCAATTTTTCCCCAGGATACATAGAGAGAAAGGGGATGGGCAAGAACGGATACACCTCCAGAAGCCTTTATAGCTGCAATGGCCTGTTGTAAATCGGCTCCTGCACGGTGAATGTAGTAGGGGCGACCTTTCCCAAGGTATTTATCAAAGGCTTCCTGTATCGTCTTGCAGGAGCCAGTTTTTACCAAGTAGGAAGCAATGTGGGGACGACCTAGGGTTGATTGGGGAAATTCTTTTTTTATAGCCTCTACGCTGATATTAAAACCTGCCTGCTGGAGCTTTAGAATGATATTGCTGTTTCGACTTGTTCTTTGATTTTTCAACTCTGTGGTAATTGCCTGGAGACTGGGATGGATATGAGTAAGTCCCAAACCCAAAAGATGAAATTCTCCTGTAGGCCAACTGATGTTCAGTTCAATCCCTGGTACAAGGGTTATGCCTTGCGTCAGGGCTGCCGAGGCTGCCTCGTCTAGTCCAGCAGTTGTATCGTGGTCAGTAAGGGCTAAAACAGTGATACCCTTTTCCCTTGCTTTTAGCACCAAGTCCTGTGGGGACAGGTTTCCGTCCGAAGCTGTTGAATGAGTATGTAGGTCAATCATAAAAAAACTATAGCATATTTTTTAATATTATGTTATCATTTCATTTGACTCATGGAATTTTCCTATAATTATGGAGGCGATGTAAATGCCTAAAATAGTATCTTACACAAAAGGTTCAATTATATATTTTGAGGATGATAAGGACGATAGAATCTTTATTCTTCAAAAGGGTATGGTAGTTCTCAGTTCTACTGATGTGGAGACAGGGGAACCTGTTACAGAGTATGCCCGTGAGGGAGAATTCTTTGGAGTTAAGTCGGCCTTTGGCCGTTTCCCCCGTGAGGAGACTGCAACTGTTGTAGTTGATTCACAGGTAATTGCCATGTCTGTCACTGAGTTTGAGCAGCTATTTAGCAGCAACAAGCAGATTATTATGAAGATGCTGAGGGTTTTTTCCAATCAGCTGCGCTCGATTCACAGAAAGAGCGAGCAAATTCTCGGTAGCGGAGAAGGGGTTAATTCCTTGGCCGGAATGATTTCTGTTGCGCAATGCTTCTATGACGAGGAGCAGTATCGTTCGTGCTGTGATATTTGCTTGAAGATTCTAAAGATTTATCCTACTTGTGAGGAAAAGGACACTGTTGTTCGCCTTTACACGGACTCCAAGGTGAGACTTGAAAAATTACAGGCTCGTGTCCAGCGTCATGGGGGAGAGCAAATTGTACAGCCTATGGTAAATGGCTCTGGATTCTATCTTCCTGGATTTGAGCGCTTTGTAAAATCCTTTGAACCTGATTCTGTCATTATTTCTGAATTTGAGCCAGGCGAGACGTTCTATCTCATTCAATCTGGTTCCATTCAGTTGGTAAAGTGTGTGAACGGTACAAGAAAGAATCTTGATATTTTGCAGCCGGGAGAATTCTTTGGAGAAATGGCCATTTTGGAAAATTCTCCTCGTTCTGCCACCTGTGTTGCCGTTAGTAAGGTTGAGGTTCTAGAATTTAACAAGGCCAACTTTGAGGCTCTTATAACTGGCAATCCTCAGATGGCTCTTATTCTCTTGAAGTTGTTCTGCAAGCGCATCTACGATCAAAAGCGTCGCCTAAAGATTCTTGTGGTTGCAGATCCATCATCTCGTCTTGCCAATGTCTTTATGATGTTTGATGAGATGAAGTCTCATCCTGGGAGTGCCTTGGATAAGTCCCGTAGATTTGATGTAACTGTTTCGGATTTAATTCAATGGTCTGGTCTCAATGGAGATGTTGTACGGGATGAGGTGAACAAGTTCGTGGAAAAGCGTCGAATAGAAGTGTACGACAATTATATTATCGTTAACAATATCATGGACATGAAGCGACTTGCTGAGATGAAGCGTGTAGAAGACATTCGCCGTGAACGCGGCACTGTCATTTAATTTCATTGACCCAAGTTCTTTTTTTTGCTATAGTATCCCCATGTTTATGCCAACTTAGCTCACCTGGCAGAGCAGCACCCTCGTAACGTGCAGGTACTCGGTTCAAGTCCGAGAGTTGGCTTTTCAGAATCACAGACAGAGTTGAACCGAGTACCGGAGTGAGCGCCGAGCCAGCGAGGTAAGCCGCCATGGACGGCGGCGCCAGCGAACGTAGGCGGCTGGAGTGACACCACACGGAAGTGGGGGTACGGAAGCCCGGTTCAAGTCCGAGAGTTGGCTTTTCAAAACAACAAACGGCAGAGAAACTCCCTGCCGTTTGTCATCATGTAGGTTCTATAGCTTCACTAGATCTGTGCCTACACTATGAATTGTTCTATTCGGACCGAAATGTCCTTGATTGTTTCTTCCATCCTTTCGCTAATCTCGGAAAGTATTTGCCCCCTTTCAAAGATTTTTTTTGCCTCATCATTCATGGAGTTCATGCTGCTGTCCATCTGCTCAACTGCAACTTGAAGTTTTTGTACTTCATCAAAAATCAATTTGTTTCCCGTTGTCATTTCTGTAGAAGCTTTTTTTACTTCTATGGTGCTGTTGTTCATGGCATGGAGGGCTGTGGCAATTTGTTGTGAACCACTGGACTGTTCTGTCATAGCAGACTGAATCTGTACAACCAAGGTATTTGTGTCCTGAATTTGCTGGGATACAGAGGAAAAAATCTGGCTGGACTCTTCCGACACAGAAACCATGTTCTCGATTGCTGTGTGAATCTTTGTAAGCTGTGTTCCGATGTTTCTGGATTGTTCTGAGGATGTTTCTGATAGTTTTCGGATTTCATCGGCAACAACGCTAAATCCCCGTCCCGCATCCCCTGCGTGGGCAGCTTCAATGGCAGCATTCATGGCCAGCATATTGGTTTGTTCTGCAATGGACGCAATAACCACGTTTGCCTCGTGAAGCATTTTTGACTGCTGTTCAATTTCAATGATACGTTGGTTTACGTCAGATTGCCTTTCATTTCCAATTTGCATTTCTGAGGAAAGATTGTCGAATAAAACCATCATCTTGTCCATGGAGTTGGTGACTGCAGCAATATTTGCCAGCATTTCCTCCACCGAAGCGGAAGCCTGGGTAACCTCCGCTGCCTGGGATTGAATCATTCGTTCCAAGGACTGGATGTTAGATGTAATTTCATTTACGCTACTGGCAGTTTCTGTTACACTCCCGGACTGCTTTTTCATTTCATCCCGCAGCTTTTGAATATGACTGGAGATTTGGTTGATGGAATGTACCGTTTCATAGGAACTGTTTCCGAGTTGCTGTCCCACGGCTTCCAAATGTAACTTTGAGGTTTTGATATCCCGCACTGTGTTATGAATCTTGTCGGTAAATTTGTTGAACCCATTTGTAATGGAATTCATTTCCTTGAAAGAATGGAAATTCAGTCGCCTTGTCAAATCTGCGCTGCCTTCTGCCAGGTCCAAAATATTTGTATCAAGAACCCGAAGGGGTTTTACTGCAATTTTAAGGATTACTATGCTGATAATGATGGCAGATAAAACCAAAAGGATTGTTGTCCCCACAACCATAGCGACGATGAGGGAATTGATACGGTTCTGGCTGCTTTTTTCTGCAACAAGAATTTGCTTGTCCATATCGTCTACATAGTTGCCTGTTGAGATGGCCCAGCCCCAGGGCTCAAAGTAAGCTGAATACGCCAATTTTGGGGCAACAGTGACACCGTCTGCCTTGGTAAAGTAAAAGGAGTTGAAGCCAGCCCTCTCTGGTGACAGGCATTCCCCCAGGATGGACTGGACAATCATCACACCATTTTGGTCCTGCAAATCGTATCGGTTTTTTCCCTCGTCTGCAGTGAGAATGGGATGCATGACAAGACAATAGTTTTTGTCGTCAATCCAAAAATAACCCGAACCGTCGTCTCTGTAGCGCATTGTCCGAACTGTTTCTTTCCCTTGAAGGCGAGCCTCTTCTGATGTTAAAAGACCTTGCAACTCTTTTTCATATAAATTTTGAAGAATTGCCAATACGGACTGAACTTGGGATTTGATTTCAGTTCGATAGCCGTCATACATGGCCATTTCATAGTTTTCATTGGTGGATGTATGGAGAGATTGTATGTTGTAAAGTGCGAAGGCTCCCACGCTATACGCTACAACAAAGGCTATAATAATACTTGCAATAACAAGGGTAAAGCTTAAACTGGATGATTTCTTCATGTCTGATATTCCTAGATAAATATATTAAGATTAAGCAATTATACCATGTGTATAGTTAGGTGGCAAGGAATTATTTTCCAATACAAAAAAAATCTGTATACTGGTTTTATGAGTCCCATTACTACGGTTTTAATTATTCAGCCACCTCTTGTTCAGCTAAACACCGCTTATCCTGCTGGTGCTTATCTCAAGGCTTTTTTTTCACAGTTGAAGGAGAAGAAGCCCCAGTGGAATTTAGGAGAAATTCAATGGATAGACGGATGCAATCTATTGTTTCATTCAATCTTTTGTAAAAAAGGCTTGGAGCATATTTTTGCTGTGACAGAAGGCAAGGCTCTCCTCCAGGCTCAACAATGGGAAAAGGCTGGGCGTCACAGTGAGGTTTTTAATGTTCGTCGTTATCTCAGTCAAAAGGATGGCTGGATAAAATGGATTGATTCCATAGTTGCAATTCTTCAGGGGCAACAACGGGAGCTTTGTCACGAATTTATCGCCTCACCTGGCGTGCCTCGAGGTCAACGGATGGAAAATTTTCTCCTTGGGTTGGACAGGATGGCTACTGTAGACGATGCTATCATTCTTGCATCCCTTGCCTTGGCAGATTTAGCTGACTACATTGGTACATTTTTTGATTCATCTTTTGAGTTGATTCGCTATGGAGAAGCCTTGGTCACCAGCCACAGGGATTTTTCTGTGGTGGAAAAGGGCTTGGAAGCTCCCGTTCTAAGGGATTTTTATTTGCCTGTTATAAATGAAATTTTGGAAAATCACGGAGTTTTAGCAGAAAATGAGAGGCTTCTTCTCTGTGTTAGCTGTCCCTTTCCTGGAACCCTGGCTGCCGCCCTTTTCACCTGCAAAAAATTTAAGGAGGTCTTGGGGAATAAGGTTTTTGTGGTAATTGGTGGAGGGTATGTAAACACAGAGCTTCGTCAAGTAAAAGATGTGGCCTTGTCTTCTTATTTTGATGCATTAAGCTATGACCGTGGATATGGCTCTTATTGGGACTTTTTCTGTCATTTGGAAAAATTGGAAGATGGTTGCAAGAACTCTGGTTCAGGGGACTTTCCTTTACAAATAAAAAAAACTGCCCTTTATAAGATGCGATTTTTTGATGCTGATTTTGTTACTCTTGAAAAGGATGAGACTGAACGAAAGGCTGTGGCGCAGATAGAAGATGAGTTTACTTCCCTCCTTGCTCCAGACTACAGTGACATTGATTTTACCAAGTATCCCCGCCTTGCAGATAGCAGCAATCCCATGCATCGTCTATGGTCTGATGGAGCCTGGCTTAAAGCCTATCTTGCCCACGGATGCTACTGGCATCAATGTGCCTTTTGCGACACAAGCCTTGATTATGTTTGTTCCTACAAAAAAGTTGCCGTTCAAGCCTTGTACAAGAAGATTTATTTGCAAGCAAAAAGAGCCGGTGTAATGGGACTTCATCTGGTGGACGAGGCAGCCCCACCATCTTCTTTGAGAGACCTTGCCCTTGAAAACTTCAAGTCTCAAAGTCCATTGGTTTTTTGGGGAAACATTCGCTACGAAAGGGTTTTTAGCAGGGATTTGGCAGATTTTTTGTCCCATGGAGGACTTCGGGCCGTTTCCGGTGGAATAGAAATTGCCAGCGGCAGTGGTTTGGACATAGTGCAAAAGGGAACTGATTTGCAAAGTATTGTGGCTGCCTGTGCCGCTTTTAAGGAGGCAGGAATTTTAACCCATGCATATATGATTTATGGGTATTGGCTGGAAACTCCCCAAATGCTTATAGACTCAATGGAAACTCTACGCCAGCTATTTGCCGCTGGCCTTCTGGATAGTGCCTTTTGGCACAAATTTGTTCTGACTCGCCATTCTCGCATCTTTCAGGAATGGAAAGAGGGCTTGCATCCAGACCTAAAGCCCCAGGGGTTGGATATTGGAGAAGAGACAATCTTTGCTTCCAATGACCTTCAGTTTGAAGGGGAAAGAAAAAGCGCTAAATACGGGGAGCCGCTAAATGCTGCCCTTTCCGCATGGATGAGGGGAGAAGAATTGACTACTCCTGTGGAAAGATGGTTTTCCTTTTCTATGCCCCGGGCCTCTGTGGCTTCAAATCTAGTGGAGCAGGCTATTGGGGAATACGAAATTCAGCGGGAAAAAACTTACAATGACTATAAATACTTTAGTCAAAATTGGAAAAAATATTGTTGGATTGCAGGTTATCCCATGGTGGTCACGTGGAAAAATGGATTTCAGCTAAGCTGGACCTATATGGGGGAGCTTTTGTATGCAGCCCTGCCAAAAGGAACCGACAAGAAAACAGCAGAACAGGTAGCTTGCTGGTTATATAATCTTTCTCCCGGAAAAAGAGATGGACCAGATTCTGGGCTTGCCCAAATGTTTTCCAATGACCCCATTCTCAGCGCCGTAAGATTCATGTATAAAAAACTACGGGGAAATGGGCTGTGCAGGGTTTTCTAGTCTGAAAACGGTGAAAAAAAATCCTGAAACAGAAGCAATTCCATTTCAGGATTTTGTATTCGCAGAAGATAATTTATTTTCCTGTGATATATCCCACAAGAGCTGCTACCCAACCGGCCAGTACGACGTAGAAACCTATGTAGGCATGTTTGAGGAAGCCCTTTGCAATAGCCCTGTAAATGGTATTGTCGTTGAATCCAATAAACAGAACCACACCCCCTGCAATGGATACAATCAATGCCACCAGCTGAAGCGTCTTTTTGTTTTTTACGCTGAGAAAATTTAGTGCGACACCAAGCGCTGCACCAACAATAATAAGCAGACCTCCAATGGTAACAAAGCCAAAATTGTCAAAGTCTAGAAAATCCAAACCATTGGGTTCAATTGGCCCTGCCTTGAACATTGGCAGAAAAAAGCCCACCACCACTAAAATCATTCCAATGAGGTACAGCAATCCCATGGATTTCTTTTTCTTTGCCATAAAAAACTCCTTTATTTGTTTAATTTCCATGATTATACCATGAAAAAATAAAAAAAAAATAGTATCTTTAGATTATGAATTCTGTAGTTTTTGCATTTTTACTCACTCTTTTTGCAGGTCTAGCAACTGGGGTTGGAAGCTTGTTGGCCTTGCTGACAAAACGGACAAATACAAAATTCCTTGCAGTTTCCCTCGGTTTTTCCGCAGGAGTAATGATTTACGTCTCAATGATAGAAATATTTGTAAAGGCAAAGGACTCTTTAGTTCTAGTGCTGGGGGAAAAGGGGGGAAGCTGGCTTACAGCGGGCGGTTTTTTTGCAGGAATGTTTCTCATTGCTATCATCGATAGATTTATCCCCGAAAGAGAGAATCCACACGAAATAAAGAAGGTTGAATGTTTTATTGACGAAAATGGAAATGAGGTGTGTCCTCTGCCACCTAAAAACCCCAAGGATAGATTGCTGAGAACAGGATTGTTTACCGCCCTGGCCATTGGTATCCACAATTTTCCAGAAGGACTTGCAACGTTTATCTCTGGAATGCAAGATCCTACCCTGGCAATTCCCATTGCCATCGCCATTGCCATTCACAATATCCCAGAAGGTGTGGCGGTTTCTGTGCCTGTATTTTTTTCAACCGGAAGCAAGAAAAAGGCCTTTGTATATTCATTTTTGTCTGGATTAAGTGAGCCAATCGGTGCCTTGGTAGGCTTTACCATTTTGCGAAGCTTTATAAACGATATGACCTTTGGAATAATCTTTGCTATGGTGGCGGGAATTATGGTGTTTATTTCACTGGATGAGCTTTTGCCCTCTGCCAGAGAGTATGGAGAGGCTCACCTTTCCATCTATGGTTTGATTTCTGGTATGATGGTAATGGCTCTGAGTTTGCTGCTGTTTATGTAGGCTAGTAATCCTGTAGTTCCGCCAGTTCTTCCCATCGAGTGTAGGCTTGTTCCAGCCCCGCCGTCAGTTTGTTATATTCCTCTGTCAAGGCTCCCAGCTTGCTGAAATCTGTTTCCCCACCGGAAAGAAGGGTTTCCAGTTCGGTTTTTCTGTCTTCAGCCATCATAATTTGTTCTTCCAGGTCTTGATATTCTCGCTGTTCCTTGAACGTGCGCCGGCGGGAACTGGTGGATGCAGCTTTGCCTGGTGCGCTGGAGGGTGTGTTGTCAGAGGCAGCTGGAGCTTTATCTGCATTTTGAAGTGAAGCGGCCTTCTGTTCTGGGGTGGATTTTGTAGTGTTGGATTTCCTTTCTTCTTGTTTGAGGAATTCAATGTATTCGCTGCAAGTTCCTACAAAGCCAGAAACACCACCTTGACCATCTAGAATAAGCAGAGTATCTACGGTCTTGTCCATAAAACAGCGATCATGGCTTACCACCACCAAACAACCGCTGTAGCCTTCTAAAAAGGATTCCAATATTGACAGGGTAAAAATATCGAAGTCGTTGGTAGGTTCATCCAGTACCAAAAAGTTTGGATTTCCCATTAAAAGCCGCACCAGGTAGAGTCGCTTCATTTCTCCACCAGACAAATTTGTTGTTGCTGAATATTGAATACGACCTTCAAAGCCAAATTGTTCCAGGAGGCGGGCGGCAGACAGGGTTTTACCATTGTTTAGGGTAATTACCTCGGCGGCTTCTTGGATATATTCCAAAACGGTGGGAACGTGGCCGCCTTCCCCTGCCATTTGCAGTCGGGGATTTTGCTGGTAGTAGCCAAAGACCGTGTTTATCCCTGTTTTAAGCTTGCCACTGTCTGGTTCTAGGGTGCCGGTAAGAATATTGAGCAGGGTGGATTTTCCTGTTCCGTTGCCGCCGAAAATTCCCAGCCGTTCTCCCTTGCGGAAGGTGTAGGAAAAGTCCTTGAGGACTGTTTGTTTGCTTCCATCTGGACGGCTCCAGCTCTTTTCTATCTTTTCCAGCTCAAGAATGGTTCCACCAAGACGGCGGCCGGCTACCTCAAAGGTAAAGCCCTTGTCGGCGGCAAATTTTTCCCTGTTAATCATGCGGTGAATGGCGTCAACTCGTGCCCGGGCTTTTGTTCCCCGAGCCTGAGGTCCCCTCATCAGCCATTCCCTCTCTGTTCTTAGCACAGATTCAATGTGTTTTTCTGTGTTTGCTTCTATTTCTGCCTCAGTTTCTTTTTTCTCCAAGTACTGGGAATAGTTGCCGGTGTAGAGTTTGATTCGCTTTCGTGCCAGCTCATAGATGGAAGAACAGACATTGTCAAGAAAGTAGCGGTCGTGGGTTACCATCAATACAGCGCGTTCTGTAGTGCGTAAATATTCTTCCAGCCAGGCAATGGACTGTATGTCCAGCTGGTTGGTTGGCTCGTCCAATAGCAAAAGCCCTGTATCATCAATGAGTACCTGTGCCAGGGCCACCTTTTTCACCATGCCTCCGGAAAGGCTTCCCATGGTGGAGTCTAGAGCTGTAATTCCTAGTGTAGTGAGAATCTGTTTGATTTGAGACTCGTAATTCCACAGGTCTCGCCTTGTCATTTCTTCAAAAAGGGTGTCCAACTGTCCTTGAAGTTGGCTTGCCAGCTTGGGTTCAGGATTACTTGCCAGGCTCCGGCACACTTCGTCGTAGCGGCGAATCACAGAAAGCTTGCTGCTTTCTGATTTAAAGATGTGATTTCGTATTGTATCTTCGGGATTATAGCCGGGATTTTGTGGCAAAAAGGAAATGCCGCATTCTTTTGCGGTAACAATGGTTCCATCCTCCGCAGTGAGAGTTCCTGCAATACAGGCTAGAAGGGTGCTTTTGCCACAACCGTTCCTCCCGATAAGGGCAGCCTTTTCCCCGCTGTTGAGTCCAAAGCTTACCCCTGAAAAAAGTGGCTCATCCCGCCCAATCTTACCTAAATCTTTAATGGAAAGCACATTCATGGTTCAAGAGTATAGCAGAAAGGGCAGTGAATGTCATGCCAGCCACTTTACGGGGGAGCAGCTGGCCTGTTTGGAGGGACTTTTTTAACCTACAACCCCGTTCCTGTAAACTGTTGCTGTCAGGTATTTTCCATCAGCACCAATTTTCTTCCCGTCCAATTCTACAAAACCATCTCTTGTGATGAGGGGGAATGCAAAGAACTTGTCTGGTTTTACGTAACAAAGTTTTTCTTCTGGAGGCTCCAGTCCTTCTGGTTCCAGCTGTGTTCCTACAGCAAAATCTGGAGCAAAAAGAACTTCGCAAGTTTCATGTTCTTCATCCGCTGCCTCTGATGCTGCCAGCAACATTCCATTGCTGCGAACCCCGCGGAAGTTTGCGGGCTTTAGGTTGTATACCAGAACGATGTGCTTGTCTTGCAGTTCCTCGCTCTTGTAAAAGGGAACGATGGAGCTTACAATTTGACGTGGCTCCTCATCGCCACAATCCAGGGTTAAGATGTACAGCATGGTTCCACCGGGATGCTGTTCCACCTTGATGATTTTTGCAACCTTCAGGACAACCTTGTCTCTAAAGTGCTCCGAAAGGCTTGCTGCAGTTTCCACTGCTTGTTCCATAAGCTATTTCTCCTGAAAAGAATTAAATATAAGATTGAAGACCATTATAGTAATTAAAAGAAAAATATTCATGTTTTTTTTCAAAAAACGCATTTTTTTTGCAATTTAAAACAATAATAACTATAGGAAAAGTGCCTGTTAAAATAATTTCAAAAAGTTGTTGGGTCTGTTGCACGCATTTCCTCCTTCTTTAGCAGGCACCTTTTCCAATTTTTTTTAGGACAGATTATGGACATGGAAATTTTTAGTTTTTCACCCTTTGGGTATGAGGGTGCCATGGTAACCGTTGAGGTTGACCTCAGGCGTGGTATTCCTGGCGTGGATATGGTGGGTTTAGCAGATGGTGCTGTACGAGAATCTCGGGAAAGGATGCGCTCGGCACTGTTGAACTCTGGCTTTCAATTTCCCCCGGAGAGAATAATTATCAGCTTGTCTCCTGCAGATTTGAAAAAGGAAGGCGCCGGTTTTGATTTGCCCATTGCCTTGGCCGTTCTTGCCGAAGCTGCAGGAGAAAACACACTTTCTGCCGGAAAATGCTTGATAATGGGAGAGCTGGAACTTTCGGGGCGAGTTCGGGCTGTTCGTGGGGTAAATGCCGCCGCTGCCACGGCTTTGGAACAGGGAATAAACTGTTGTATTGTTCCTGCTGCCAATGCGGAAGAGGCTCGCTCTGTAGAAGGGATGCATGTGTTTGCGGCAACTGACCTAAAGCAGGCCTTTGCAGGTCTTTTATCCTACGACTCCTGGAAGGATTCAAAGCCTCCTTGTTCTAAACTGGGACAACAGGAAGATGTGGAGTTTATGCCTGTCACCCCGGAGTTGGATATGGTTGATGTTAGAGGGCAAGGACAGCTTGTAAGGGGGCTTCAAATTGCTGCTGCCGGAGGACACAATCTTTTGGCTTTTGGACCTCCTGGCTGTGGTAAAACCTTGGCCTTGCAAAAATTTCCAAGTCTGCTGCCACTGTTGACTCGGCATGAATCCCAGCCTGTTACTCGCATTTATAGTTTGACAGGGCTTTTACCCCACAACCAATCATATATAGAGGAGCCACCCTTTCGTATGCCCCATCAAAGTGCCAGTTTGGAAGGGATGGTGGGTGGTGGCTATCACTGTCGCCCCGGAGAAATATCTTTAGCCCACAATGGAGTGCTTTTTCTTGATGAAGCCTCTGAGTTTAAAAGTTCTGTGCTGCAGGCTCTGCGAACTCCCTTGGAAACTGGCTATGTTTCCCTAACTCGTGCAGGTCGTTCCACCATCTATCCTTGTGAATTCCAGCTTTTAATCGCCACAAACCCCTGTCCCTGTGGTAACTTTGGAGTGCCAGGGAAAACTTGTCTTTGCAGCATCAAGTCGGTGGAACAGTATTGGCGCAAATTTTCAGCACCCCTGTTAGACCGTGTTGATATACGGGTTCCTGTCCTCGTACCTAGTGACGATAACGAAGACTCCCTGTCCTCCAAACAGCTGCGACCTGCAATCCGGCGTGCAGTTGCAATTCAACGACAACGGCAAGGAAAACGGAATCACCAGCTCCAAACAGAAGAAGTGCTGGAAATATGTAATCTTACGGCGGCGGCTCAACAGTCTCTAAACAAGGCTGTCCGATTGGAAGGGTTTTCCCCCCGTGCAGTTACCAGTTGTTTAAAGGTAGCCCGTACCATTGCAGATATGGAGGGTTCTCCCATTATCGAAGAAGAGGCTATGGAGGAGGCAATCGCCTTCCGCCGTAATGAAGGTGGTATGGGAATGTGTTTTTAATTTATGCTTGCCAAATAGACCTGTCCATTTGGCAAGCATCTAGACTATGCAGCTAGCTGACCAGGCTCATTCACCAAATAGGGCTGTAGAAAGGTAGCGGTCTCCTGTATCGGGGAGAAGCACGACAATGGTTTTACCCTTGCTTTCAGGTCGTTGTGCTACTTGGATTGCAGCCCACAATGCAGCCCCAGAAGAGATGCCTACTAAAACCCCTTCTGTTTTGCCAAGAAGTCTGCCGGTTTCAAAGGCTCTTTCATCTTCTACAGGGATTATTTCATCGTAAATCCCTGTATCTAGAACATCTGGAACAAAACCGGCGCCAATACCTTGGATTTTATGGGTTCCGGCAATACCAGTGGAAAGAACAGCTGAAGATTTTGGCTCAACAGCCACAATCTTTATTGCAGGGATTTTTTCCTTTAAGTACTGACCTACTCCGGTAATAGTTCCACCAGTTCCAACCCCTGCTATAAAAAAGTCTATATTGCCATCCGTATCGTCCATAATTTCTGGACCAGTAGATTTACGATGTGCCTGGGGATTTGCTGGATTGTCAAACTGACCTGGAATAAAACTATTGGGGATTTGCTCTGCCAGCTCCTGAGCCCGGGCTATTGCACCCTTCATACCCTTTGCTCCCTCCGTCAATTCTAACTCGGCTCCATATGCCTTGGCAAGCTGGCGTCGTTCCACAGACATAGTTTCTGGCATTACCAGAATTAATCGATACCCACGGGCTGCCGCTACGGAGGCCAAGCCAATGCCTGTGTTTCCGGAAGTTGGTTCAATAATTGTTGCCCCAGGCTTTAATTTTCCTGTTGCTTCCGCTTGGTCAATCATAGCTTTTGCAATTCTGTCTTTAACAGAACCTGCTGGATTAAATAGTTCCAGCTTGGCAAGGATTCTGGCCTCTAATCCAAGCTGCCTTTGAATCCGAGTCAACTCCAACAAGGGAGTTCTACCAATCAACTGGTCTGCCGAAGTGTATATCTTTGCCACAATAATCTCCTTAACACGGTTTTTGCAAGGCATTCTATCTGTTTTTTTCCTACTATGTCTATAGGAAATACTAGAAAATAATTGAAAAATATCGGGAATGCCTCCACTGCCGCCGCCGTCCATGGCGGCTTTTTCTCGCTAGCCTGGCGGCAGGTTCGGAGCTCATGGGGCAGGCTAAAGCCAGCCCTAGGAGTTTTGAGTCAAGTTTTGAAGTTGTAGGAACTTGTCTCAAAACATTCCTCTGCATTAAAAAATAAGGGGATATTTTTTTGTTTAAAATAAAAAAAGCTACCCATATAGGATAGCTTCTAAATTATACCGGCGAAGAGACTTGAACTCTTACGCAGTCGCCCGCAATAGATTTTGAGTCTATCGTGTCTACCATTCCACCACGCCGGCTTAGTTTGTGTAAGATAGCACATTTGAAAGATTTAATCAAGGGGGACAGAAGTGTAAAAAGGGACTTTCTGGGGCTAAACAAAGTTCTTTTGCCGTGGTATAGTGGAGTCATGTCAGGGCAACAATGTATTTCTGTTGAAAAATGTAGTATTCAACTTAAGAATAAACAGGTGGTTCAGGAATTTTCTTGGACCTTGCAGGAGGGACAGGTTTGGTTGGTTACTGGTTCCAGCGGTGGCGGAAAGGAGGCCTTTATTCAGGCTCTTGCCAACGAAAGGGAAAATTCCCAAAAGCCGCTTTTTATACCACAATCTATGGACTCTTCTTCTGAGGGAAAAGCCGGAGGTTATTATTTTAATAAATTTGTTGCCAGTACCCAAATGGTTTCATTGGAAACTGCTGCAACCCTCATTCAAGAGGAACGAAATAATGATGACGGTGACTATATTGAAGGCGGTATCGACATTGGGCGCACTGCCGCTTCCCTTATTGCAGAAGTTTTGCCCCAACCTGTAGAGCTTGCCAGTCTGGAACAGCTGCCACAGGTGCAATTATGTGGGGTGGCTCCCGTCTTGAATCGGGGAGTAAAATATCTATCTACTGGAGAGGTTCGCCGAGTTCTTTTATGTCGCAGTCTTCTTTCCTCTTGTCAGCTCTTGCTTTTGTCAGAGCCCTTTGCAGGTTTAGATGTGGAGTCCCGTTCCATCCTGCTGAATTTTTTTTCAGAAAAGATGAAGTCAAAAGAATCTCCTGCAATCATTCTTTCCATGGAACGCTTTCAAGAAATTCCCTCTGGAATAACTCATGTATTGGAATTTGAACAGGGGGCTGTGTCTTTTATGGGGACCATTCAAGACTACGAAATTTTTCTTCTGTCTTGCCAAAAAGAAAATGGAGGAGAGAAAGAGCTGCAGGTGCAACGTCAGTACAGAGAATCGGCCTTTCAAGAACTGCACTCTCAACAGGCTTTGTTTTCAGCAAGCTCCTCTTCAGATATCCTTGAAAAAAAAGCAACACCTGGTGAAATCCTTGTAGGCATGAAAAATGTTCGAGTTGCCTGGGGAGATAAGGTTGTCCTCAACAAGCTCAATTGGCAGGTTCGTTCTGGAGAGCACTGGCTTATTCGTGGTCCCAATGGTTCCGGCAAAACCACCCTGCTGGAGCTCATTACAGGAGACAATATGCAGGTTTTTTGTAATGATGTTTCTATCTTTGGTCATCGTCGTGGAACGGGTGAAACTGTCTGGGAGTTAAAGGAAAAGATGGGGATTGTTTCCTATCGTCTCCACTTGGAATATCGTATGGTAGGCGGTATCGATATAGAAGCCGTGCTGCTTTCTGGTTTCCACGACAGTATTGGGCTGTACCAGCAACGCTCTCAAGTTGAACAAATGGCTGTGGAACGGTGGCTGGAAATTGGTGGTTTCAAGGGTAGGGGAAAGGAAGTCTTTAACTCCCTGTCTTATGGTGAGCAGCGAGCCATCCTTATTTTACGGGCTGCTGTAAAATGTCCACCATTGCTGATTCTTGATGAGCCCTGTCACGGATTAGACGAAGGGCAGCGGAGTCTTGTACTCCATCTCCTGGAAACTATTGCGGCAACAGGTGCTACCACCTTGCTTCATGTAACCCACGATGTCACAGAAGTGTTACCTTGTGAGACACATATTCTGGAATTGAAGACTCGTCGTACTCCTGATGATGACGAAAACCCCTGTTATTCAATTTTAACTAGGTAAGAATGTCTGTTGTGGTTACTCTATAAATAAAGGATGCCAAAAAGAAGGAAGATTTATATGAAAAAAATAAATTATTTTGGGTCAAGGCTTTTGGGAATGAGCCTCTGTCTTTTGCTTTGTGTTTTTTCTTCCCTGATGGGGGCTTCTCGTCCGTCTCCCCAAATGGAAGCTCCAGCAGGCTCTGCTGGTTCTCCTCAAGATTCAACTCCCCAAACTGAGCTTCAAAGTCCCGGGGCTATGATTGGAGGGCGTTACATCATAGAAGCCCCCTTTGTTAATCCATATTCCACCAATTTCTTTGAGGTGTGGGCCTATCTCATTGCCGGTAGCGAATATTATTTGGAACCAGAGTTCCCTATCACTGACTTGGCTTATTTTAGTGCTGAACTCAATACCTATGGAGAACTGGTCGGTGTTCCCAATCCCAAAAATTTAGGGGACTACAAGGGGCGGGTCCATTTGGTGGTTGCTTGTAATAGCACCTCTTTAACCCACTTTGCCCTTTCCCCTAAAGGTCACGTTCGAGAAGACTTGATTTCAGACTTGGTAAAAGCTACAGAAGAATTTGACGGCTTGCAAATTGACTTTGAACTTGTTCCCAAAAGAGATGCGGATACCTTTCATTCCTTTATCAAGGAATTACGGGAACGTCTTCCCAATAAAATCCTTTCTATCGCCCTCCCTGCCAGAACAAAAAAGATAGAGAACGATGTTTACGATTACGAGCGATTAAGTGCCTTGGTAGATAGGGTTTTTGTTATGGCCTACGATGAACACTGGTCCAGTAGCAAGCCTGGGCCGGTTGCATCCATCGATTGGTGCAACAACATCGCAGAGCATTCGCTAGAAACTATCGGACGGGAAAAACTTGTGATGGGACTTCCCTTTTATGGCAGGACATGGGGAAGCGTGTCTCTTGATAGAGCATTTTATTTTTCTGGTATACAAAGAATTATGAGAGAAAATAATATAAGCTCCGAGCAAATCGCAAGAGAGAACCACATTCCCACCTTTACCTATGATGTTCCCAGTGTAAAGGTAACGAGTTATTATGATGATGTCCACTCCCTTTCTATTCGCCTGGACAATTACTATGACCTGGGAGTTAAGGGTATAGGATTTTGGTGTCTTGGACAAGAAGACCCTCGTATCTGGAGTCACATTTCTATTTCTCAAAGGGAGGAGGTTGTCCAATAAAAAACTTTGCTTTTTCCCTTTCTGGGTGTATACTGTAGGAGTGGGAGGTGCTTTACAGTTGTTGCTAGTGCTTTGGTGGTGACTGTAGTGTCCTTTCAATTTGTTCTTCAGGAGGTTTTCTATGACAACATCAGTAAATGCAGTGGGATTTGATTTTGAGCAAGATCAATTGGATCTTATCAACAAGAAAATTGAAAGAATCAAGTATGCAGATGATTTGATTGTGGATTTTATTCTTCGGGTAAAAGAGGACAAGAAGTTCATCTTTGACTGTTCTGTTAATTTTAGATGGGGAGCGGTAGCCCATGTGTCTGCTGAGGATTATGACTTTGCGGCTGCACTTAATAAGATGATGGATGTTCTGGATCAAAAGGTTCATAAGGAAAAGGAAAAGATTCAGGAAAGAAAATAAACTGCTAACCTTGTAAGGAGGGAACCATGGACTAGTGGCCTGGTTTCCTTCCTTGGTATTGCTGGAAAAGGGTAAAACTTGGCAGATTGAACGGTGGTTTGTCAGGTATTTGCCCTTTTTTTAACCTTGCCTTGCATAAATGTATGGTAGTGTGTATAGTAGGATTACCATGCCTGATAAAAGATTTACTGTTCTAGATCTCCTCGATTTGGACTTAAAAGACCATAATTCTCTTAATCTTCGCTGTCTTTGTGGCAGAAAAGGGCTGGTTCGTGTCATTACTGTTCCCGATTTAAATCGTCCTGGTCTGGCCTTGTCTGGATTCTATGATTCCTTTGCTTTTGACCGTGTACAGGTGTTTGGACGTGGAGAGGTTGCCTATCTAAACAAACTCTGCTCGGAGAGAAAGCTTTCTACCGTCAAAGAGTTGTTCAACTATGAGATGCCTTGTTGTGTTTTTACCCACTGTTTGGAGCCACCTCGGGAATTCTTGGATATTGCTGATGAGGCATGTTGTCCTGTTCTTCAGACCACTTTAAATTCAACTGAGTTTTCCACCCGTTTGTTGCGTATTTTTTCTGATATCTTTGCTTCTCGCAAAAGTATCCATGGAGTTTTGGTAGAGGTATACGGTGTCGGCATTATCCTCACAGGTGATTCAGGAGTTGGAAAGAGTGAAACAGCCCTGGAGCTTATCGAACGGGGGCATCGCCTTGTAGCTGATGACGTGGTGGAATTGCGTTGCGTTAACGGCAATACCCTGCTAGGTCGTGGTGCCAATCAAATGATTAGTCACCACATGGAAATTCGAGGTTTAGGTATTATTAATATCTCTCAGTTGTATGGAGTTGGTTCAATTAGGGAACAAAAGGAAGTGCAGCTGGTGGTAAAACTGGAAGTGTGGAAGTCTGACAAGGTATACGACCGTCTGGGAACAGAACAGCATACTCAGGATATTTTGGGTGTACAGATTCCCTTCCTGGAGATTCCTGTTAAACCTGGCCGAAACTTGCCTATTATCATTGAGACTGCCGCCATGAACGAGCGTCTCAAATCCATGGGTTATTATTCAGCCAAGGAATTCAATCAAAATATCCTTAAGTGGATAGAAACAGGGGCAGCTCAGGCTGCCTACTATGGTAGTGATGATTCATACTAAAAATATATTACATTATATCAGGGGGATTTTATGGTAGAGAAAATTTTGACAGTTCGCAATCGTGCAGGTATTCATGCTCGACCAGCATCATTGATTGCCCAGACTGCAAACAAGTTTTCTTCTGAAATTTTATTGGAAAATAATGACACCACAGTAAATGCCAAGTCAATTATGGGTGTTATTACCATGGCAGCAGGTTACAATACCAATCTTGTTTTAAAGGCAGATGGAGCAGATGCCTCTGATGCCGTTGCTGCTATTGCCGCCCTTTTTGAAAATAAATTTGAGGAAGAGTAGTATATGAAGGCTCTTACCGGCCGGCAGTTGGAAATCCTTAATTTTGTTCGTACCTATTCTCTAGAAAATGGATGTCCTCCTACAATCAGAGAGTGTGCAAGTAATTTTGGTATTTCTCTGGGTGCTATCCAATGTCATTTTGCGGCCCTCCAAAAAAAAGGTTATCTCTCCCCATCCGACAAACGCTCCCGTTCTGTTCGGGTTATTATGGACGAAGATGGGTATGAGCCACCACCATCTGTTACTCGAGTTCCCTTGCTGGGTTCTGTAGCTGCGGGAAAACCTCTTCTTTCAGAAGAAAATTACGATGGCTATGTAAATTTGGCAGAACCCTTTGTTAAAGGCGATGGCATCTACTTTGCTTTGAAGGTAAAGGGAGCTTCCATGGTTAATGCTGGAATACTAGATGGTGACATTGCAGTAATTCGCCAATGCAATGTAGCTGACAACGGACAAATTGTGGTGGCTGTATTGGATGATGCCATTACTCTCAAACGTTTTTATCGTGAATCTTGCCGGATTAGACTCCAGCCAGAAAACGATGATTTTAAGCCCATATATTGTCAGGATGTCCATATTGTTGGCATTCTCTCCAGCATTATTAGGAATTATTAATGAGTCAAGCACCAGTTTATTTGTTCACTGGTCCAGAAGTGGGAGAGCGTAATGATGCTATTCTCAAACTTCGCATTGATGCCAGAAAGAAGGCCGGTGTGTTGGATGAGCATTCCTTCTACGCATCAGAAACAAAGTTTTCCCAAATAATGAATCTCCTCCTTAGTGATTCTCTTTTTTCATCAGCACGATTTGTCGTTTTCTACGGAGCAGAGTTATTGAAAAAAAAGGAGGACTTGGACTTACTGGCTTCTTGGGTAGATGCCTCTACAGGCGGACTGACAACTCTGGTTCTTGTTTCTGATGAAATTAGTTGTGACAAGAAGTTGGAGGGTCTTGTCCCAAAGACAAATAAGCAGATTTTTTGGGAAATGTTTGAAAACCGTAAAGAACAATGGCTTGTAAACTATTTTCAGAAAAACGGTTTTTCCCTTTCTTCTGATGCCATAGAGTTAATTCTAGACATGGTGGAAAATAACACAGAAGCCTTAAAATCAGAGTGTTCCCGATTTTTCCTCTGTTTCCAGCCTGGACATCAAGTTACAGGGGAAGATGTAGAGCAAGTCCTTGCCCACAACAGGGAAGAATCTCCCTTTACACTCTTTGACGCATTGTGCGAGGCAAACCGTCCGGCCTCTCTCCGTTTGGAAACCTCCTTGGGGATTCTTCAAAAATTACGTTTATCAAAAGACTCCTCCGGTATCCAGTTGATTGCAGGTCTTACCTATTGTTTTCGTCGCTTACAGGCCTGGCATCAATTGCTGCGGGAAAATCCATCCCCTTCAGAAACTGATTGCAGGGCCAGCGGGTTTGTGTCAAAAAAAGCTCGCGCTCAATATCAAAATGCAGGACGGGTTTGGAATCCCCAGCAAGTGAGTCTTGTTTTAGCTCTCCTTTCCAAAAGCGACATGGAAATCCGAACAGGTGGTATGGCACTGGAAGACACAATCCTTTACACACTGCTTTACACCATCGTGATAAGGGGTGGAGAGGCTATGGATTGTTTTCAGGAAATCCCTTTTTAGTCTTCAATAGTTCCAATTATCTGAGCCAAGGTTTTTAGTTCATCCTTTGTCATGGTAATACCCTTGCCCATTTTTTTGTGGTCTGGAGACCAGCTGCGAATATCATATTTGGGGTCACGGCCACTCCAAGAAACCAAATTCAATTCCACTTGCCAACCGCCCTTGCTTTGAGAGATTACTCCAATATGGTTTTCTATAGAGAAGGAAAAATCATCTGCCATTTTTGCTCCTTGTTGACCCGGATAGAATCAAAATGTCTGTAATCTATTCGTAGTCTTAATTGATTTCATACTAATTATAGCACAAAATTGAGAAAAAAATGCTTTTTTTATCTTTTGGGAAAAAAATAATTTAATTATTTTTCATTTTGCTTGCTTGAATGTAATATGTACTGTATCCTAGAAAAAAATATTTTGTTTTCTTGAATGTATTTGGAAAGATATGGGTGTTTTTCGGTACATTATTCAGAAAGTCCTTTGAAGGAGGGGTATTGTGAGAGGTCGAAGGAATTTTATTCTTTTTATAATTTTGGCATTCTTGGTAGTTTTTGTCACAGGATGTAGTTCCACACCAGAGGCTGAGCCTGGGGTTGAACCAGGGAGTGTTGCACCGGTTACCGAGCCAACTACAGAGGCTGTCGTAGAAACTCCAGTTGAACCCGCTGTAGATACAGAAGCCATTGCTCGTGCCGCCGAACTTGCGGCAGACTCGGCTCGTCTCATGGCTGAACTTGCCGCCGCTCAGGAACTTGCTGTTGCAGCTGGTTCAGAATCTCTTTTCCCGGATCAATTTGCAGGGACTTCTGCTGAATATGATGCACTAGTAAAGGCTTGGCAAGAAAATCCTGACAAGGATTATCGTAATCAAATGGAAAATTTACGGGATACTTATTTGGCAATGACAAAACTTGCTCAAGCCCTGCAGGTTCGTGAGCGTCTTGTAACTGCTGGGTTAGAAGACGCTGACCCAGAAAATTTCCAAAAGGGAGAGGATGCTGTAGCCCAGGTTGAAATTCTATATAATGAAGGAGCACCTGGTTTCCAGTTGATTCAGCAAGCTACCATTGCTTATGACTCGTACTTTACCATTTTGGCAGCAAACCTCACAACAATGTGTGAGGCCCAGCGTGAACGAGCTCTTGCTGCAAAAGAAAAGGCTGATTCTATAAAGTCTGCCATGGCTGCCAAAGAAGAGTATGCTGCTGCAGAGCTTACTCTTACCAATGCCGATGCTGCCTATGCCGTTCAAAGCTACGAGAAGGCCTATGATGGTTATGTGGCTGCCACCAACGATTTTACCGCAATTTACGATGATGTTTTCGTTAGACGTGCTATTGCGGAAGAAGCTATTCGTCGTGCAAAGCAAAAGGTGGACACCTCTGCAGCTATTGCAGCAGAGGCCGATGAAATTGCCCCTCTGCAAGATGAAGAGGAGACTGCTGAATCTAATGAAGAAGTCGATGGGACTGAAGCCATCCAAGAGGAGGTTAAATAATGAAAAAGTTTTCCCTTATAGTGCTTGTCATGCTTATACCTTTTGTTGCCTTGGCTGCAAGTTATGGTGATAACCAATATCAGAAATTAGCAGAAGCTTACACCGTTCGGGCCCAAGATGCCTTTGACTCTGGAGAATACGACCTCGCTGTAGAGTACACCATCAAGGCAGAGGAAAATGCAGAGTTGTCTCGCCAATATGTAGAAATGATGCTGCTTCGTTCAGAAGCAGATACTCAGATTCGTGTTGCACGGAACCGTTTGGTATGGGCAAGAAGCATCAAGGCTGATGAAAATTTCCCTGAAATGTATAACGAAAGTATGTCCCTGGTTGAACAGGCTCAAGTAGCTTTTTCCGGGGAAAAGTACGAAGAAGCAAAGAAACTGGCCCTTCAGTCTATGGATGCTCTGGCCGGCTTGCAAGAGATGGATGATGAAAGAAAGCGTCTGGAAGAAGAAGCCCTTGCCAAAGCGAAGAAAGGCGTGTACCCAGAATACTACATCATCCATGACTGGAACAAGACCAAGGATTGTTTTTGGAATATTGCCGCAAAACCCTTTGTATACAATGACCCCTACAAGTGGGAGGTTCTGTATGAGGCAAACAGGGGTGTTTTGGACAATGCCTCCAACCCTGACATAATCCAACCAGAAATTAAAATTCGAATACCAAGTCTTGCTGGAGAGGTTCGTGAAGGAACCTATGACCCAGAACAAGAGTACAATGTTTTTGAAGAAAAGTAATTAAAGAGATTGACTTCTTTGCATGGAAAAGTGCTCACCAAGATTACGGCTGGTTTTGGTGCGCACTTTTTTTATTTCTGATAATTTCTATACAGATTCATGGCTGCAGTCATAAGGGCGTGGGGAAATTCTGCTGTTCCCGTCATGGCATATACTTCATCTGCTGGCAAAGAAAAATACTCAACGAATTCATCCCTGTCCAAGTCCTGCGTTCCCGTTGCAATTAGATTTTCAGCAACAAAACAATGGACTTTGTTGGAAAAGATTGCTGGGTTGGGGCTCATGCTTCCAAGGTGGGTAAGCTTTCCTGCCTTGTAACCTGTCTCCTCCAGCAATTCCCGCTGGGCGGCCTGAACTGGAGTTTCCCCCTCGTCTATAACTCCTCCTGGGAATTCTATACTCGTAGACAGAGACCCATGTCTCCACTGTTTGACTAAAACAAATCTTCTGGGGTCTTCCAAAACAGGAACAACAATAACCCAGTCGGGGGCATCAATTACAATATAATTGCCCTTTGTCCCATCTGGTGCAGTACTTGTTTGTTGATGTACTGTAAGAATCGGGGCAGAGTAGAGCAGTTCTTTTTTTTCCACCTGCCATTTCAATTTTGCGTCGTCCATAAAAATTAAATCCTTTGACATTCTGATGGTTTGAGATTATTCTATAATTATGGTTTTTAATAAAAAACTCAAGAGTATTGAGAGATTTCAATATATCGGAACAGCATATTGAGTCGAACTTTTGAGGGTGCGTATATATTTTGGAGGTAGTCTATGGCCATCATTACAATTTCTCGTCAGGTTGCAGCCCTTGGAGATGAGATTGCCACCACTGTGGCTCAACGAATGAACTATGCCTTTATCGGGCGACAGGCAATCGAACAAAAACTTATAGATTTGGGGTTTTCTGCGGACAAACTGAAGAAGTATGACGAACGTAAACCTGGATTCTTTGCTTCCTTGACGAAGGATAGAGATGAGTACCTGGATTATCTACAAACTGCTGTATTGGAAGCAGCCGCTCAACAAAATTGTATTTTAATTGGACGTGGCTCTTTCGCTATCCTCGAGGATTTGCCCAACCTTTTGTCACTGCGTTTTGTTGCAAAGGATGACATTCGACGTAAGCGCCTTATGGAAGAATTTTCTTGGGATGAAAAACGTGCGACTCAGAGAATTACCGAGAGTGATACAAATCGTTTAGGATTTCACAAGAGTTTTTTCAATCTGAGTAATGAGGACCCTTCTCATTATCATTTGGTAATGAATACCGGTTTGTTTGATGTGGATTCTGCTACAGAAACAATTGTACATTTTTGCAATCAATTTATAACACCAGAAAAAGAAGAAGCTGGAAAGAAAAAGCTGGATGAACTGTTAAAAGGACAGCATCTTGTTAACATCCTTGTTTTTGAACACAAGCTAAGTATTAGTTTTTTAAAGGCAGTTGTAACTGACAAGAAGGTTATTCTACAGGGGGTGGCTGACTCGATGGCAGTGGTGGAAAAAGCTGTTGCTGTCTCTTCTTCAATCATGGAAGGTTATATAGTAGAATCGGCAATCAGCGTCGTGCAGGATTTTAAGTCATACCCGTAGTGAAGGAAGCCCTTTGCAAAATAGTGGATAAGCAGGTATACTAGGCGTATGAATATTGCAGATAGATTCACATTATCACGTATCGTTTTGTCACCAGTGTTTTTTCTCGTATATTTTTTGCCTGCATGGTCAAATGTGTCTCCTTCACTTACTGTATGGGTAATGATACCCTTATTAGCCTTTATGGAATTTACAGACTTTCTCGATGGCTTTTTTGCTAGAAAATTAAAACAAGTAAGTGACTTTGGAAAATTATTTGATCCTTTTGCTGATGTGTTGGTACATCTAACCACTTTTTGTTGTCTTGTAATTTCTGGGTATATGCCAGGTATTGTTTTTATGCTGATTCTTTACCGTGAATTTTGTATGAATTTTATTAGAATGATGGCAATTCAAAAGGGAGTTGCTATTGGTGCTAGAAAGGGCGGAAAATTCAAAACGGTGCTATATGTGATAACAACCTTCTATTGCATCTTAATGGAAAGTTGTGTCAGACTAGAAATAGATGTATCTGGAATTTTAGGTGGACTGGACATAGGGAGGGTTATACTAATTGTCCTATGTTTAATTGCTGCTTACGCATCCTTTACAGATTATCTAGTCCATTTTGGGAGTTTGATAAAGGCTGATAAAAAAAATTAAAAATTTTCAAAAAAAAGAAGAAGTGTCCTTGACAATATGTGTAGTATGTGATATCTTATTTCACATCGCAGGATATTCCTTCTGGGTAATACAGGATGACAGAAAGAATGAAAAAAGATTTCAAAGTCTCTTGACAAACTTGGTTGGGATGTGATAAGATAACTTCACTTGCGAGAGTAAGGTGGCAGATGCCACATGATCTTAGAGACAATCAGGGAAGGGAAGAAAGATTGACAGATCCTAGAAATAGGAGAAGACAAGTCAGCATTCAAGGTAAGTGAGCGAGTGCCACTAGGATGGCACGAACCCGGCCGCGTGGAGACATGCGGCAGATTCCTTTTGACATGATGTATGGAGAGGGAATCAGGCTGAAGTGAGATCATCGGCCCTAGAGGCCAATGAATAAATCA
>JAGBFT010000050.1 GCA_017936345.1 Spirochaetaceae bacterium
AAATTACAAGAACCTCCGGCACCGAATAGATGACCTCCACAATCCGCTGCATCACAACGTCCACCTTGCCGCCAAAGTAGCCGGAGATGGAGCCGTACAACGAACCGATGACCAACACCAGAAGGGCGGCGGCCACACCCACAATCATGGAGACCCGGGTTCCAATCATAACCCGCACCATAATGTCACGACCAAACTTGTCGGTGCCGAAGACGTGGGGGAAAACAAATTCACCTGCCGCCTTCCGCTCCAGCTCGGCACGGGAATAGCCGAAGGCACGGTTCCTGATTCCCAGCTCCTTGCGCAGGTGTTTTTCCAAGGCGGCCCCAGAAAGGACATTGCCGTCCTCATCCTTTACCTGGGCTTTGGCACGAGCCTTTGCCCGAATCTGGGCCAATTCCACGGAAGACAGGGCTTTGCCTTGGGCAGCGGCCTCAGCCTGGGCAGCGGCAACCGCTTCTTCGGGACTTTTTACCTCCATGGCCTCCGCAAGCTTTTGCTGGTCTTCCAGGGAGGTGTGCCAGGGATGCAGGTTTTCGGCACCACGGTTGAATTCCTCGTAACCGTAGGGAACAATTACTGGCCCCAAAAATGCAAACAAGGAGATGAACACCAGCACCCCCAAGGCAACCATTGCTACGGTATTTTTTCTCAAGCGTCGCCAAGCATCTGCCCAATAGGAAACACTGGCCCGCAACGGAATAAAATCCTCTTTTTCAGAATCCTGCGCCCTTTGAAAATCATCAGCGCTAAATTCATTCCACGTAAGTATATCTTCAATATCAGGCTGCAATGAACCGATGACTATCTTTTTTTCACTCATACTCAGCTTACTCCCTGGGCCAGATTGATTCGTGGATCCACCACCTTGTACATGATGTCCACCAGTAGGTTCATCACCACGATGAAGGTTGCCAGAAAAATGGCAGTTCCCATAATCATGGGATAATCCAAGGCGGTGATGGACTGGACAAAGGCTCTTCCCAGACCGGGAATGCCAAAGACGTTCTCCACCACAAAGCCACCGCAGAGGGTAAAGGCAGTCAAGGGACCGATGTAGGTGATGACAGGAATCAATGCGTTCCGCAAAGCGTGCTTAAAAACAATTGGAACTACAGAAAGACCCTTTGCATAGGCAGTTTTAATGTATTCTTGATTGATGGCATCTAGCATGGAGGAACGGGTCAATCGGGCAATGTAGCACATGGGATAAAGACCAAGACAGAAACATGGCAAAATATAGCCACGAATACCATTGGCAACAGAAAAGGTATTCGGAAAAAAATGAAGGGCCGGAATTCCTCCGCAGAACAGGACCATCAGGGTGGTGGCCACAACAAAGCTGGGCAGGGAAACACCGAGGGTTGTGACAACACGCAGAATGCTGTCCACTAGTTTTCCCCGTCGGTAAGCGGCCAGACAGCCAAGGGGCACACCCACCAACACAGCCCAAGCGACAGCAACAATGCCAAGACTTGCGGAAATAGGGAATTTTTCCATAATCATTTCCAGTACAGGACGATTTTTGGACATCTTGATTGAGGCTCCAAAATCACCCTGCACCAAATTACCAATGTATCGAACATACTGTTCCGGAAGGGGCTTGTCCAGACCGTACTTTGCATTCAAGGCATCGATGACGCTCTGGGGCGGTGTCTTGTCACTAAGCCATGGATTTCCGGGCACCGCATTCATCAGGAAGAAGGTGACAGTGGCTACCAGGAACACAGTAAAAACAGCCATCAGCACCCGCTTGATCAAGTATTTTCCCATTTAACACACCCTGTTGATAAATATTCGTGTAAGTTTATAAGATTTGGGCATTATCTTCAATACAAGAACGGAATCAAAACAATAAAACAGCAGTTTTTTTTATCGAATAATCACTTGGCAAGCGAGTCGCACAATGGAGGCTGACACACGTGTGGAGTATGCACACAACCAAAAGGTAAAAATCATGGTTTTCCTACATTTCAAATTTGCAAAACAAGCTCAAATATCTTATACTTTATAATAAATATTATTTAATAATCATTCTTAAACAAGAATGAGACGTGAGGATAGGAGCATGAGCACTGAAAAAAAATGTACGTTACCAACATTGGAGCAGTTGAAAAAAACCTTGCAGGAAAGGAACATCAACCTCTCCCACCAGCGGCTGAAGGTGCTGG
>JAGBFT010000051.1 GCA_017936345.1 Spirochaetaceae bacterium
CAGCTTTCCGGAAGGATTGTTCGGATTTGAGCAGTTCACAGACTATGTGCTGTTCGAGTCCGAGTACGAGCCCTTCCTGTGGCTTCAGTCCACGGAGAAGAAGGCCCTGGCCTTTCTGGTTGTGGATCCCTTCCTGATTTGTAATGACTATGAAATGGATGTAGATGACAAGGTTCTTTCTAGAATCCATGTGTCATCTCCATCCGATGTTTTTGTCTTGTCTATTATTACTGTGCCTGCAGAAGGTTCCCCAGTAACATTGAATTTACAAGGGCCGATTATCGTAAATAAAAAGAACAATAATTGTTTGCAGGTTGTAATTTCTGACCCAAAGTGGGGAACCAAGCACGATATTTTAGAAGAGATGAAAAAACGGGGGAATCTATGCTGATACTCTCTCGTAAAATGAACCAAAAAATAAGGATTGGAGAAGAAATTACTGTTACCATCATAGAAATTCGTGGTGACCAAGTAAAAATAGGGGTGGAGGCTCCCAAAAATGTAAAGGTTTTTCGCCAAGAGATTTTTAACGCCATACAGATAGAAAATCAGGCAGCCGTATCTCCAGAGAATATTGGAGCACTGTCACACTTGTTCGGATAAAGGATGGTACTTTGATTTTATTTTTATCTATAGACAAAGAAGGCTTTCAATTTTCTGATTGAAAGCCTTTTGTTTTGTCCTGTATGTTTTACTCACCGTCAGTAGTAATACCGTGACGTCTTTGTTGGAATTTCTTTAACATGGCAACGCCATTTCTTTTACCGTTATAAACAAACCCACCATTCCAGTATTCCAAGGCAGCAAACAAAGCGTTTCCACCGTCCTGGTCATCACTACGATTGGTTCTAAACGAAACAAAGTTAGCTAGTTCTTCAAAATTTTGGTTATGGAGACAATCAAGTCGCCTACGATTAAATTCATTCCATTTTTCAAGGTCTTTAAAGCCTTCTCCCTCATCTTCTACAATCAGGTGGGCATGGGTTGGACTAAAAGAATACCACACGCGTACCTTCTTGTTTATATCACAATCGTTACCGTGCTTTACTGCGTTCTTTATAACCTCACTAATTTGCTGTTCAAGCAAATTTATCTCCTTGATTTCCAAGGGGGCAGACTGAACAATGAGTAGGGTAAAGTATCTTATTTGACGAAAATCCGAGGGAAACTCCTTATAGAACATATTTGTCCTGTCAAAGAGAGCGTCATTTTCATCTGAACGTAATTCCTTGATTTGCTCCATACTATCCGCCTTACTCACTCAATGCTAGGATTGCTTCTTCTACGCTGTTGGATATGGGGAAATAACCCATTAGCTTGGTCAATTCAATGACCTTCTTTACCGAACCATGGATATTTGAGATAGAGAGCTTAAGATTCATCTTCTTGATGGTGGAGCAAATAAAAATCAAGGCACCAATTCCAGATGAGTCTATGTAATCAACCTGCTCAAGGTTAATGATAAAATTCTTGACATTCTTTTCAAGCATTTTCATTACCAATTCCTTGAGTTTATATGAATTGTACAAATCCATTTCGCCATTAACATCAATGATGTAAATTTCACCATTTTTGCGTATTTTAAGTTCCATATCTTTTATCCTCCTACTGAATCTTGATAATCAACAAGGTTTGGTCATCGTGTTGTGAACCAAGTCCTGTAAACCTAACAATATCGTTCTTCACTTTCTCCGCTATTTCTTTTCCCGAAAGATGCTTGTTTGCTAGAATCACCTCCAGCAATCTATCCTTGGAGTATTGAATGCCTCGATTATTTGGAGCTTCAATTACTCCGTCTGTATAGGTGATAATTATATCATCGGGTTCAACAGAAAAATCCTTATCCTGATACTCTGTCTTTTTTTCGACTCCTACAGGATCACTAATATCGGAAATCTTTTCGATTTCATTTGTTGCCGCACGATACAAGAGAATAGGCGTTGTTCCGCCCGTTGCAATTTGTATCTTTTTATTATCTGAGTCGTAATTTAAGAGGGCAACGCTAGCAAAATGGTCAATGCTTGTCTCACTGGCAATACCTCTATTTGCCCAGGAAAGAATGGTTGCTGCACTTTGAGTTGTATTTACAGTAAGTCGCAGCATTGCCCTCAACATGACCATAATCATCAGTGATGTCATACCTTTTCCGGCAACGTCACCCAATATAAATGAGATTCTATCCTTACGTGCAGGGATTATGTCGTAATAGTCACCACAAATTCCATCTGCTATGCGTTGGAAGGCTCCTAAAGAAAGTCCAGGAATTGTGGGGAGCAGCTTTGGTGGGAGTGTTGCCTGAAGCTTGCAGGCAATGTCTGATTCCTTTGTAAGCTCTGTATGCTCCATAACCTCTTGATATGAGTACACAATCTTTATTGCGGCACTGGCAAAATCACTTAACGCACTGGCAATTTTATACTCTTTCTCTGTGAACGGTTCTTCCCCAAAAGGACGGGCAAGGGCTACAACACCAATGACTGTATCTTTAATCTTTAGTGGAATAAAAATATAACTACCACATTTCAAGAAGTCCTCTGGTTCATTTTGGATAATACGAATATCTGAAAGCGGTTCAGTCACCAATTCACCTCTGCCACTACAGGCCACAGCTCCAAAAATTGTCTCTGTAAGGGGAAATTGAGAAAAACGGAAATTTGTCTGCACACGAATTACTTTATGGGGCAGGTCTTCTGGTAGGCGATAGGGTGGGGGAAAGTCCCCGGCATATGCCTTGACCACAAGGATGTCCTCAAACTCATCCACCAAGAGAACGGCACCTCCAGAGGCTCCTGTTTCCTTGATGAGGGTGTCATTTACAATATCCAAAAGGGGGCTCAGGTCGGAATTCTCTGATAGGGTATCAGAAGCAGTGATTGTAAAGTTCCTGCCAGCCTCCAACAAACTAAGGCTGACATCGGAAACTGGCAGAACCTCTTCTTGGGAATCATTTGGGACTTCTTCCTGTTTTTTCTTTGACTTTTCCTTCGGTTCCCTTGGTCTTGTAACTCGGTTTGTTATTGCAGCTACCAGCATAAGAATGGTGGCGCAGGCCAGGGTGGTTGCAATGGGAAACAACATGGGATTGAGCACGGTGTACACAGCTGAAATAGAAACAAGAATTGCACACACAATATAAAGTGCCAGCACTACAGGATGATAGCACTCTCTATTTGCTGCCAGGATGATAATGGTAATAAAGGCTGTTGCAGCTGCTACCAATAAAGGTAGGTATGCAAAACTGTCGCTCATCATATTCTATAAACCCCAAGAAACACCATAATTATACAGTTTATCATTGAAAAGGTGTACCGTCAAGAAAAGATTTTTTTTAGAAAGGAGCGGAATTTACGTAAAACCCTTTTGAAAAAACCAGTTCCGTATTCTTTTGTAAAGCTTTGGGCAGCAACCTGAAGACTGTAGTCGTTGCCAAACCTTTGCTTTAACTCATCCCAATATTTAATCAGCCATACATACATATCAGCAGGTGTTCTTCCCTTAAATTTACGAATGATTTTTTGCTGCTTGATGACCTGTATTACTGGCAGGTACACATTGGTGTACCAAGATACGATTGCATCTGGCATACTGATTTCTTCTTCTATGTTTTGATTGATATAGTATTTATGTATCAATAGATGGTGAAAAATCACATCGTATTGTCCTGTGGCGGTAAAGTCAAGATTCCAGTCGTCAGTAATATCTCCAAAATGGGTTTCTCCATAAAAAACTCTTTTTTCGTATTGAATTACTTGGCGAATCATCTGTGTGGGAGTGGAGCCTGGTTTGAGTTTAATCTCGCTTTGGAGACTTACCACTTCTGCATCAAGGTCTGCTATTCCTTGTGCCTTGGCAACAGATACACGATGGTTTCCATCCCGAACAAAGTACAATCCCCCTAGCTCGTAGAGGTTTATAGGTGGGAGAATGACGTTTTCCAGATGGGCTCGGTCTATATTTTCCCACCGCTGCTGCAGGTGGTTGTTCTTTGGAAAAAAATGATTGTCAAAGTCATGGTAGCGTCCCTCGCTTCCGACTATCAGGTCTACAGGAACTGTTCTCATACCCTGATACACTTCACCTGTAGGCTTGAGCATTTTTTTCACATCCTCCAGGGATAAAAGCTGGGTTTCCTCAGGGTTAAGAAAATGCTGAAGCTCATTGAATAAGGCCTTGTTCCGTGCCTTGGAAAAATCTTCCTGGGATTGGCTGCGTTGTGTCATGTCAAGTATTGCTCCAAGGAATATCAAGTATATAATGGCTGAAAACATTTATGATTTCAGTTTGATGGTACTGAGTGATTCTGGGCTCTTGCAGGTCATAAAGGTGGATATGACCATGAACCATGTATTTTGGCTGGAATTTTTTTAAGAACCAGCGAAAACAGGTGAAACCCCTGTGGCAGGGGTCTTCCCTATCTTGCAAGTGGCGGGGCGGGGAATGGGCAAGAAAAACATCCAGATAACGTCCATACCGCAATTTGTTGAAAATCAACTGGGGAAGGAGTTTTAGGAGCCTCAACTTCATTCCTGAGTCCGTATATTGGGCCTGGCCATTGTTATACCGTATGGAGCCAGAGGCTCCTACTATCAATAGCGGTTTTTTGGGCACAGAGGTTTTTATCCGTAGAGATTTAAACCCTGCGTAGGTGGCCCCGCCAGAAACAGATTTGAGCCCCAACAAATCCTTTGAGTCGGAACTTGATTCACCAAGAGCTTTATGGAAAAGATGGAATTCGTTTAGATTGTGGTTGCCAAAGACAAAAAAAGTAGGAAGGTTAAGGGAGGAAACGATGAAGTCAATATACTCCATCGGTAGATCCCCTGCACAGAACACCATCTCTACATCAGAAAATCGTTCCCTTACAGAATTGCTATATACCAAAGGATCGATTTGATCCGACACGCAGAGTATTTTCATATTGATATAAGGTGTTAAATCCCCGCCTTTTCCAAAAGCATTTCCAGCTTTTGCTTATTGATAAGCTCAATGGGGCGGCTTTCTGCAAAGTTGGCCGCTGCCCTATTAAAACCAGAGCTGGTACAAACAAAGGCCTTTGTGTAGTTTTGTTTCTTCACCTCATCTGCGATTTGCCGTACCACGGTGTCTTCCAAGGGATCTGGTTCTCGGAAAAAGTGAATGCAATAGAGCTGTTGCCTCATGTTCATCCAGTTGTCATTTTTGGCTTCTGTGGCAACAATACGGCAACCGTACTTTGTGATGTCAACATTTTGCGATGCGAGCCCCATGGCATTTAAGGCAATCTTCTTGCATAGCTCAACGAATAATTCTGAAGAGCTCGTAAGGTATTCTTTCATGCTGTCGTTGTTCTGCAGGTCACGATATTCAGAGAGTTTTGCGGCAGTATCCAAAAAGTTTTTGTTTCTTGCGCAAATTTTTTCCCACTGCTCAATCGCCAATTCGATTTTGTGCATCTTTTCGTAACAAGAAGCTAAAAAGTAACGGGAATATAGTGTTTCTGGGCTTGAATCATTTTTAGATGCCTTTACAGCCCTGTCGAATTCAATAAAGGCCTTGTCCGGGTTGTCCACAGCCATAAAACAGGAACCTCGTTCCAAAAGGGCACGTTGCTTGAATTCCGGATCACGCATTGCCTTTTCAAATGAATCCACGGCACCTGGGTAGTCCTTTGCCTCCTTCAGGATTTTTCCCAGATAGAAGTAGGAGGAGAACTCATTGGGATTCAAGGAGATTGCCAGGGAAATCTCCCTTTTGGCTGATTCCAGCTGCTTTGTCTTGTACAGCATCATTCCTAGGGAAGCGTGGGCTTTGACGTGCTTCTTGTTGAGGGCAATGGCCTGCTGATAGAAAGAAACAGCCTGATCGGTTTTGTTTGCCTGCTCAAAAAGCTTGCCAGAATTGTAGAAATGCTCTGCATTGCGAGGTTCTAGCTTTGTCAACAAAAGGAATTCCCTCAGAGCCTCATTCGGCTGGTTGAACTTCAAGTACAACTGGGAAATTTGCTTGCGAAACTCCACCTCCGGCATATCCGAGTCAAAGAGGGCGTTTTGATTGACTACTTTGAATTCCATCAATGCCAGCTCTGGTTTGTTGTCTGCCAAATATGCCTTGCCTAGATAGTAGTGGGCTTTAAAATCCCTTTGATTTTTAGCTATAATTGACTTTGCCAGCTTTACAGCCGCAGAAGTCTTGCCCTGCTTTATCAATTTATTTATGCCCTCAACCCGCTTTGGGGCAACCATGGATTTAATAAGGAAATATGCGAGAAAACCTACTGCTACTGCTGACACTGCGATAATAATTATCTGAACAGCTTCCATTAGAACTCCGATAATAAAGTATACTTCTTGTTCTTGCAAGAGTAACTTTTTTATGCGAATATGTCAAATGGGTTGCTCACTAAAAGAACAACTTGGGAGATACTTATAGTGAAACGGAAACTTTTTTTAAGTGCAAGTGTTTTTACCATGTTGGTTTTTTCTTCTTTTGCATCTGATGCCTATGAAACAGGATATAGTTTATTTTCTACAAATAAACCGGAAGAGGCGATTCCGTACTTGGAGACAGCACTGAATGATTTGGCAACACCGCCAGAGGTCTATATTTATCTTGGTATTGCTTACTATCAAACAGGACAGTACGTTGAGTCTTTGGATGTTTTTAGAAAGGGTTTGTCCGCATCGGGAACCAACAAGCGAATTATTGCTTTCAATGCAGGGAATTCCGCCTATGCCATGAGAGATTATGCCACGGCAGAAGAAATGTTCTCCTTGGCTTCCGTTGCTGACCCTGCCTTTGCCTCTCCTGTGTTGAACAGGGCCAACGCGCGGCTTTCTCAGGACAAGCTGCAGGGAGCCCTGGAAGATTACCAACGGTATCTTGTGCTTGACCCATATAGCAGTCAACGGGCAGAGGTGGAAGCAATCATCCGTGCCCTTCAAGGTGAGATGGTGTATCGTGAGCAGGAAAAAGAGAGGCTTGCTCAGGAAGAACGGCGCATGAAGGAAGAGGAAGAGAGAATTCGTGCCGAAAATGAACGTCTGGCCGCAGAAAAGGCTGAAGCGGCTCGAAAGGAGGCGGAACGCCTGGCGGCAGAAAGGGCTGCAGAGGAGGCTCGGCTGGCGGAACAGAGGGCCGCAGAAGCAGAACGGAGAAGAAAATTGCTGGAAGAGGTTGCCGCTTCCCTACAAGAGACAGAGACAACAGGTATGAATGCAGGTTCAGAAGGAGTTATTGAGTATGAATATGAATCAGAATTGGACTGATGATGGGGATGAAGATAAGGTAGCAAAAAGTGCTGCTGGTTCTAGTGCTTGGACTGGGACTGGAGCCACATCAGGTGCGGGAAGGAGCAGTGGCTCTGTAACTGGCACAAGCTCGATTTCACGTTCTGGTGGTGGTGTTGGTTCAGGAAATACACCGCCTCCCGAAGATGAGGAAAAAAAGAAGAAGAAGGGTGTTCTTTGGATTGTAGCTGGAGTTCTGGCCTTGTTGCTCTTAGGTGGTGGTGGATTTGGAATATACTCTGCAATTAAAGACAGTGGTTCTTCAGCTGCCGAGGCTGCAGAACGGGACAATATGATGGCGCTTATTCAGCGTTATATCAATAATGGTGAGTATGACAGGGCCTTGGACCTACTGGAAGACTTGCTGATAAAAAATGCCAATGACCCGGAAGCCTTGGCCCTGCTGGAGGATGTAATGGCCCGCATGGCTCTTGAAGATACCATGGGGGAGGATGACTTTGAGGACTTGCTGAAAAGACTCATTGAAGGTGGAGCTCTTGGCGGCATAGAAGGACTTGAGGGTATCAGTGGCATGGAGGACTTAAAGGCTCTTATTGAGGCGGCCAATAGGAACAATGCCACCATGAACGAGTTGCTTCGTCAGCAGCAGGCTCTTGGCCAAGGGGGTGCTGGAGGGGCTCAGACAGAGGCTGAACGACAAGCCCAGGCCGCGGCGGAGGAAAGGCGTGCCCAGGAAGCTGCCGCCGCAGAGCAGAAACGTCTGGAAGAGGTTGCCAGACAAAAGGCCGAGGCTGAACGAAAGGCTGCTGAGGAAAAGGCCTTAGCAGAAAAGAACAAGGCCATAAAGGAACAAATGGACAGGGTAAGGGACTCTATCTCCCTTGGTAAGGCTGCAGCCAATTCTGGGGATTACGACAAGGCTATTCAGCATTTTAATGAGGCTCGTGATAATTTACCGGAGGAACAAAAATCCTTTGCCGCAGAACAAATGGGAGAAGCTGCCTTGGCGATGCGCAATGCTTCTGATGCAATAGGGGGCTCTGGCTCCAGTGGTTCTGGAGCAGGAGGTAGTGGTTCCAGCGGTTCCGGGGCAGGGGGCTCTGGTTCCAGCGGTTCTGGAACAGGAGGTAGTGGCTCCAGCGGCTCCGGGGCAGGAGGAAGTAGCGGTGCCAATACTACCAACAAGAGGAAGACCGCGGCTGCAGCCCAGGATTATGCAACCACTGCTTTGGAGAATGACCCTAAAAATGCTGTGGCCCATTATATTTTTGGAAAGGCAGCGGAAGATGTCCAAAACTGGCCCACAGCCTTGGATGAATATACCCAAGCTGTCCAGTCTGATAGTGACAACTATCTGTATTACTATGAATTAGGAAAGGTACAGTATAGAATGGGTAAATTTAGTGAGGCCCGGGCATCCTTTGAAACCTGTTGCAAGCTAAATACTCGCTTTGAAAATGCCCAGTACAATCTTGGTATGACCCTTAATAAATTGGGCCGCCGTGATGATGCCATTGCAGCCTACCGCAAGGCCTATACCATCAACCCCATGTACGACAAGGCCTATCTTGAAGCTGCCCGTTTGCTCGATGCAAAGAACGATACCAGCGGTGCAATTACCGCCTATCAGCAGGTGATTCGTCTGGATGCTTCCAACACCAATGCCTTGCGGGAATTGGGAACAGTGTATGCTTCTGCGGGACAATATGGAGAGGCCGAGCAGCAATTCAGGAAGGCTCTGGCCTTGTCTTCTGATGACCCTCTAACAAATTATAACCTTTCCACCGCCCTGTATAGTCAGGATAAGTTAAAGGATTCCCTTTCCTATGCGGAAAAGGCCTATACTGCGGCAAAAAAGGACCAGGGAATGAGTGGTGCAAACAAGGTTTCCATCATCTACAATTACGCTCTGATACTTGATGAAAGCGGTCGGATTGATGATGCGATTCTGGTGTATAACGAAGCCTTGAAGCTTGATGCCCGCCACGTTAAAACCTTGATTAACCTGGGAAATATCTTCCTTGAATCTGGAGATGGTTCTTCAGCCCTTACCTTCCTGATGAAGGCGGTCTCCCTTGAGCCTTCCAACTTTGAGGCCAACAACAACATGGGCAAGGCCTACTTGCAGTTAAAGGATTATCGCACTGCAGTGGATTATTTCCAGACGGCATTAAAGTTAGATTCAGCCAACAATGAGGTAAGGGCCAACTTGGCTCGTGCCTATGCTAGTGCTGAAGATTATGAAAATGCCAAGGTTGTGTATACCGATGTCATCAAGTCGGACAACAGGAACTGGGATGCTTACATTGAGCTTGCTAAGGTTTGTATGTCACTAAATGATGCGGATGCTGCAGAAGGATATTTGGTGTATGTACAAGAAAGAAATCCTGGATACCGTTCCAGTGAAATTCAAACCCTATTGTCAACCTTGTAAACAAAGGTAAAGTAAAAGGCCATCCTGCATAGTTTTCCATAGTGAAAGCATCAGGATGGTCCAATTAAATAAAATCAGCTTGCTGCCTTTCTCTTTCTACAGGGAGGAGATTTACAGTGTCCAACCAACTGAAACAACTGGCGCCACAGACAAAATAAACATTTCCGGGGAAAATGAGGCCATTATATCTGCACCAGCCTCAATATATCCCCCTCTCCAAAAGTTTCCTGATAGGGATACTCCCGCTGTTATCGCTGGGAATATAGAATTGAATGGCTCGGAAGCTAAATCGTGCTCAAATTCAAACTTTAATCCTTGGACGTAGGTTATTCCACCTCCTACACGTGCTTCAAGCGTAAGCCTATTGCGTATAATTGGAAATCGATACACAAGGGTGGCAAAGCCATGGATAAGATGGGAGTTAATATTGTGGGTAACATCTTCGTTCGATATGGAATTCCACTTGGCATTTAGTGAAACACCCATGTAGCCCATGCGTCTCTTTAGGAAAATAAAGGTCGCCCTTGCGTCGGCTCCCATGGGCATGAAATTTGATGGGAAAAATTTCTTGATGTTATCATCCAGGAGAATGACTAGTGGAGAATACCCTGCGGACAGGGAAACATCGTACCATTTCATAAACTTGATGGTTAGAGGTTGACTTGCTGTAAAACCTCCAGGGTTTTCTGCTGTTAAAGCCCATTCTCCTACGTCAAAGTTTTTGGGGTCAAATACAATTTCTGCTCGCCTTTCGTTATCATCTGGAATTATTTCAATGGGATAAATTACTTCCCGTTCATTTATGAGGTAGTAATCCGTATTGTCACGTAAATTTTCCCCAGAGATTCGGATTGTAGGGTCATAGATAGTGTCAAGGTAAATAAGCTCTGTAGAAATACTTTGTACTTCAGGAATATAGGCCTTTCTAATCTCAAATTCCACATAATCCGTTGTAAAGGCCTTGTGTCCCAAAAGATTGTAGGAGGTTACGGTATAACGATATTTTTTTAAAGCTCCAGACTCATTTGCTGCCAAAGAAACGGAAAGCTTGTTGTTTTCTGTCTTGTATACACCGTCACCCAGAAATTCGGGGATATCCTCCGGCAAGGTGTCAAGTTGCTTCCCAAGCTCTGGTATCGCATTATTTTCAGGAACCCAAGTATTTGTAGACTCATCAAAGGTTTCGAGGGTAACCTCATACCATTCAATGTGTCGTCCCTGGGTCCACTCCAAGGTTTGAAAAATAATGGAGTTGTCATCCAGTCCTTGTTGTACAAAGTAGTTTTTCCCATCCTGCACATCTTGAGAAACAGCAGGTGCTGCAAGCAACAGGTGGAAAAACAAGAGCAAAAAAACAATCCTTGCGCTAGAAAAACAGAATGAGGAGGACAGCTTGAAAATATTAGTTTCCATACACATCTCCCATTTCTTGTAGAACAATCTCATCCGAAGGTAAGGTTACTAAGAAACTACCAGTGGCTGGCAGACCATCTTTTAGAACCATATCTGCTACCCAATTTCGTGGTTTTGAGCTAGGCACATATCGACGAGCCTTTACTGTCCAAGTGAAATCAGCCAAACCTACCTGTGTTAAATCTAGAGTGTAGGTTACAAGTGATTGGTTTGGCATGGCTGGAATAATGATGTTTAGAATCTCTTCCCCGGAATCATTATTTGTCACTATCAGTTGGTAGGCTTCTGCATCTGGAATGGCATCCCAGCCGAGCTGTAAATCTGTTGAATTTACCAGATAATTTTCATCAAAAACACTTCCATTTTCTGGTTTTAATCCAAGGACAGGAGGGAAGGGCTCTACAGGTAGGACTGTAAAATAATTTGGCGCATCGTTACTAATATCGTAGGTTCCCTCTGTTAGGGCTGTAACTGTCCACCAGTATTTTCCCGCTCCCAGAGGCGGCAATATTTGTCTTGTACCCCTGTAAACAATAGCTTCCTCTGGAATTGACAGTTCTTGTCCATACTCTGTAGGCAATTGGGAGGAATACCCATCCTTTACGATGAGGATTTCGTAATTATCTATTGATGAACGGGTACTGAAAGAGATTTTATCTGGACTTGTGTAGGCTTGGTAGCCCTCATATTCATGCCCATTTCCAGGGTTCTGCAGTGTTACAGGATAAATCTTTTTTAAGGTAAAGAATGATTCTGCTAGTAAACCGGTAACACGGGTAGACATCGGAGTTTCGTTTGAAAAGGCTTGAATGGTCCAACGGTATGTTCCCTCAGGATAATCGTCAAAGTAAATATCTATCTCGGTGTTCTCATAGAACAGTTCCTCCACAATTGGAGCTTTGCCATATCCCTCGTAAACAAATACCTGATAGTAATCGGCTCCCGGTACAGGAGTCCACCAAAGTTTTACACTGACTTCAGGTCGAGAAATAACGGTGGTTCCACTAATTGGGGTGATACCTGTTGCCCTTGGCAACTGGGGTACAACCTGGAATGTCTTTGGCTCACTGATAATTCCTGTTGAACCATCGCCACTTTGAATTCTCCAATACCATGTACCCTCTTTTAGTCTTGGGGCAAAGCCACCAACCGTGTCTGGTGTATAGGTGTTTTCGTAAACTATGGAGTCAAAGCTAGGAGAATCTGAAATTTGGAATACAACTGATTCGTCCAAGTTGTTTTTCCAAGTAAATCGAATATCGTTGATGCGGGTGTTTGCAATATTGTAGCCTTCTGGAGGATAAACAGACTGGAATTCAACCTCGCTGTCCACTGCCATAAAATTCTGGGCTGGAGATTTTTGAGAGACGTTTCCCTCGATGTCTATCTGCACAACATCCCAGTACCATCTTCCTGTTGAAGGAACCTGAATGTCGGCATAATTGTCTCTAATCGTAATATTTTCAACTATGTCAGACATATTTTGATTTTTACTCATGCGTACAGTATAACTCTGGGCTTCTGTCTCTCGTTTCCAAGAAAGTATAACGGACTGGGGCGTACCATCCTCATTGAGAATATTCACCAATTCCCCATTTTGCGGAGAAACTGGTTGAGGTGCGTCAAGCTCTCCCTGTTGAGTAATTTCAAAGGAAGAAATTGCTGATGAGGGACCATAACCAATACCATTAAAGGTGTAATAGGGAGTTACTCTCCAATACCACGTTCCGGCAGAAGGTACAGAGACAATGCTGGAAGGATACTGCGATATTTGTGAAACTGTCGGATTGGACATCTGTGGATTGTCTGCAATCTCAAACAAATATGAAGATGCATACTCATTTCCATTCCACATAAAACGTATGATTGGTAACTTGGTTCTGTAGGAGAACTGTTCTTTTTCCAGAGGAACTATAGCAGTAGGTGTTTGGGCATTGAGAATCTCAATGCGTCCTACTTCCATTGTTTCTTCTATGGGAAGTCCATCAACTGCGGCATAGAAACGCCAATAACTGATTCCTTCCGGGAAATCAATGGTCATGGAGGAAAGACCTGTCAGACCAATTTGTTCGACTATTTCTGTGAATTCCCTGTCAAGTGAGGTTTCAAAGATGAGGTTGGAATTTTCAGGAAGGGTATTGGTCCTCCATTTGAACCCTATCGGCAGGGTGGCTCCCTCAAATTTGAGTTGCCGTAGCTGAGGGGCAGGTTCTAAAACTGTAACAGGTCTTGTGGTAACATGACCCTCTGCATTTATAGATAGTCCATCTCCTTCTACAAGGGAAACAGACCCCTCCGATCCACTAACGGTTGCATTACCGGTAGTTACCTGTAATGAAAGGGGTGTGTCACCTGCTCCTGTGTTGGCGTTTAAGGTGGTTCCTTCTTCTAGGTCTACAGTGACATTACCACTGCGCAACTGCATTTTAGAACCAGCACTGGTATTGGCCGCAAGCATACCCCCGGACATATTGATGGATGTCATGCCGGTGTTGTCAACCTGAATCTGGATAATGGTGTTTTCTCCCAGTTGAATTTCACTATTCTCAAAGGTAATGGTAGTCTCAGCCTTTTCAGATGTCCTGATTGTGTCCCCGTTGTAAACGGGAGAATCTTGTTGCAGGCGATCCCAAATCAGTCTGTCGGAAAATTTACGCTGGGATGCCCTATATTTCCAACTAACCGTAGCAATGGGGAGTTCATTTAATTTTTCCATTACTGCATTAAAGTCTTTCCAAAAAAGCCATAGACTAAGGGTTGCCCCGGAAAGGCAAAGCAGTGTGACCAGAATATCCCTAACCCTGGATTTTGTACTTCTTTTCTTCTTCATCCAAGTTCACCCTTGCATAATCTGGTGTGGGAATGCCCAGCAATTCCCTTACCTCAGCCATAGTTTTGGGACCATCAGGACCTGCTCCAGGAATATCTGTAGCCTGTGGCATATTGACGACCGCATACATATTCACAGGCTTTTCCTTTCCCTTTACAGTAACCGAAGGCATCTGCTCAACAATAACGTGTTCCTTAATCAGCTCGTAGGTGTTTTCTGTAATGAGGATGTCCGTTCCCAAGGGCTTGTTCAAGGCCTCGGTACGGGAGGCAAAGTTCACAGCATCCCCAATAACGGTGTATTCCATTCGCTTGGTGGAACCAATCTGACCAGCAATTACAGGACCCGTGTTTACACCGCAGCCAATCTTGATGATGGGTTTTTTATCACCACCTCGGCCTATGTTGAATTCCCTTAAGGCTGCCCGCATCATAAGACAGCTGCGGACACAGTTCAAGGCATCTTGTTCTGGAGAACCTGCGGAGACCGGAGCGCCCCAAACAGCCATAACTGCATCCCCAATAAACTTGTCAACAACACCATTTGTATTGTTTACACATTCAACCATGCGGGTCATGTAGTCATTGAGGAATTCCACAACCTCGTAGGGTTCAAGCTTTTCAGAAATGGCTGTAAAGGAACGGATGTCGGAGAAAAAGATTGTAACCTCTTTGTTTTCGCCACCCATGGCTAGCTCTCCGCGGGCAGCCAATTCAGCAATTTCCTTGTTGACAAAGCGTCCAAAACTGTCTTTAAGACGCTCACGCTCTGCCAAGCCCTTTCCCATGGATACAAATCGCTCTGTCAGCAAACCGATTTCGTCAGAGGTTTTTGCCTTGAGACTTACCTCATAGTTTCCCTGTTCAATTTGGTCTGAGGCAGCCGCCAATTTCTTTACAGGAGTACTGATTGTTTTTGAGAAGAAGTAGATGAATAAGATGGCCAGCATCAAAACAGCCGCCATTAAATAAATATTTCGCCGTAAGGTGTCGTACACTGGCTGCATTACCAGGGATGACTTGATTGTAGTGACTACACAACAGTCCCCGATAGAGAGCTTGCTGTAAGCGCCGTAATACTCCTGTTCTGATTCATCCGTAAATACAAGCTGTCGATTTGTATCATTATTGGCACGCATTTCTTGGATGATGGGCATATCAGAGTAATTCGCCCCGGCATTTATAAGGTCAAAATCGCTGTGTATAAGTACATATCCGTCATGGTTTACTACAAAGGACTCATTTACGGAGCCAGTTCCAAAAACCTCTGTCAGTGATTCAGCAGAAAATAGAACAACGGCTGCTTGTTGCAAGCCACTTTCCTGCCAAGGGTAGAGTAGGGCTAGAATAGGCATTCCAAAAACAGATGCGCCTGAAAGGACAAATACTTCCCCCCTAGCCGAACGCTGAATTTCTTCCTTGTTGACTTCCTGGAAGGTTGCAAGCAAGCCCTCATCAAGCTCATTCGACATAAAGAAACGGTTGTTGATGAGGGTTCTATCATTTTGATTTGTCTGCACATTGTACAAAAAAATGGCTGCAGTTTCTGGATTTCTCTCAAAGAAGAAGGTTGTGGTCTGACGGGATATGGCAGAATTGTTTCCTGCGCTGCTGAGCATGTCCAACAGAAGGAAGCTATTGGCGCGTATTGTTGTCAACTCATTTTCTACAGAAGCAGCAGAACGAAGATTTAAAGTATGGTTATTTTCTTCTGCTGTACGTTTGGTATCATCTCCCACGAAATACGAGACAAAATACGTCACAGAACCAAGGGATATAAGGACCAAGGCGGTAATAATGCAGACCAACTTCAAGCCAATTGAAAACTTAACTTTTTTCACATAAAACTCCAAACGACAATCTACTCAAACCATTGGATAATAAATGTCTTTTCCATAACCTAGCAAAAAAACATAGAATTTTCGACACCTTATTTCTTGTTAGTTCATTTAATGCTAGCATAATTCTATCTTTAAGTCTATACACTGATCAAAATTTAGGGCAAAAAAAAGTACCTCAAAAGTTGTTTCCAACCCTTGAGGTACGATTGATGAGTTTAAGATTAATTCTTTTATCTAGCAGTATTAGAAATCAGCCTTTTCAATTTCTTGTACTTCGTAGGAGAAGTTATGGTCGTTGATAGTAAAGTTCAATACGTCCTTTACCTTTGCACCTAAAAGCTGGGTTCCCTTTGGAGAGCGATAGTTAAGAATATTCTTTTCAGTGTCTGACTCCCATGCGCCAAGAAGAGTTATTTTCTCAATTTCCCCAGTTTTAAGGTTTTTAAGGGTAACAACAGTACCAAAGGAAACACAACTAGTGGTAATGGTTGAAGGATCAACTATTTTTGCCTTTCCAATTTCTTCGTTGAGTTCACTGGCCTTTTTGTTCAATTCATTTTCTCTTTCTTTGGCAGCCTTGTATTCGGCATTTTCCTTTAGGTCGCCCTGTTCTCTGGCCTCACTGATTTCCTTGGCGTTATTGCGCATCTCAACTGTAGTGATATGCTCCAGTTCCCTTTTCTTCTCATCCAGCATTTTTGCTGTAACAAGAAATCCAAGGTCTGTTGTAGTCTTCTCCTCTTTTTCGTAGAGTTTGAAATCAGGAAATTTCCTTTGGATTTCATTTTTAATGTCCAGCTTAATTCCCACATCAAGGTCAGTTACACCATCAATGAGGGTGAACATTCTTGTTGCTGTTTCCAAGTTATTTTGGAGAATAAAATCCAAAAGGCGAGGATGTTCTCTTTTTGCATCCTTTTCCTCAAAAAGCAACTTTTGAATCTGACGATCAATCTTTCTGTTCTCAGTTGTATCCACATGGTTTGCAATTTCCCTGTAGATTAAATTGAGAATATGAATCAAGGTAATGAGCTGCTTTTCGTAAGAAATCCCCGAATTCTGAAACCATTCCTGGTCCTTGCACTCTTTAAAGAAGAAAATAACCGCTTCACGATATATACGATACTCGTCAAAACTATCAACTACGAGTTTTTTCACGGCATCAACAGAACCATTGTCAATCAGCTGTGTAAGCATTTCACCCTTTAACACGGTGGGGAAGAGCTTGATGTAAACGTCCTTCCAGTTTGGCAAAAGGTCTTTGATGCAGGTCAAGAAATCTTGACGGAGACTTGTGTTCTTTGTGTCCTTGAGAGCTAAGTACATTTCCCTGGGATTTTCAATGTCACCAAACAAGTCTCCGAAGGTGTACTTGAAGTTGGGGTTTAAATGGGGCTTTTGCGCCACAACCTTGCGTACCACCAAATATGAGGCCATGATTTGCTCCGATACAACACTAAATGACTTCAGGTAGTTTGTGAAGTAGGAAAACATTTCAGTAAAGAGCTCTGAATCCTTGTCTGTATCCTCAGAATTAAAGTACTTCATAAAAATATCGATTCGAGCAAAGAACTGCTTTTGAGCCTTAAACTCATTGGACAGTTTTTCTTCCTGAGAAATGGCATGGGGACGGACAGTGTACATATTGATGTCATTAGGGTTTATGCCAAAGGTTGAGTCTGTCTCCAAAATCTTGCGGGCATTAGTACTCCAACTTGTCCACTCACCGGCAGAAAGAATCGCTGGAACCAGCTCGCTTTTAATATGCTTGAAGTCGCAGTTGTTGCCATAGCTCCTTATGATGGTTTTTAATGCCCAAACCTTGTCATCTTTAACCATTTTTGACAAAACTTCCTTTGGCTTTGTTGCCTTTAAGACCCAGATGTGGTCTGAGGCAAGAGGCTGCAATGCCTCAATAGCCATGTCGGAAGTCATTTCCTTTTTACCAAACTTTTTGCCAAAGTTAATGGTAAGCTGCTTGTCATCTGCCTTTTGAATAATACCAACACCCCAGTAACGGTGGAAAACAAAGTTCTTTGTATCAAAGGCAATGCGCTTTTCAAATACAACAATGGCGTCAAAGACGTTGCGGGCACTACCAATAAGCCCCGAATCTCTGATGCACTCTTCCAGTCGGCTGTGTTTTTTATGCTTGTTGCGGAAACAATCTGTAATTTCACGGCGTGCCCAGAGGTCTCCATTGTCAATGGAAAGAATGAGCTTTAGGATATCGATTGCAATATCCCATTTTTCCTCACTCTTGTAGTATTCGTACAATTCTTGCATCAATACAGCGCTCTTGTCCTCACTGATGTTCTTTGCAATTTTACGTTGGACAAGATAGAAGAATTCTATTTCGTCGGGAATGAGAGAAACCAGCTTTGACCACAACTCCTTGATTTGGTTCATGGTATTGATGCCATTGTTAATGTAGCGGTGGATGGCCTTCTTGTAAAAATCGATGGCCAGTTCTTGATTGCCCTCCTTCTCGTAACGCTCCGCCAAGGTCTTTGCAATGTCAGCCTCTTCGTAGTCCACACGAACCAAGGTTTCGTAAACCTCCCAGAGCTTGTCATTCCCCTCTTCCCGGTAACATTCTGCCAGGGTCCGCAGCGCAAACTTGTTGCTGGCATCCTCTTCTAGAATTGATTCACATAAATAGGTTACAACGTTGGCCTTATGATTGTCTTGGAAAATCTCAACAAGACTTACCAAGGAGGAATTGTCTAAGGTTCCTTTTTTGAGCCCCAGCATACCAGAAATGTAGAGGGCTATAATGCTATTTTTTGTGTGTGACAAATGCTCGTCACAGACGGCTTTTATTTCATCGATGCAATTTTCATTTCGAGCATTTTCCACAATGGTAGCCAGCTCAATAAAATTATTCTTTGAATAATTACTGATAGCGGCTCGTGTCCATTTCTCTTCAGTTAACATTTCCTGTACAGATTTCACCAATTCCTCAGACATATATCACTCCTGTTTCATTGAAACTAAATTTTCTCCACCTATCGCTACATTGTGTATTTTTTGTACACATCTTCGTTAAGCAGCCGTATCCGACGCAGAGTGTCGTTGATTTTTTCTCTGTCGTCATTTATATACATATAGTAATCAATAAGCCAAAAATACTTATTGATAAGTCTTGGAACCAGCAAAGAAATCTCGCTGGTGGAAGACTGAATCTCGTTTTCAAGACTCGTTATATCCCGCTTCAAGTTGCTGAACTCAATGGGCCTCAATGGGCGGTTGATATTGAGCACCCCATACAAAACTCCGTATACAGGAATCCATTCTTTCATTACACGGTCTGGATAGCCAAACTGCCTTACTAGCTCCACCAACCGGTAAATCAATTCGGAGTCAAGGAAAATAAAGTCAATCTTATTGGCTCCAAGAAAAAATGCCTCTCTAAAAAACACCTTGGCATAATTATCCTGGCCACAGAGGGCATAACAATCTGCCATCTCGGCCAAAATCGGAGCGGCATCCTCCCTCTTGGTTATATTGTCCAACAAGGTATTGGCTTCCTTTAGGTATGTCAACGCCGTCTCAAAGGCTCCCAATTGTTTGTGGCAAAAGGCTGCCTTGCGATATGCCTCGGCACGTAAAATCTGCTGGGGATCCTCCAAGTGCTGCTGGTAATATTCCAATGCAAGTGTGAAAATTCCCCGCCGCACAACATAGAAACTGGCTTCACAACTTTCTTGCATCATGTCTGCAATAACTGTCACAAAGCGTTTCCATCCCTCGATAATCCGCTCTCCCTTTTCAAAGGGAAGAAGGATGTGCTCTACAACTTGAAGCTCTTCCTTCCAAAAATTGGCGCACCGGATGGTAAACAGAATCTCTTTGTTGTCCAGGTCATCTGCCAAAGCATCCTCTAGCAGTGGCTTTGCCAAAGCAGGCTTGCCTTCCTTTAAAAGTTCGTATGCTTGGGAGAGGCCGTTGTTTGGTCGAGTACTCATAGCTACACTTATCATTATACAAATATCTATTTTTTAGTCAATTACATTTTTTTTCAAAAGTGGGGAACATTTATAGTATGTTTTGCCATTTTAAGTCAAGGTATCAGTCCCTGTTTTTTTTAACTTTTAATAAAAATTCACCAATGAATTAAAGAAATAATGTAAAAGTTCAAATTTTAGGATGGCAATTCACTGTAATCCTTTGGAAAATATCCATATTCAAGTAGGCTTAAATATGGAAGTATTTACATATTCATTATCATTTGCTACTATTTGATAATCATGGATACTTCAAATTCACCTAAAAAGCAAGTGTTGCTGGCCCCCTCTCTTCTTTCTGCAGATTTTTTCTCCTTGGAAAAATCTTTTGAGTACATGGAAGAAAAGGGAGCCGATTTGGTTCATATTGATGTAATGGATGGAACCTTTGTGCCTCAAATTACCTTTGGGCAGCCTATTGTAAGGTCTTTGCGCCCCCATTCCTCCTTGCCCTTTGATGTTCACCTCATGGTGGAGCATCCTGAAACCCAAATAGAAACCTTTGCTGCCGCTGGAGCCGATTATATTACCATTCATTGGGAAGCCACTGTTCACCACCATCGTGTTATGGCTTCCATTCGTCGGCTGGGAAAAAAAGCTGGCATTTCCATCGTGCCCTCGATTCCCGTCAGTGCGATAGAAGAAATTTTGCCCTATGTGGACCTTGTTCTGGTAATGACGGTAAACCCCGGCTTTGGTGGACAGGAATTTATTCCCCGCGCTGCGGAAAAAATTGCATTGTTAAAAAGGATTCGTGAGGAGAATGGCTTCAATTACCTGATTTCTGTAGATGGTGGAATAAATACAGAAACTGCAGGTTTGGTAATCGACAAAGGTGCCGATATACTAGTATCAGGGTCGTCATTTTTTAATGGAACTTTGACTTTGTGATTTTTAGATGGGAGAAAAGTACCTGATGAGGAAAAGAATCATTTATTTATTGATATTACTTTGCCTGGTATTCTGCTTGCCGGTCAATACTCTTTGGGCAGAGGACACCGATGAGCAAACTCTTTCCATGCTTCAAGGGTACGAGGCTTTTCGTAATGAAGATTGGGTCTCCGCATTATTCTTTTTGCGCAAGGCAGTGGGGTACGGGGCTGCCAGCGAGGAGGCTTGGTATCTGCTTATACTGTCTGAAATGTATAGTCAAGAGTATGCTTCCGCCATTCAGGATTGCCAGTACTATATGACCCATTATCCAGAAGGGGAATTCTATCCCTTGGTGGAATATCAATACGGAAGGGCTCTTTATTCTTCCGGTAGATACCAGGATGCCATTTCTCAGTTTTCTGATTTTTGCCACACCTATCCTGAAAGTGCTTTTTATCCTTCTGCAATTTTTTATATCGCCGAATCTTTTTTCAATGAGTATAATTACGCCTCTGCCAAGGTCCTGTACCAGCGACTGGTGGATGAATTTCCTTTGGGAGAGCGAACTCCAGAAGCAGAAGAGAGGCTCCTGGCCATTTCACAGGCGGAACGGGAAGAGAAGCTGCTCTATTTGCTGCGTGTAACAGGGGAAGAATATCTTGCCGCAAAGGAAGATTACGAAAAGCAACTGAGAAAATATCAGTCTGAGGATTCCATGGGACTTCAAGATCAGCTGTCCAAGAGCTTTTCTGACATACAGGAAATGCGTGCAACGGTAGATGTTCTGCAAGGCCAGAATGCGGCTCAGGCTCGTCGTATTGCTGAGCTGGAAGATGAGAATGAGCGGTTGCAGATTTCTGCAGGTGAGGCACGTCGTATAGCTGCTGACATAGCGACCGCTGGTGCTATTGCTAGCGAAGAAAAGACAGAAGAACCTGCTCCTACAGAAAAAAGTGGATACCCGGATGTGGTTTTGGAAGAGGGCGTGTTGGGAACAATAACACGATATCCTGAGCTGGAAGCCTTACGGGAAAAGGCGGATGAGCTTCAAAGGTTGTTGGAGGAAAGGTCTCTTGGGGGAGAAAAATAATGGAGAAGCTGAAGTTTGTTTCACTTGTTTTGATTTTATGTAATGCCTTGGCCTTTGTCTCGGCCAACAAAATAGAAAAACGTCAGGGAGACTTTGTTCTTCAGGTTTCACTTGATGGAGGCTCCTTTAGTCTCGCCTATGCTCCAGAAAACTCCAGAAATCGTACTGACTTTTTCGTTTCCCATGATGATTATGCCACTACTTATTTCAGCTTGTTGCTTGATGATGCGGTTTATCGGTTGCGTCGTGATTCTGTTTCATCCATGCGTTCTACAGAAAGTGATTTGGGGGCTGGATTGGTTTATCGTGTAAAGGACAAGTTGAACGTCAGTATGAATCTGTCTTTTCTTCCACAGTTTTCAGGTGTAGAACAGGGTCTTGTTAAGATAGAAGTTGAACTGGAAAACATCTCCTCATCTGCAGTAAATGTAGGACTAAAGGGTGTTTTTGATACTCTTTTAGGGGAAAATTCCGGCATCCACTTTGTAACCGCCCGTTACCCCTATGTCAGTACAGAAGAAACCTTTACGGAGATGGCTCTGCTGCAGTGGGTTCGTTCCACCAATGGCAATGAATCCATTCAATTTCTTTTTGACGGGAATGGAATTTCCAGCCCAAGGCTAGTTGCCCTCGCCAATAAGGATGTGGTGACGGCGGATGGTTGGATACCAAATACAAAGGCAGGAAGAACCTTTAATTCCGTTTTCTCCTACAATAACTCCGCTGTTTGTGCTTTGTGGAACACGATGTCCTTAACCCCGGCGACAAAGAGCTCCGTTACCTTTTATATTGCGCTTGCCGCAAAGTCCAAGGTTCCTCCTTCAGCCCAGTTCCTAGGCAAAAAGGAAGGGTCAGGTACCTCAACAGATGGAGATGAGATTGTTTATACTGATGAGGATGGTGTTGTATATACTGTAGGTGACATAACTGACAGTATGCTGAATATGCGATACATCAATGACTTGTTAGACCGAATTAGAAAGCTGGAAGAGGATCCGGAAAACATAGATAGAAACGAACTTTTGCGGCTTAATGGAGAGTTGGATGCCATTTTGGAAAAAGTAAGGCGGCTTTAAGTATGTCCAAGTCTGCTGGACCCCTTAAAACTGCTCGTAGGCTTCTCTATGCACGAAAATTCTTCAATGTCATAACCCTGCTGGAACAACATGAAGATGAGTATAGGGATAGTGTTGACTTCTACTATTATCTTGGAACAGCTTGTTTGTATCAGGATGATAGGGCCGGTGCAAATAGCTATTTTGATGCTGCAAGAAGACTTACTGTTTCTGATTCTCGTATAATCCTTGCCCAGGCAGCCCTTTTTTTACGCAGGGGGGAAACAGATAGGGCCATCAACTACTACCTGGATGTACTGGCCTTGGAGCCAAAGAATCGTCTAGCCTTGCGAGCTTTGGCAGTGATTGAAAAAAAAGCAAGGAGTCAGGATCTTCTCAATGAGTTTGTCGTTTCTGGTGGGGCAAGAAAGTTCTATCCCCCCTTGGGAATGCATCCCTTTTTCAAACTCTTGCTCATGCTTGTTTCTGTGGTAGCCGTAGGCTATGCCGGTTTCCTTGCAGCAAAGTTTAGTGCTCTTGCAAATCCCATTCAGCCCCGGGCAGATTTGTCTGCCTTTGTACTGTCCGTTGACCAAAGGAATAATGCCTTGCAAGAGGACTTGTCTGGTGAGGCTTACAGGTACATCCTCAATGCACGGCAAGTAAATGAAGCCTATGATGCGGCTCGTTCCTTGTTTCAGCAGCATCGGGACAATGCGGCACAAATCGAAATAAATAGGATACTCAATTCCAATGCCTCTACTGCCATCAAGCAAAATGTGCAGATGTTGATGCAATATCTAAAGGAACCAAGCTTTGATTCTTTTAGCGACAATATTCCCTATCTTGAAGTGATAAAAGACCCCTATTTGTACCTAAATTGTTGGGTTGTCTGGAAGGGTCGCATTACCAATGCCCAGGCTGGTGAAAATGGATTTACCTGCGACCTTCTGGTGGGTTATGAAAATCTTCAGCGTGTAGAAGGAATTGTTCCGTTGGTGTTTGAGCAAGCCATGGACATAGACTCCGCCCTGCCACTACAGGTTTTAGGACGTATTGGGGTGAGGGAGGACGGAAAGCTCTTTGTCAGTGGCAAGTCTGTGTATCAGCCACGGGATGGTAGCAGTTTGTAGGGCTCGGATAGCTGTTTTACAAAAACAAGACTCTTTTTCAAATAAAATTCTCCTTTCCCTGTTGCATTTAATTAAATAAAAAACAATAATATTTTTCCGTAAAAATCGACGAAAATTTGTTGTTCACACCTATAATATATACGGGAGGAAAATAAAGGTGGCAAAGATGACAGTAGAAATGAATGTTCCGTCAGATATGTCGGAAAAAATGAAGGCTTTGGAGGCCGCTCGTCTTCAAATTGAAAAGCAGTTTGGCTCTGGCTCCCTGATGAAGTTGGGTACTAGTGCCGATGCCTCCGGTATAGAAGTTGTTCCCTCTGGCTCGATTCTTTTGGATGAAGCCCTGGGAGTAGGTGGTTACCCTAAGGGCCGCATCATTGAGATGTACGGTCCGGAATCCTCTGGAAAAACCACCTTGGCACTCCATGCCATTGCTGAGGCCCAGAAAATGGGGGGAATTGCAGCCTTTATCGATGCTGAGCACGCCCTGGATCCAGTGTATGCCAAGAATCTCGGTGTAAACATCGATGAGTTGTGGGTTTCTCAGCCGGATACGGGAGAACAGGCCCTGGAAATTGCAGAAAGTTTGGTGCGTTCTGGTGCTGTAGACATTATTGTTGTGGACTCCGTTGCAGCCCTTACACCTCAAGCGGAGATTGAAGGTGACATGGGGGATTCCCACATGGGCCTGCAAGCCCGGCTTATGAGCCAGGCCCTGAGAAAACTCACCGCCATCATTGGAAAGTCAAAGTGCATTTTGGTATTTATTAACCAGATTCGTATGAAAATCGGTGTTATGTTTGGAAACCCGGAAACAACCACCGGTGGTAATGCCTTGAAGTTCTATTCATCTGTTCGCTTGGAAATTCGTCGCATTGAATCCATTGATGCAAAGGGTGCCGAAGATGCTGTTGGAAACAGGGTGCGTGTCAAGATTGTAAAGAATAAGGTGGCTCCTCCCTTTAGAAAGGTGGAGCTGGATATTTACTTTGGAAAGGGTGTTTCTGCCATGTCCAGCTTGTTGGATGGGGCTGTAAAGTATGGCCTCATTGACAAAAAGGGAGCCTGGTATACCACAGAAACAGAAAAGGTGGGTCAGGGGAGAGAAAATGCCCTTATGTTTCTGGAGCAAAATCCAGACTTTACCAAGGATATTGAAGTCAGGCTGAGGGAAAAAATGTTCCCCGGCCAGGCATTGAAGGGCAAGGACGAAAAAGAGGCTAGGTCCAAGTCTGGAAAGGCAGCTTCCGGTGACCCGGGGAAGGCTCCTTCTGCAACCGCATCTGAGGCTCCGGCTGCAAGGCCTGCAGGAGTTCCTGCTGGCACAAATGCTGCCCCGGCTGGAGTTGGTGCTGGAACATCAGCTTCCGGTTCTGTTCCACCAATTCCCGATGAATTGTTCTAGTATGGGAGAAAATTCCGTGGTTGTTCTGGGGCTTGGTTCAAATCGTAGCTACCAGAACCAATCGCCCCGCCAGTTGCTGGAGGCTGCCTGCCACTTGTTGGCTCAACGGGTGGTAGGATTGCAGTCTTCAAGCCTCTATCGTACGGCGCCCATGTATTACGAGGAGCAAGAGGATTTTTATAACATGGTGGTGGCAGGCAGATTTGCTGGCAGTCCCAGGGAACTGCTGGATTTTATCCATGGGGTGGAAGCCCAACTGGGGCGGGATAGAAGCAAGGAATTTTCCAACGGTCCTCGTTCTATGGACATTGACATAGAGCTGTTTGGAAATCAGCGGGTGCAGGAGGGGGACTTGACTATCCCTCACCCTCGAATGAAGGAGAGGGCCTTTGTTCTTGTTCCCATGCTTGAAGTTTTTTTACAGAATGCCGATTTAAGTATAGACAGGTCATTTTATACAGAATGCTTGGAATCTCTTCCTCATCAGGAAATAGAAAGGCTTCAGTGATATTCTGACTTGTTTGGGAGGCAGATATGAGTCAGGCAATAGCAACATCCTTGACAGAACAAAAACAACAGGATAAGGACGGAAGAAGTTTTACATTGGATGACTTTGACGGTCCATTGGATGTGCTTTTGTTTTTGATTAAAAAGAACGAGGTGAATATCTACGATATTCCAATAGGACAGATTACAGAGCAATTCCTTGAATACTTGGATTTTGCCGTTACTCCAGACTTGGAAAATCTCACAGATTTTTACTCCATGGCATCCGATTTGTTATACATCAAGTCACGAATGCTCCTGCCTGTTGAAATTTCCTTTGGCGAAGATGAATTGGAGGATCCCCGTCAGGAGCTGGTGGAAAAGCTCATTGAATACCAGAAGTTTAAAAAGCTTTCTGCCCTGATGGAGGAAAAAGAGGATGAGGCCGACTGGAGCTTTGAGCGAAGAAAGATTCAACGCCATCTGCCCTTTGAGGAAGAGAACCTGTGGGAAAAGCTTGACACATGGGACTTGCTGCAGGATATGCAAAGGATTTTCAAGGGGCTGGTTTCGTCCTATTCGTCTGAAAAAATCCTGGACTTATATGAAGAGATTTCAGTCAATGAAAAAATAACCCTTATGAACGAGCTGTTTGAAGAAAAGGGAGAATGTTTTTTTACAGATTTAATCACACGAAAGGGAAATGTCCTTGATGTAGTTTGTGCCTTTATGGCAATTTTAGAAGCTGTAAAATTCAAGGTAGCCTGTATTTATCAAAACAAGATGTTTGGTGACATTAAAATTTGCCCCTACGAGGCGGCATAATGGAGATTCAGTTGGATAAGGAAACAGCACTCGTAGAAGCTATTCTTTTTTTAGAGTCAGAACCTCAAGGAGAGCAAAATCTTGCAAGAATTTCCGAGCTGTCTGAGGATGTGGTAAGGATTGCCTTGGACAAGCTAAGGGAAAAATACTTGGCAGAGGATTCGGGTATTGAATTGGTGCAGATTGGGGGAGGGTGGTCTCTCACTCCCAAAAAAGACCTGTGGCATTTTTTGAAAGAACGATATGGCAAGAAGAGCGAGGGCAAGCTTTCCCGTGCCGCTATGGAAACCTTGGCCATCATTGCCTATTCCCAGCCCATTACCCGTGCCGAAATTGAAGCCCTCCGTGGAGTTTCTGCAGACAACATGATTCGTATTCTGCTGGAACGAAATCTCATCAAGGAAGTCGGCAAAAAGGATATTCCCGGAAAGCCTGTCCAGTTTGGTACCACCAAGGACTTTTTACAGCTATTCCGTCTCAATAGCATTGCAGACCTGCCTCGATTGGATGAGACTGAAAGTGAGAGGTTTGAGCTTGCAAGATAATTCCGCTTCCCGTTTTGTAAAGAAGACAACTAGTTTGCAAGGCTCAGGCTCTCAAAAAATGCCCCCGCTGGATGCCGTCTCCCAAAATCCTGCAACAAAGGATTCTACTGAGGAAAAGGGAATGCGACTTCAGGTGTTTCTTGCCCACAGCGGGATTGCCAGCCGCCGTGCTTGTGAAGCTTTAATTGCAGAGGGGCGAGTCGCAGTTAATGGACAGGTGGTGACTGCTCCAGGTACAAAGGTGTTGCCCACAGACGAGGTGTGTTTTGACGGAAGGCCTGTGTCCGTGGAAAGAAAAAAACGGTACATTCTTTTGAATAAGCCTGCCGGCTATGTGTGCTCCCTAGCTGACGAAAAAGGTCGCTCCACTGCCGCCGAACTATTGGCTCCTCATTTTAAGGAGAGACTTTACAATGTAGGCCGCCTTGATATGTTTTCCCAAGGCTTGGTTCTTTTTACCAACGATGGAGATTTTGCTGCCCAAGTATCCCACCCCTCTTCCCAGATAGAAAAGGAATATGTGGTAGATGCAACCCAGTCCATTCCCAAGGAACTGGTGGATAAATTTTGTCGTGGAATCCGCATTGAAGGGGTTTTCTACCGCTGTCTGGAAGCTCGTCTCGTTCATCCCCGGCGGCTGGTTGTAGTTCTCATCGAGGGAAAGAACCGGGAAATCCGCCGTGTCTTTGAACACTTTGAAATCCCCATTCGGCGGCTCACCCGGGTTCGTATTGGTAATTTGGGTTTGGACTCCATACCAGAAGGTGGCTTTAGAGAATTGGACAGCACGGCCGTGGCGGAACTCATTGCATTGTGCAACAAAAATTAGGTATAGTGTAGCCAGGTTATTTTCTTAGGAGGTCATAATGGTTGTAGCTATAGACGGTCCCGCTGGTTGCGGAAAAAGTACTGTTGCAAAAATCATTGCAGACAGATTGAACATTACCTTTTTGAATTCTGGCAGTTTTTATCGTGGTATAACGCTGTCTCTGTTGCGCTCAGGAATTTCCATTGAAAATCAGCAGGAGGTAATCGGACTGGCCCAGTCTTTGGACATTGATTACGTGAACTCCCGTCTTGTAATCAATGGGGAGGATGTGGAGGATTTGCTCCACACCGATGAGGTTGATGCCCACACAGCCCACGTTTCTTCCATAATACCTCTTCGACACATCGTAAACGAAAAGATTCGCCACATAACCAGGTCTCTCAGCATTGTATGTGAGGGAAGGGACATGACAACGGTGGTTTTTCCCGATGCGGAGCACAAGTTCTACCTTGATGCTTCTATTGATGTGCAGGCTCTGCGCCGCTTCAATCAGGGGGTGAGCAATCTCTCTTTGGAGGAAATAAAGGAAACCATCCGTCAGCGTGATGAAATAGACAAGGCCAAGGCTGAAGGAGCCCTTAAAATTGCAGCGGATGCTACATATATCGATACATCGGACTTGACGATTGAGCAGGTTTGTGAGATAATAATCCGTAAAATTCACAATTAAGGGTTTGTTATGGATCAGATGGAAGTGGAAAGGAATGAGACCCAGAAAGGGAACATTCAGACACAATTGCAGGAAGAGACGCTCAAAAGCTTTGAGTCTCTTGAAGAAGGTCAGTTAGTAGACGGTATCGTAGTTCAGGTTACCTCCGATTATGTTTATGTCGATGTCGGTTGCAAGTCAGAAGGAATGATTTCTACCACAGAATTTACAGACTTGCCTGAAGTAGGTGACACCGTTGCCGTTGTTCTAGAAAAGAAAGAAAACAAGCATGGTCATGTTGTAGTGTCCAAGCAGAAGGCTGATGTCAAGCAGCTTTGGAAGAGTCTACGACAGGCCTTGAATGATAAGACTCCTGTTGAAGGAACTATTGAGAAGGTTGTTAAGGGGGGATATGACGTAAACCTTGGTAGTGGAATCAAGGCATTCCTCCCCATCAGTCAGTCTGACAGCCAGAAGGTTGAGAAGGCGGAGAAACTGTTGGGTCTTACCGGTAAGTTCTATGTTGAGCGTCTTTACAGCGAGAACAAGGCGAATGTGGTTGTAAACCGCCGCAAGTACCTTGAGGAGTCGATGGAAACAAATCGTGAGGCATTCTTCAATGATGTTTCTATCGGAGATACCGTCAAGGGAACTGTAAAGAGTTTTACCAGCTTTGGAGCCTTCATCGATTTGGGTGGTTTTGACGGCTTGCTCCACATCAATGACATGAGCTGGGGTCATGTTACCCGGCCCAAGGATTTTGTAAAGAAGGGGCAGGAAATCGAGTTGAAGGTTATCCGTCTTGATCCGGAAGAAAAGCGCATCAATTTGTCATTGAAGCACTTTAGCGAAGATCCTTGGTTGCATTTTGAGGACAAGTATCACATCAATGATGTTGTAAAGGGAACCGTTACCAAGCTTACTGATTTTGGTGCTTTCATTGAGTTGGAAGAAGGAATCGAGGGCTTGGCTCACATCAGCGAGTTCTCTTGGGTCAAGAAGATTAACAAGGCTTCTGACATGGTAAAGATTGGTGATGAAGTGGAGTGCATGGTTCTGGGTTACGATATCCAGGGTGGTCGTGTATCTTTGGGATTAAAGCAGGTTACTGACAATCCTTGGAATTCCATCACAGAAAAGTATCCTGTTGGAACACGCCTTACAAGGAAGGTTGTCAAGATTACGAATGTCGGTGCATTTGTCGAGTTGGAGGACGGTATTGACGGATTCCTTCATGCGGACGACCTCTCTTGGACTAAGAAGGTTAAGCATCCAGGCAGCGAGTTGACCGTAAATCAGGAGATTGAGGTTATCGTTATCGAGAGTGACTCCGAAAACCATCGCATCCGCCTTGGTGTCAAGCAGCTTTCCGAAGACCCATGGCAGCAGTTCTGTGCTACATACAAGCCAGGGTCTACCTTTGAAGGTGAGGTTGTATCCATCGCTGACTTTGGAATCTTTGTACGTGCTCCCGGTGGCATCGAGGGGCTGGTCAACAAGTCCAATCTGAGCGAGAGCCGCGAGGAGACCTTTGAAGAGGCCGTAAAGAAGTACAACGTGGGTGACAAAATCAACGTGTATGTGGTTGACGTGAACCCTGACAAGCAGAAGGCCGCCTTCTCCGTCAAGGAATTCAAGCGTAAGCAGCAGCGGGAGGAGATTTCCCAGGATATGTCTTCTAGTGATGATGACAACGATGGTGCTTTCACTCTCGGAGATCTTCTTAAGAATAAGAACAACTAAAGAATAATTTGGGGATGAATTCTGAGACTTTTGAAATAGACAGACTCAAGACTCTCATCGAAATAAATTCCTTGATAAATTCAAACTATTCAGACTTTGACGCATTGTTGGTTTATATCCTTGAATCGGCAATGCGTCTTGTCGAATGTGAGTCTTCTTCCCTGTTTTTGCCCGGTCAGGGAAATTCTGTCTTGAACTTTAGAATTGCCTTGGGGCCTGCTGGTGTAAAGGCAATGACCATTCCTGTTGACATCAACAATAGCATTGCCGGTTGGGTGTTTAAAAACAACAAGAGCCTTATTATTAATGATGTTCAACATGACCATCGTTTTTTTATTAAGGTTCAAGATAGTACAGGGTATAAAACTGAAAACATGATTGCAATTCCCATGAGGGTAAAAAATTCCTGTGTGGGTGTTATTCAGTTGATTAACAAGACCCAAGGACAAAAATTCACCCAGTCTGATTTGGGTATTCTTGAACTTCTTTGTGCTCAAGCTGGTATGGCCTATGAGGTGGCGGGAAGGTTCAAAACAGTCCAGGATGAAAATAGCATACTACGAAACAGAATTAATTTAGGTGGCGAATATCATACCTTTTTGGCGAATAGTTCCGTAATGCAGGATTTGGTGAGTACCCTTGATGAGGTGGCACAGGCAAATATTTCTGTTTTGATTCTTGGAGAAAGTGGTGTGGGGAAGGAGTTGTTTGCCGAACAGCTTCATCTAAAAAGTGATAGGTCAAGCAAACCCTTTGTCCGGGTGAACTGTGCGGCCCTTTCTCCGCAACTACTGGAAAGTGAGCTCTTTGGCCATGTAAAGGGTGCTTTTACCAATGCAGTAAGCGACAGGATTGGTCGTTTTGAACTTGCGAACGGAGGAACCATCTTTTTGGACGAGGTGGGAGAACTACCCTTGGATTTACAGGCAAAATTACTGCGTGTTTTGCAATCCAAAACCTTTGAAAAGGTTGGCTCCAGTAAAACAATATCTGTGGATGTGCGGATTATAGCCGCCACAAACCGTGATTTGGAGACTATGGTGCAGGAAGGTAAGTTCCGTCAGGATTTGTATTACCGATTGAATGTCCTGCCTTTGAATATTCCCCCGCTACGGAACAGAAAGGAAGATATTGAGCCCTTGGCCTTGTTTTTCTGTCATAAATTCAGTAGTGAGGTAAAGAAAAATTTTGTTGGTTTTTCTGAAGAGGCTATGGAGTCTCTGTACTCTTACTATTGGCCGGGTAATGTTCGTGAGTTGGAAAATACCATTGAACGAGCCTGTGTTTTGGGAAAACCACCCATTATTCGTGCTGATGATTTACGGCTGCATTCAGTTAGTACCGTTGTTCAGCAGGAAAATGGAAAAAACGAAATTATGTATGACCTTGATTTAGGTGGCGAGGATAGAACCTTAAAAACCGCTGTAAATAAATTCAAGAAAGCATACATTACCCAGATTCTTGATGAGACCTCTTGGAATCAGACAGAAGCTGGAAAGATTTTAGGAATTCAGCGGACCTATGTTTCTCGTTTGTTGAACGAGCTGCATATCCGTTAATGTAAGGAGCATATATGGCTGAAAAGAATACAGAAGAAAAAAAGACCCTTGCAGAAAAGGTTGGCAATGGTTTGACAAAGTATCGTGTTCTGTTCATTGGATTAATTGTAGGACTTATCCTTGTAGCTATTATCGGTGGAGTTATTTCTACAATGACAACTTCTTCCCACCAGAAGGGATTGAATCAGCTGGATAGTATTATCTATACCTTGTCCAAGGCCGATGAGTCCTCTGCAACGGTTGCTAGTGATGTTGCCCTGCCACAGGTTTTAGAGTTGGCAGAAAGCAATGCAGGCAATATTGTTGGAATTCGTTCCAATATGGCAGCAGCCGAGATTTACTTTAGCCAGGAAAAATGGAGTGAAGCTCGTGAGTGCTGGTTAAAAGCTGCGGCTGCCAAGGATGCAGGATATACTGCGGCAATTTCCTATTACAATGCCGCGGTTTGTTCAGAAGAACTTGCTGATGTGGATGCTGCCATCGATTACTATAGGGCTGCCATTGCAACTGAAGACTGTGGGTTTGAGCCTCATGTGCTTTTTAGCCTTGGACGCTTGTATGAAGGCAAGGCTGACTATGCCGCAGCTGCAGAAAACTACACAAGCCTGAGGGACAACTATCCTTCTGATTCTTGGACAAGTCTTGCAGAGTCACGCCTTATTGCGTTGCGTATCGAGGGTAAAGTCCAGTAGTCTTAAAATACAAAAAGATTTTTAGATTGAATGTCTTGATAAAAGAAAGCCAGTAGGGTATTATTTTCGGTGTGAAAAAATCATTGTCAAAACCTTGCTGGCTTTTTTTATTGTTTCTACTTTCAGCCTGTGGACTCGATACTTTTTACTACCTTAATCCACCAATCTCAAGGTATTTTATTGACGAGGCAGCCAGTATAAGCAATGATCCTTCCAATGAATTCGTTTCATTCGTAACCTCTATGAATAGTGAAAGTAGAGAAATATTCCAAGGAACCTCGGTATACTATAAGATTTATAATAGTCCAACCCAGCTTTTGTCCCATAAAACTACTATTGAAAACATTGATACAGAGTATAGCGACCAAGGAATTGGAAGGTTGATTGACTGGGGCTATCAGTCCCTGACTACAGCGGAGCTAACTACAGCAAATCTTGTTTCTGCTTCAGACTCAATCAAAGAAGTGTCTATTCGTCTTTCCAACCAAACTGAAGATCCTCAGTCTCCTGGAAAATATTTATATCCTGCTGCTGTCACCATTGATGGAACTGGTATTGGTATCCCTTTGCGCAGTGTAGACGACAAAACATTTTCTTTTAGTGCAACAGCAGGTGATGATTCACCTGATTCTGTTCCCAGGGAAGGCCAAGCGGATGTTTATTTTACTGCTAGCTATTCCACTGCCACCTGGTACGTGGCCTTGTACGCCGTTTCCACGGGGATGAGTCCTTCCCTGACACCGGTCTACAGCCAGGTGACCTATCTCGGCTCTCTGGCAATTACCCCCAACTAAACAAAAAGCCCTCGCCAACGGATTTCGCTGGAGGTTGCTTGTCCCCACATACCAGTCTCATCAGCCACGCAGCAGCTGGAAAATGCCACTCCGTGGCCTTGTGAAATCAGAGCTCTGCCACGGGGATGTGGTAGACGCTGCCGCAGTTGTGGCAGATGACCTCCAGGGGATCGGGGCCGTTCCTCTTCATGTCCTCCACCTCATCCTTGCCCAGATTCCGTATGGCGGCAAGATATCGCTCC
>JAGBFT010000052.1 GCA_017936345.1 Spirochaetaceae bacterium
CGTCATCGTCATCGTCATCGTCGCCACGAGAGAAATTTTCATACCCTTCGTCATCAACATTACCAATCTTTTTCCAGCCATTAGGTCCGTCATCTTTAAAAATATCACCAGTATCCTCATCAATTATAGTACCATTAGGCCCTTCTATCATATGATCGTCTGGCTCATACATATAACAAGTACCAGCTCCTTCATAATGCTCACAGTCACCACAAGGCCCATAAATACATCTTCCCATTTTCAAACCTCCATCCCTTCTTTCTTATATTTCCTGTATTAAGAACTCAACAAATCTTCCATATTCTGTTATACAATATCTTGAATCTTACTCATCAAACTTTTCCGCACGATCAACAATTTCTTTCAACTGACCATTTATTATATGTATCCTCCATTGAAAAGAATAAGATAAATCAATGCCTATCTTAAGAAGAAAATCATTTCTTCCAAATAGGAATTTCTAATCTGTTTAATAGCCTCTATAGTCCAATACCTCATATTCTCATCCATGTCATCCTGTTTACGGATAATTTTCTGGGCTTGTAATTCAGCAATAAACAAAGCAGTCAATTTATTTACTCTGCATTTACTCCTTTCATGTTTATTAAACTTCCCTGTTTGTAAATAATTATTTCCCGCACAGGAGGAACATACTGGATATAAGTAACAGTTTTCATAACAGTCTTCATCAATAAAATTGTCATCATTTGCAAATCTGTCTTCTGAATAGAATCCAATTCTTGACTAGTAAAAGTCATCGGTGTACAATATGGACAAGGATACTCTGTACCGTCATAGTCAAAGAAATTTGCTCCATATCCAATGCCACAATATTTTTTTCTTACAGTTATCTTTTGTTCACAAAAAGCTAAGGTTTTATCTAGTAATTGACATGGTTTGATTTCTGGATGAGCTACATAAAAATCCACCAATTCTGTTAACTGTTCTGCAAGAATTTTAAGGTTATTGTCGTTGTCCCACTCAAAATTACCTTCCGCTAAGTTTGAACCATGAACATCAAAACCTAATGAGTGGATAAATTTAACATTTTCAGCAAAGTGCTGGATAGAATATTCTGAAACAGTCATCTTTACCCCTTGATCAAGATAATATTTTTGAAAGAAGGGGATATCTATCTTGTCAAAAGAGTTTGACCGATTGAAATTTTGTGTTTCCCTATTGCCATCAAGACTTAATTGCAACTTAAAACGTTGAATGTTTGAGATAAGCCATTGTTTCATCTCCTCCGTAAGGATGGTTCCGTTGGTAGTAGCAAAAAAGATGTATGGTTTACTTGCCTGTCTCTGCCAGGTGTATTCACAAATATCACGTATCAACTCGAATTCTAGCATGGGTTCCCCGCCTATGAATCCAATGTGGATATCGTCACATTCTTCGGGAACAGAAGCAAAAATCTTTTTCATCACTTCTTTTCCTGTTTCAAAGGACATCTTAGATTGATCATGTTGTTGATAACAGTAGACACAATTAAGGTTACATCTGTGTGTAACGCAAATAGAAGGAGAGTAGTGGCGGTGTTCGTTCATATATTTCTCCATGAAAAAAATAAATTGATAATCCTGCTAGATAAAATCCTGCAGGATTATCAAAATCAATAAGTATCTGATGCTTTTAGTTTATCCTAGAGTAGTAATTAATTTCCTACTCCAGTACAAATTAGTGGTTATAAATATCCATCCGTGTTATTTAATCACACATCCTTGAACAACCACCTGAACAACTACCGCCAGAACAATCACTACATCCAGGCGGATATCCCCATCCGTCAGGCAATATAAATTGTGAAGCTGCTTCACTCTCCTCTTGAATCAGAGAAAGAATATTCAAAGTTTCCAAAGTTAAAATAGAGTTCATAATCACCTCCAAAGTAATCTAATAGAATTATAGTTACAATTCTAATAGATGTTTGTGTTCCTGTCAATCTAATAGTTAAAATTAAAACATACTTTTAGAATGGATTATTAAGATGACTGGTTCTGATATTCGGAAATTGCTTTCCCAAAACATCAAGTATTTTCGTAAGATACGGCGATTATCCCAAGCTGACTTGGCTTACGAGGCCAACATTTCAATTCCGTTTCTCAGCGACATAGAGCGGGGAAACAAATGGCCTCATCCTGATACCTTAGCAAGTATCGCCACCACATTGCAGGTGGAACCTGTAGACCTTTTTACACCAAAATATACAACTGACAGCGAGACCAAAACTCTAATAAATAGAATCAGCCGAGACTTATTGTTAGCTCACCAGCAAGCAACTGAGAGGGTTCTTCATCGTTACATTACATTGAATCAGGATTAAACCTGCCACCAAGCTTTCAGCCCTTGACCAGAAATTTCAAGCGTTCTATCATTTTACAGGAGGTCATTCTCCTGAAGAAATTGTCGATGTATTATGTCTTACTATTGATCAAGTGCAATCGCTCATGGTAGGTTTGGAGCAACTGTGAAAGAGATTCCCATCGTCTACGAAAACAACGAAATCCTCATTGTAAGCAAGCGACCTGGCTTGGCGGTGCAGGGGGAAGGGAGGTTTTAGGAGGACAAAGGACAAGACATTGTAGCCCCTTGCCCGCTGACCAGTAGAGGGGGTGTCCCCTCCTAAATAAAAAGTTTATTGAACAAATCACCAAAATGCAGTAGTATTCATAGAATAAGGATTTAATATGAGCAGTGAGAGTCGAAAGATTGATGAGGGAACCCTTGATGCCCTCCTGTACCTGTCCCGGTTGTCACCGGAGAGCACGGACCTGACCACCCTGCGACAGCAGGTTGACCAAATTGTTGGATATTTTGATATTTTGTCTGAGTTTACCCATAACGAGAATCCCTACGATGCCTATCCTTCCACCCAGTCCGAAAAACTTCGGGAGGATGATGTGGTGAAGGGCCTGGACATTCCCGATGTGAAAAGGATTTCCGAGGAATTCCTTGACGGCTACTTCCGTGTGCCCAAGGTGCTTGGGGAGGGAGCGTAGTCATGTCCCAGTTCAATATGCAGACCATCCAAGGGGTGCGGGATGCCTTGGCAGCCGGTGCCATCACCAGCCAGAAGCTGGTGGAGGAGACACGGGCTGTCTTTGATGCTGATTCCCAGTCCGAGCTGCCCCTGAACGCCTTCCTTGAAATCTACGACGATGCCATCCTCCGGGCTCAGGAGGCGGACCAGCTCCGTGCCCAGGCAGCGGCAGAAGGGGAGGCTGCCCTGAAAAAGTTTTTGGAGGACAAGCCCCTGCTGGGTGTTCCCTTCGCCGTAAAGGACAATATCTCCGTCAAGGGCCACAAGCTCACCTGTGCCAGCCGCATTCTGGAGGGCTATGTGGCTCCCTACAACGCCACTGTCATCCA
>JAGBFT010000053.1 GCA_017936345.1 Spirochaetaceae bacterium
AATCCTGCCTAGGAGCTACAGCTCTCGCACTCCTCCACCTCAAGGGACTTGGAGCGGACGTAGTACACGGTCTTCACCCCGCTCTCCCAGGCTAGCAGGTACAGGTCCAGCACCTGCCGCATGGTGAACTCGTTGGTGATGTACAGGTTCATGCTCTGGGCCTGGTCGATGTGCCGCTGGCGGACTCCGCAGGAGCGGATGGACCAGCTCTGATCAATCTCGTGGGCACTCTTGTAGTACCACCAGGTGTCCGGGGACAGGTCGGGGGCGGTGCGGGTGAGCATGTAGCCCTTCTTCTCCTCCAGGAACCACCGCTTCATCACTGGGTCGATTCCCGGCGTGGTGCTGGAGATGATGCTGGTTGAGGAGGTGGGTGCGATGGCCAGCAGGTAGCTATTGCGCATCCCCTGCCGGTGAACCTTCTTGGCCAGCTCCTTCCACTCTGGGGAGTTGTAGTTGCGCTTGGCAAAGTATACCCCGGTGTCCCAGTCGGAGCCAGCAAAGCAGCTGTAGCTGCCCTTTTCCGCAGCGATGTCCGAGCTGGCCTCTATTGCAGCAAAATTGATGGTTTCAAATACCTCGTCAGCAAAATCAAGATGCTCCTGGCTCTCCCACTTGATGAAGTTCTTTGCCAGAAGGTGATGCCAGCCGCTGGCTCCCAGTCCCACTGCCCTATAGGAATGACTCATAAGCTGGGCATAGGGCAGGGGGAAGTAGTTGAGGTCAATCACATTGTCCAAGGCACGGATGGCTGTCTTTACCACTGATGACAGGTATGCCTTATCCTTTACAGGGATGTGACCCAGGCTCAGGGAGGCAAGGTTGCACACCACAAAGTCTCCGGGTTTTGTCCTTGTTACTACAACTTCTTCCCCGTCCTCGGTTTCTATTTTTGTGGAAATATGAGTAACCTCCCTCATATTCTGAGCAATCTCGGTACAGAGATTGGAACAATAAATCATGCCGGTGTGGGGATTGGGATTCGCACGGTTGATTATATCCCGGTTAAAGGCAAAGGGAGTTCCTGTCTCCACTGCGGACTTCAAAATCAAACGAACCACATCCTTCAACAGTACGGCCCTCTTGGAAATACGATTGTCGTGGACACAGTCCAGATAGCGTTTTTCCCACTCCTCTCCCCAGTAATCCTCCAAGTGATAGCCCTTGATAACAAAGATGTCATGGGGACACATGAGATACCAGTCCTGGTTCAAGTCCTCCTTGGCCATCCTCCAGAACAGGTCGGGATAGCAGATGCCGGGGAACACGTCGTGGGCCTTCATGCGGTCGTCGCCGTTGTTGGTGCGCAGTGCCAGAAAGTCCAGCAGGTCCTTGTGCCACACGTCAAGGTAGACCGCCACGGCACCGGTGCGGACTCCCAGCTGGTCCACCGCCACGGCAGTGTCGTTCACCAGGCGAATCCAACGGATGATGCCGCCCGCTGCCCCCTCAAAGCCACGGATGGAGGAGCCGGTGGAGCGCACCTTGCCGAAATACAGACCCATGCCTCCACCAAATTTCGACACCTTGGCGAAATTGTCGATGGAGCGGTAGATACCATCGAGGCTGTCGGGAACCACATCGATAAAGCAGGAGGAAAGCTGGTGGTAGGGCTTGCGGGCATTGGCCAGGGTGGGGGTGGCCATAGTCACCTCCATCTTGGAAAGCATATCGTAGAAGCGGCGCACCCAGCCCATGCGGTCGTTCTGCTCCTTCATGGCCAGATGCAGGGAGATTCCCAGGAACATTTCCTGCGGGGTCTCCATTGGGATGTGCTTGCGGGTACGGATGACATACCGCTTCAGCAGCAAGTCAAGGGCGGAGAAGGTCAGAAGGTGGTCCCGCTCGCTCTGAATGAAGGACTCCGCCTCCACAATTTCTGCCTTTGAATAGGCATGAAGAATATAATCTCCGTACAAGCCCTCATTTACCAGATACTCCATCTTCTCGTAGAAGCTGTTGATGCCCAGCTGGGCCATGTCCTGACGCAGCTTCTCCTGAAAGGAGTGATTCAAAAGACGCCCCGCAATAAACTCCCACTTGGGAGCCTCCGGGCTCACCAGCTCTGATGCAGCCCGCACCAAGGCGGAAAGCTGCTCTGTACGGCCCATGTCTTCCTTGGAAAAGGAAATGAACTTTGCCTTGAGGATGTGGAGGGCATAGACATCTTCTTGATATGTCTTTTGGATGGAAGCAAGAACCTTGTCCAACCCACCATCCCCACCCTCACTATCCGGGTGTATGTGAGAAATCAATTCACGGCGAGCTACACGGAACTCATACCGTTTTTGACGGAAGAGAATGTAGCGCTTTCCCTCATCAAAAAAACCAGACTCCATAAGACTTTGTTCCACAAGGTCTTGGATTCGCTCTACAGACTTAATCTCTTCCCTAGAAAGCTTTTGCTCCACAAGGGCAAGAAGAGATTCCAATGTTTGACGAGAAACCTCTTTTCCTGTACTGCCAAATGCCTTTGCAATGGCATTTATGATTTTCTGCCCATCATAGGCTTCTGAATTTCCTGTACGTTTAATTATCTCCATGATGCCTAGCTTACCGCAAAGGTTTTATTTCTTCAAGACACCCCAATCCCACAAATAGTGTATTATGTGTAACAATTGTATAAAATACCTATATATAGTGTACTCTTTTCTTTTTTGACTTTTTTTAGAAAAAAACTAATTTGTTGGAATTCCAACGGAATTGTCTGCCATCATGGTTTATCATAGAATTATTGGGGAAGGACTTCCAAGAAAAGTCGCTCCCAAGGATTCAGGAGAACACGTTATGATCAGACAAATTATCAAGATAGATGAAGAAAAATGCACGGGCTGCGGGATTTGCGTCACAGCCTGCCACGAGGGAGCCATCGCCATGGTGGACGGCAAGGCAAAGCTCATCCGTGACGACTACTGCGACGGACTGG
>JAGBFT010000054.1 GCA_017936345.1 Spirochaetaceae bacterium
CTTCAAGCGGCAGCCCGCAGCTGGCTGTGTCTCCACCATCGAGTCCTGCTACCACCTGATTCGGGAGCTGCAGGAGGCTGGCGTGGTGGATTCCGCCCTTGACCCCAGCCCCCTGATGACCGTGTTCCGCCGCATGGTGGACTTCCAGCTGGAGGCGGAGCAAAACCGCATTGCCGCAGGAATTCCCGGCCGCCATTCCTACGATGCCCAGCGGGACGCAAGCCGCAGGAAACGGCAGCATCGCCAGCGGATGGAAAATCCTGTCGCTGCAAAATCTTAACTCACCCTCAAAAAAACCGATAATCATGTATAGTCAGGAGAAATGTATTCAATGAAGAAATCTGAAAAGCTCAGTGTTGTCTCTGCCATCGGTCTGCTCATTGTGGCAGCCCTGTTTCTTGTTGCCTTGCTGATTCGGTTGCTTCCCTTCAGCAACGGGAGCGCCGTTCCTTTTTTTGGTGGCTTGGGGAGCCTATTGTTTGGAGCTTATGGATATTCCAGTCTGCTGATTCCCTGCTTTTTCTTTGCGGCAGGCTTGGGATGCATTCTTTTTCCGTGGAGTGAGCGGATTGGTGTGATTTATGCCTCTTCCTTTGTTCCCTTCTTTACAATTGTTATTTGTGAAAAAGTCTGTGCTAGTATGATTAGCATGGGTAGCGGTCCCCTTGTTGGTATTCAAATTGCTGCAGTAGGAATTGTTTGTGTCCTCTTGTTAGCCATCGAATACTTTGCAGCCTCCTATGTAGGTCTTATTCTTCAGAAAAAAAATCGTTCTGTGGAAAAGAAGCCCGCTGAACAGAAATTTGACCCTCGTCCACCTATTTTTCCAGAAGGAATTATTAAGGAAGGGTCAACAGACGAGCTTCCAGAAGAAATTGAAGAAAATCCAGAGGATAATTCTTTCGAACCAGTTGAGCTAAGAAATGGTGCTGAGGAAAAAGAACCTCTTGCCGATGGAAAAAATCCCACTGATGAATCGGAGCCTGACATCGAAATAGAATTTCCTGTAGAAGAAGAAATCTATTCTGACCTTGAGTTAGATGAGACAACCTCTATTGAAAATGTGTACGTGGAAGAAGATATTCCAGTTGGGTCACAGTCCAAGCCAATCAGTTTAATAAATGAAGATAGTGTTCCAGCAGAAAATTATCAAAATTTTGCCCTGGCTCAAGTTGTCGAAGTTCCCATTTCCGACCGGGCTCCAGTCTCAGAACCAGTTCCAGCCCAGAATGACTCCTTGGAACCAGCTTCAGAAACCGTTCAGGAAGAACCAGAACCAATTCCGGAACCGGAGGTAGACCTTTTTGGAGAAGATTTTTTTGCTACAGCCCCAGTTCCCACTGAAGATGTTTTTTCCAAGGAATACATTGAGGAATTTCAATTGCAGCAGAAAATGAACCATCGGGAAAATGTTGTTCAGGAAAAAACTCCTGCAGAAAAGCCTGTGGAAAGTCAGCAGGTTCAACAGGAACAGGCAGCCCCTCAGGAAAAGACACCTGTACATTTTCAACCCATTCCAGAGTATTCCTTGGAACCCCAGCTGTCTTATAGCCAGGATGTTCCACTTCATATTGATACTGATGATATGGACAATCCGTCGGAAGCGGCTTTTTTTGACGATCCCTTTGGAGAAGGCGACCATTTTCCCTCCATGGAGGAAGATGATTTTGGTGTGGATGGAGAGTACCAGCTTTTGGACGAATCTTCTGTCTATCAGGCAAGGGAAGCCGATTCTCTATCAGAAGAGATGGAAATTGACATTGAAGAATCGGAGGATTATGGAGACGCTGAGTTTGAAGAGGAGCCAGAAGATGATTTGGAGGCGGAGCCGGATATTTTAGATGAGGTTGAAGAAAATCAGACTAAAGCTCAAGAAACTCCTGCTCCCTTGGTTCAGCGAGCCGTTCCTCCCCGTTTTAGAGGAACTTACAAGGTTCCCGCAGAGGATCTGCTCATGTCCTATCCTGATGGTGAATACTGGATAATCGATGAGGAAACAGTTCATGCCTCACAGGAACTAAAAGAAACCCTCAGTGATTTCAAGATTGAGGCGGAGGTAACTGGCATCCGCAAGGGGCCGGTCATCACCATGTTCGAGATTCTGCCCGCTCCCGGCGTAAAGCTCAGCAAGATTGTGGCCCTGCAGGACAACATCGCCCTGCGTCTGGCAGCCTCCAGCGTCCGTATTGTGGCGCCCATTCCCGGCAAGCACGCCGTGGGAATCGAAGTGCCCAACAAGGAACGGGCCATCGTCAGCTTTAAGGAGCTGATTGACACTGACCAGCCGGCCTTCCGCAAGCAGGCGGTGCCGGTGGTTTTGGGCAAGGACATCACCGGCGAGGCCCAGATTATCGACCTGGCCAAGACGCCCCACCTGCTGATTGCCGGCTCCACTGGCTCAGGTAAGTCGGTCTGCGTCAACTCGCTGATTCTTTCCATCCTGTTCAAGCGGTCTCCCCAGGAGGTCCGCATGATTTTGATTGACCCGAAGATTGTGGAGCTCAAGCTGTACAACGACATTCCCCACCTCCTCACCCCCGTCATCACGGAGCCAAAGAAGGCCTTCCAAGCCCTGCAGTACTGCCTGTGCGAGATGGAGCGCCGCTACGCCCTGCTGGACGGCATGGGAGTTCGGGAAATCACCAGCTACAACAAGCGGATTGTGGAGCGGAACATCGCCACGGAAAAGCTGCCCTACATCGTGGTTATCATCGACGAGTTCGCCGACCTGATGGCCACCACCGGCAAGGAGCTGGAGTCCACCGTGGCCCGCCTTGCCGCCATGAGCCGTGCTGTGGGAATCCATCTGGTGCTGGCAACCCAGCGTCCCTCCATCGACGTTATCACCGGCCTCATCAAGGCCAACATCCCCTCCCGTGTGGCCTTTATGGTTGCCTCCAAGATGGACAGCCGCATCATCATCGACCAGGTTGGGGCGGAAAAGCTTTTGGGCAAGGGCGACATGCTCTATGCTTCCGCCACGGATCCCTTCCCCGTCCGCATTCAGGGAACCTTTGTCTCCGACAACGAGGTGGAGAACGTGGTGGAATTCGTCAAGCAGTACGGCGAGCCGGACTACATCGACGACGAGATTTTTGTGGACGAGGAGGACTCTGATATGGGACCCAGCCTCTTTGGTGAGGGCGACGACCCGCTCTACGACCAGGCGGTGGAAATCGTGATGCAGGCGGGAAAGGCATCTGCCTCCTATATCCAGCGTCGCCTGAAGATTGGCTACAACCGTGCCGCCCGCCTTGTGGAGGAGATGGAGGAGAAGGGCATTGTGGGACCTGCAAACGGTTCCAAGCCCAGAGAAATAATTCATATGCCTTAGGAGTCTTTGTGTTAGAAAATTTCAAGCAAGAATTTATTACGACTAAACGTCTCACAACTGCCTACTATCGTGGCGGGCAGGAGCATTCCAAAAAATTGCTCTTAATTCATGGCAATATGTCTTCATCAGTGTTTTTCTTACCCTTATTGCCGGAACTTTCCAAAAGCTTTGACACCCTCATTCCAGACTTAAGATGTTTTGGTCATAGCGATTCCCTTCCTATCGATGCCACCCGTGGATTTCAGGACTGGACTGATGACTTAAAAGAACTGTTGGATGCCCTGGGATGGGAAACTTGCACAATTTTAGGCTGGTCGCTTGGGGGTGGCATAGCCATGGAATTTGCCATTCATCATAGTCATCGGGTAGAAAAGCTTGCACTTTTGGCTCCCTGCCCGCCATACGGTTTTGGGGGTACTATGAACGAAGATGGAATTCCCATTCAACCCCTAGGTTTGGGTTCTGGAGCAGGGGCTGCAAACAAACAGCTTTTGATGGCAGTCTCTGCCCAAGGAAAACAGGTTCTCAGTGGTCTCCTGCACAGTTTTTGTTTTTCAGCCTTTTTTCACTTGGACAGTGAGACAGAAGATATGCTCATAGAGGGGCTTACCAGCATGAAGCTAGAGGATAAAATGTATCCGGGAGACTTCTATTATACCGTCCACTGGCCCCATTTGTTGGCAGGAGACCACGGGGTCTTGAATACCATGTCTCCCAAGCACATAAACCTCAAGCCCCTGCTGGACTTGAAGAAAAAGCCAGACATTCTTTGGATTCGTGGTACTGATGACGTTATTGTGAGTGACTTCTCTACCTTGGACTTTGGTCATCTTGGGGCAATCGGTATGGTACCAGGCTGGCCAGGGCCAAGTGTTTATCCCCCCCAACCTATGATTGCTCAAACTCGACATTTTCTTGAATTGTACGAAGCTGGTGGTGGTCACTATGTGGAAACTGTTATGAATGGTGGTCATGCCTGTCATCTGGAGCATCCAGAACACTTTCTCTACACCCTCTCAGCCTTTGTGGCTTCATAAGGTTGTTTGACCATCCTGCTTCTTTATTTGTATACTTAGTCTTAGTTGCAAATGTTTATAAGGAGTTATTTTGTTCGAAGAATATACACAAAAATATATAACCACATCCCGTCTTAAGACAGCCTATTACAGGGCAGGGGAGCAGAACAAAAAGAAGCTGATGCTTGTTCACGGAAATCTTTCTTCCTCTGTGTTTTTTCTTCCCCTGCTAAGTCCCCTTTCCCAGTATTTTGATGTTGTAATTCCAGATTTGCGTTGTTTTGGTAATTCTCAGGCTCGTACAATTGATGCGACTCGGGGCTTTAGAGATTGGAGTGATGACCTGGTAGAATTTACCGATGTCCTTGGCTGGGATACATTTAGTCTGTTAGGCTGGTCGCTTGGAGGTGGGGTTGCCATGCGGTATACCATCGATTATAGCGACAGAGTGGAAAAGTTGATTCTGCTGGCTCCCTGTCCTCCCTACGGATTTGGTGGCACCAAGGATGAAAAGGGAGAGCCAATCTATCCTTTGGGCTTGGGAACCGGGGCAGGCTGTGCAAACAAGGCCTTTACCCTGGCAACGGCTATCAGGGGACGAGCCGCTTATAGAGAAATACTTCACCAGTTTTATTTTTCCCCCTCTTTTCAAATTAGTCCAGCCTTGGAGGATGTACTGATTTCTGGTATTACCAGTGTGCAAACAGGGGAAGGAATGTATCCGGGGGATTATTATTACGCAATAAGCTGGCCTCACGTGCTGCCGGGAGAAGAGGGCGTGCTAAATGCCATGTCTCCTAAGTGGTCAAATCAGGAAGAACTGCTAGAAATAATGAACAAGCCCGATGTTCTATGGATTCGTGGTATAGATGATGTAATTGTAAGCAACAACTCCATCCTGGACTTTGGGTATTTGGGAAAAAAGGGACTTGTTCCCGGTTGGCCTGGCAACACACGGTTTCCACCCCAACCCATGATTTCTCAAACTCGCTACTTTCTTAACGAATATCGATTAAGAGGCGGTAACTACCAGGAGGTCCTGCTGCCCGGTGGCCACGGTTGCCATTTAGAAGCAGAGGGGCAATTTATCTTTTCCCTTACATCCTTCTTGTTTTAATCAACCCAAAAAAAATCCCGACGGCCACCAAGCATTCCTTGTTGCCGCCGGGACTTGTTAGGCAGCCTGTTGCCAGACCACCACATCACACCACCTTATGAACGGGAAGTGAGCCACTCCACAATCTGGGGAGCGATAGTTTTTTGTGACTGGGAGGATACATACATACCGATGTGTCCAGTCTTGAAAGAAAGGAACTGTGTATCGGTGCTTCCAACAGCGTCCAAGAGAGGGCGGCTTGCTGAAAGTGGTACCAAGTGGTCGTACTCAGCACATGCGCAAAGCAATGGCATTGTGATGTTCTTGAGGTTAACCTGCTTGCCGCCCAGAACCAGCTCGTTCTTGATGAGCTTGTTTTCCTGGTACATATCCTTGATGAACTGGCGCAAGGTTTCTCCAGCCTGATCGGGACTGTCGAATACCCACTTTTCCATGCGCATAAAGTTCTTCATAAACTCAGGGTCGTCCATCTTGTCCACCATGCTGATGTACTTGTTCATGGTGAGCTCAAGTGGTTTGAGAATCAGGTAGGCAAGGTTCATGATGTCACCGGGAACAACACCGTAGGCATCCACCAGTGAGTCAATGTTCATAAACTTGCTCCAGCGGAACAAGAGTGCGTCATTTCCAGAGAAGTCAATAGGTACAACCATTGTTACCAGGTTCTTGATTTTCTCTGGGTTAAGAGCTGTGTAGATTGTGGAGAAGGTTCCACCTTGGCATACACCCAAAAGGTTAATCTTGTCCACCTTCTTTTCCTTGCGGATAAAGTTCACACAGTCGTCCATGTACCAGTTGATGTAGTCATCCATGGTCATGTACATATCCTCGCCAGTGGGATATCCCCAGTCGATTACGTACACGTCAAGTCCGCCTTCCAGGAAGCTCTTGATAACGCTGCGGTCTGGCTGAATGTCCATCATGTACTGGCGGTTAACCAAGGCATAGGTAATCAGCAAAGGAGTCTTTACAACCTTTTTGCCGGTTACAATGGGCTTGTAGTGGAAAAGGCGCATCTTGCCAATACGGAGAACTTCCTCTTTTTCCAAGAGGTCGGAAGCAGCATCCTCTGGCTTCATATCCATAAGAATCTTGATTCCCTTTGTGAGTTTATCCTGATAGGTACTCATTTCGGCAACAGATTTCTGCAAGTCGAACTGCTCGAAAATCTTCATGACACTGTTGGTCATGTTTGCCTGGAACTCAGCAAACTGTTGGAGATTCTTTTCAAATAAATTTTCACTCATTATTACTTATCTCCCTTCTTTCCCTTGATTTCCTCGATTTCACGAGTCAAATCACGAACAGCCTTGCGCAAATCGTAAACAGTCTTGTAGAGGCTATCCATGTCTGTTTTTGTAGGAATGGGCAAAGAAGCCAACATTCTCTCCTGTACCTTATTGCAAGCAATCATGTATTGGGCGTATTTGTCAGCAAAGTCACCAAATACCTTGGAGAATTCATCTGTGTTCAAGAGACCCAAGAGAATTTCTTCAGTCACGCTGTACCAAAGATTATAGAACTCACGGAAGGTAGTAACAACCTTGCCTTCCTTGATGTTTTTCTGGTAGCGTTCCACCAATACCTTCGCACTGTCACGGCAAGAATCTGTAACGAGAGCAACAAGTTCCCCTGCAGTAAAGAGCATCTTGATGTAGGCATTCATAACCTTCATCTGGTCTTCGTTTGACTCTCGGTTTGCGCCCATTCCCATCATTGAGAACATTTTCTCTACACTTGCTTCATACTTGGTGTTAAAGTCTTTGAAGAAATCGATGTACGCACGGCGATCACCAGTAGCAATTCTTTCCAGGATGCTAGCATCAATCTGCATCCAGGGGCTCAGGAAGCTCTTGTAAAAGTCAATGCAGGTGTTAACCAAGTCCTGAGGCTTTTCAAAGAGAGCCATGCTACCAGCGGGCAAGAAATTCTTAAAAACTTCCTGCATGAAGTCAGTGTATTTTTCCTGATAGTTCTGGAGGAATGCGATAGGGTCCTCCATTCCCTTCCAAAGGTCAAAGAGCTTGGTGTAGGCATCCAATCCAGGAACCTTTCCAGACCACATTTGAGTCCATGCCTCCATGTTGGGCATTCCTCCAAACAGGTTCTTGAAGGGCATCATCTGTCCCATCTTTGACCAATACTCGGAAACATTAGGCATCATGTTCTTGTACATGTTCTGATATGCTTCCATTCCTGGGAAACCACCGTTCATAGTGTCGCTCCACAGCTTGAACATTTGCTGCTGCTGTTCCCACCAAGGATTATTCATAACTACCTCCTTTAGGTGTTAATTCTCAAAAAAATCTACTTTTATAGAAATTTGGTTACATTATAACATGATAGTTTATAGGGTATCAAGTTTCTTTTTGCTAATTTATTAAAATTATTACATTTTTGTAATACATAAAAAAGCTACCGACAAGGGCCGGTAGCTTTATACATTAAATAAAATGCTTCATGTCGTAGTGATCGATGGTCTTTGTCTTGAAGGCCACAAAGTAGGAGCCAAACATCATGGTTGCAGCATCAATGGCGGCGGCAAAGGCCCCGATAATGGCGGCGGCAGGCTTAAGCAAAAGATATCCTGCCTCAAAACCACGTCCATAAACGGTACACATAATAGTGAGGGCAACAAAGGTTCCACCTACTGGTAAACCTCCCAATAAGAATGAAAGCACTAGGGATGACATTCCAATCCACATAATATCTGCAAGGGATATGGATAGGCTTGAATAGGAGCGAAGAATCATTACAAAGCAAACCGACGTTACAAGGGCGGAACCACTGCGGGCAAAGATTGCTAAAAGAGGGTAGGACAGTGAGTTTACCCGTCTTTTGATACCAAGACTTTCTGAACCATGGCGCATGGCAACGGGCAGGGTCAGGTTTGCGTCTCCAGAAAAGAATGCCACTAAAATGGGGCAAATGCTAGCATACAAAACTCTGATTGAGCGTGTACCTTGACAGAGGAATCGAAGGGCTAAAGGATAGATTACACAAACAATCAACAAGAACAGTGCAAGCAACATGAGAATCAGGGGAAGGTACATTCCAGCTCTAAATACTGCAAGGGCATCCACCATCCAGTAACAGGAAATGGCAATCATTCCTATGGCCAACATATCTACAAAGAAACCCATTACACTGTAGGAAACTCGGGCTAGGGAATCAAACAGGGAAATTGTAGGTTTAGAGTCACTTAAATCTACAGAGCAACCCGCTCCTGCCAAGCCTGCAAAGACAAAAACCGGCAATAGGTACACCCCGTCCAGCAATGACTGGAAGCTGGAGAAGGGCAAAAGGCTAAAAACCAGCTCTTTTACGCTGATGGAAGGAACTTCTGTAACCTTTCCTGTAGGAATGGGGATGCGTGGGAGTTGAATAATCAAAATAGAAAGAAGCCCTAAAAGGGTTAAAACCACCGCAGTTGCAACAAGGGTTGCTGCAATCCACAGGGAAACAGACCATAAATGATTGCCCACTCTCAATTTGAATACAGAAATTGCCACCCCAAAAAACAGGGTGGGGAGCAAGGTGTACCGTCCAAATCGAATTGCTAATTCAGTGAGGAAACTCAACGTGTCGGAGACTGTGCGGTTTTCCATAGGTAGAATTATTGCCGCCAAAATTCCCAATGTAATGCCAATAAGATACTTAATCCAAAGTTTCATAGTGCAAGCATATCTTATGAGCGGTCTTTAATCAACATGGCATTTTGTGGTAGACTGTTCCCCATGAAAAGAATTATTTCCTGGAATGTGAACGGCATCCGTGCCGTGGAGAAAAAGGGGTTTTTGGACTGGATTGCAGCTACTGGTGCCGACGTGGTGTGCATACAAGAGACAAAGGCCCGCAAGGAACAGCTGTCTGAAG
>JAGBFT010000002.1 GCA_017936345.1 Spirochaetaceae bacterium
AGATGATGGAGTCCTTCATGCCATAGTTCAGGGGACGGCCTCCCTCCCAGTCAAATTCGCTGTCGTCAATTACCACGCACTTGGGAAAGCCCCGTGCCGAGCGAAGCTTTAGCAATTCTACGTCCAGCTTGTCCACGGGAGTGCGGTAATGGGGCGGCAGGTTGGCAAAGATTGAGGTGTCTGTCAGAGCCTTTGCGTAGGGGTCCAAAAGAAATTGATTTTTGTTGAAGCGATGACCATTTTTAGGGTCAAAGGCTCCATTCACCCGGTATAGGTAGAGGGCTCCCGGCTGGAGTCCCTGGAGGCAGACATGCCAGATGTCGCCGGTTCGGTTGGTGGTCGGATCAAGTTTATATGAATAAGTTGGTGAACTATCATCGGGATTCTCAAAAATATCAAGTGTAACAGCAGTTGCGTTACGGGAAAAAACACTGAAGTTGACCCCTTCTCGTGTGGGGGAAGCTCCATAAGGTATTGGTCTACCAGGAAGTGCGCTTATCTTTGTCATAATATTAAGTATACCATAAAGAAGGTGTGTAGCCAAGGGAGAAAAAAAGTGGGGGGAGGAAGTTGATTTGTTACCCCCCTCCCCCGATGTACAGTTGCCTGTACGTTGGAGAGAGTTTTGACCGCTCGGCGGTCAAGACGATTGTATCATTTAGATTGGATTGCTGTCAATAAAAAATACCTATAATGAAAGAAGATGCTATTTTTATATAATCTGCAAAACCATAAAAACAATGGTTCCTCCAAAAATACTTATCATGGAATTGTTTTTCCACAGGTAACTTGCCACTGTAACTGCTAGAGCGACAATTTGAGGAAGACCGAAGGGACGGGAGCTAAAGTCCACGTCCTTAAAGCAATAGACTAGGAGGATGGCCATAATCATTGAAGGAATGTATTTTTCTATGAAGCGAAGAATGGTTGGAGGCTCTCCCTTGGAAAAGAGGGCAAAGGGAAAAAGTCTAGTGGCAAAGATTACCAGGGCGGAAACAAGGGTTGCCAGTAGGGCAGCATGCAAGGGAAGATTCACGGTGACTCCTGGGAGGTAAAGGGGCGTTTTATAAGCATCAAAATGGCAACACCTGCTGCCAAAGCGGCTAGCAGGACATAATCTGATGGGACTAGAATGATTGCTAGAATGGTAACTGAAATGCCAATGAGGGGCGGTATCCAATCCTTGGATTTCTTTACTTGGTCTGTAAGCAACACAGCAAAGAGAGCTGTAAGGGCAAAGTCCACCCCCTCAAAGGAAAATGGAATGAGGGTTCCTGCCAAGGCTCCGATGAGACTGCCAATAATCCAGTACAGGTGGTCTAAAAGGGCGATGGCTCCATAAAATGAGGGAGAATCAACTCCCTTTGGTAGAGGACAGCTGGTCATAAGGGCGTAGGTTTCGTCGGTAAGGGCAAAAATAAGGTAAGGCTTCCATCTTCCTGTATTTTTAAAGGGAGTTATAAGGGATAGTCCATAGACGATGTGGCGGATATTTAGCAGTAGCATGGTTATGGCTGTTACGGAAAGGTTTGCTCCCGCTGCAAAAAGGGAAACGGCCATGTATTGTCCCGCCCCTGCATACATGAGAATACTCATGACAGGTGCCAGCCACCAAGGATAACCTGCACTAACTAGCATGAGACCAAAGGGAATGCCGATGGCTAAATAACCAAAAAGGACGGGAATAGTGACCTTAAAAGCCTGAATGAGACAGAATTTGTTCATGCACAAACCTAAATTGCAATGGTTCTCTGGAGATGGACAATAAGCTCGCAAACCATAACAAGATTGCAGTCGGCTTGGCTAGCCATGAGTTTTTCCTTGTTGCCATAGCCATTTGTAAGGGCGCAGGTTTTTGTTCCCGCATTTTTCCCTGCCTCAATGTCTGTGTGTGAATCCCCTACCATTAAAACATTCTCTGGAAGGATGGCTGACTTTCCGTTGGCTTGTCTTTTCTTGTTGATGGTTTCCATGGCCAGAAAAAGCCCCTCTGGGTCAGGCTTTACGTGGCTTGTTTGTTCTGGACCGATAACGGAATCAAAATATTTGATAATTCCCATGTTGTTCAGAATGGCATCAGTAATCTCGTGGGGCTTGTTGGAAACAATTGCCGCAGGAATGTCCTCAATGCTAAGAAGCTCCAGCAGGTCTTGGACTCCTGGATAAAGCTCTGATTTTTCCACACAATGGGTTCTATAATACTCGATGTACCAGGCATAAATCTCTTCAAAGGGTGGCAGGAGAACTTCACTTGGTTGTTTTTTTGAAATTTGAATGGAAGCGGCAATGGAACGTTTTAAAAGCTTTTCAGCTCCGTTTCCTACAAAGATAATTACCTGTTCCTGTGACAGAGGTTTGCAGTCAAAGTGCTCCAAGGTTGCATTTACCGCCCGTGCAATGTCTACGGCAGTATTGGCGATAACTCCATCAAAATCGAAAATAATGGCTTCAATCTTACTAAAATCCATGGTTTTCTCCCGTTCTACCTCTATTTTATCGGCTATATTTTCTTGCTATATAATTCATTGTACACACTTCTCCCAAAAAATCAAAGACTAGGAGGTTGAAGAAAAAATAGAGCCTCGAATTCTTTTTACACCTTGGGCCTGTCCCAGGGAACAGGTGAGTGGCGTCGGATTTTCTTCCAACTGTAGTGTTACAAGGCAATCTCCTTGTATCTTCTGAATTTCGACAGGAAGCCCCAGCACAATCCTTTTTTCTTGATTTTGCTGGAGATAGGTAAGCTGGAGATTGTTTTTGCACTGGATGGCTTGTTCCGTTACATGAACCTTGCCTACAAAGTCCATTCCACTAGCTTCAAATTGTTCCTTTTTTACAGACTCCCCCTGCATTTGTTCTGGTAGCAAAAGAATTTTACGGTTGAGTCGGAATTGGAGACCTTCCTTTTGATGAGGGGGAAGAGCCATTGCCTCCAGTTTTTCTTCCATCTGCGACAAATGCTGGTTTTGAAGTTCCTGCTGATTTTCCCAGTTGATTCTATTGTCAGGATATATTGCTAAAAATTCTTGAAGTGGAAGTTTTGGGGTGACTGGGGCAAAGGTGGACTGTGTTGGGGGAAGGGGAGCTCTTTTGATGGAGCCGGTATTTTCAAATCCACCTTTTGCAAGAATTTCCTGCGCCTCTTGGTCGTTTGTAAAATTCATCAGGTAAACCCCCTCTTCCAACTGCAACACAATGTGTCCAGCGAGAATGGGGTGCTTGGAAATATCCTTTTTTTCTTTTATATGAAGGACATAGCCCTTGTACAAGGTGGCCATGCCATAGCTGTGATGCCAGTCTTCCAAGGAAACGGAAAGATTTTGTGGAATCCCATGGATTGCATAACGGGACAGGACCTCCTCTATATGTTTGGGATTTTTTCCTTGGTCAAAATATGCAAGACAAGACTCTTTGTTTATTTCCAGAGTCATGGCTGTGTCGAACCGTTTTACTTCCATAAATTGTGTCAAGGGAAGCATTTGCTGTAAATTTAATCCGGGTAAGAGGGTTGCTGCTAGGGATGAATCCAGGGTAAGGTGTCCCCGCTCTGGTACTGGTGGATGAATTTGCTCGATATGGGGGTGATACACAGGTTGCAAGGTGTTTTTTATGCCGTAGCCTGTACCAGTTTGTCGGAAAATACCAAGCCTTAGTCCTGCCTCAAAAAGGCTCTTGCACCAGTGGCTGGAATTCTCTGGAGCGGATTCCAGGACAATCTGTTGTGTTGGCTGGAATTCTTCTTCCTCATCTGTTGATTTTTCTGGGGAAGGGGTGTCTTTGGCCAATCGTTTTTTTTCTGCCGCCTCCATCATCTGCGCAAATCTAGTCCCTCGAGAGAGTCCAATCCTTGAAGAGCCAGAGTGAGAAGCTGTTCCCCCTTGGTTTGGTAGATTGAGCCTTATATTTTGAATTAAAAATTCAAGGCGTTGGAAGGTGTCTTGGGTAAAGCCTTCCGGAGGGCAAAGGTTTATCATTGAAAGGAGGATTCCCGCTTTTTTTTGAAGGTTGCTTCGTGTGTCTCTTCCGCAGGCGGCGGCTACCAGATAGGCAATTTGCAGGTTAAAGGGAAGCTCTGCAAAGGCAAGCCATCGTTGATAGTCTGGTTCATATCCCTTGGAACCCTCCTTTATTAAGGAGAGATTTTGTAGGCTGGTAATCAGGGTTTGGAAAAAATCCATGGTTCCATTGGTCAGGTCAAAAGGAAATACTTGAGGAAGTCGCTGGACAATACGTTTGGTTAGAGTGCCATTTTGGCGGCAAAGGTTGGGGTTGCTTTTAGAAAAAGAAAAAATTGCTGCCAATAAGGATGGAGTAAGATAGGGAAGGGGATTTTCTTCCCGTTGACTTTGAAATTCTTGGGGGAGGGGGAGTAGGTAGGCTGGTTGAATCCGCTGTTCCAAGAGAGGCTCTAAAATTGGGTTGATGGCAAAGGGTGGCTGTTGCTTTGGAAGAAGATTACTGGTGTTTCGAAAAATTACCAATCGTTCCTCCAAATTCATAAGCTTGTCTTGTAGCTCGGAAAGAGAAAGGCTTCCTGCAAAGAAAGATAAAAGAATTTCCTGAGTGGGATGCTCCAATAAAGCAATGGCGCTGATAATCTGGCAATCTTGCTGGGAAAGAAGGAGCAAGATATTTTCTTTCACCTGTTCTTTGTGGAGAAAGGAACCCAAGCGTTCAATGAGGTTTTGCTTGTTGAAGGGGGATTTTATTTCCCCAAGATACATTCGCATCAACTCAAAGAAGATGGAGTCCGGCAGTGTGGTGAGGCATTCCTGCCACTGAATTACCTTCTGGGCACGGTCGTCCCGCTGTTGTCGGGTGGTGGCAGGGCTCATGGCTGTCCTCCTTCTGCTTGTGTTGGCAGGAATCCACAGGAGCCGTTGTGGCTGCAATCCGGTAGGGCCTCGTGCAGTTGGTCCAGGTCTGCTGGCTCGGTGTAGCGGATGAGCTTGTAGGCATAGCCTTGCTCTGCCAAAAACTTCTGGCGGTTGGCACTAAAGTCTTCTTCCGCAGTATTTCTGGTAATGAGGGTAAAGAAACGAGCCACCATGTCCTTGGGGCGGAGGATTCTTCCCAGTCGCTGGGCCTCCTCTTGTCGGCTGCCGAAGGTTCCTGAAATCTGGATGGCCATGGAGGCATCCGGCAGGTCGATGGCAAAGTTGGCCACCTTGGACACTGCCAGAACCCTTATCTTGCCACTACGAAAATCCCCGTACAGCAAGTCCCGCTCCTTGTTGGGAGTTGAGCCAGTGATGATGGGAATGTCCAGCAATTTTGCAATCTCTTTCAGCTGGTCAAGGTACTGACCGATGATGAGAATCTTGTCTGTGGGAAAGCGGCGCACCAGCTCCTGTACCACCGGAATCTTGGCGGGATTTTCGCTGGCAAGGCGGTGCTTGCTGCGGGGGGCTGCCACCGTGTACTCCAGCTCCTTGTGGGGGCTCAGGTCCAGCCGCAGCTCCACGCATTCCGCCGTGGCAATCCA
>JAGBFT010000055.1 GCA_017936345.1 Spirochaetaceae bacterium
CCCATACGTCCCAGAGACACCTGCCTGATCATGGAATCACGGCTGAATAGGGAAAGGTCATGGAAGGCACCCATCATGATGCTGCCTTCCGGCAAGCCCTGCGCAAGGTAACGGCCCACCAGCTCCTGGACCCAGGGCTTGTTGTCCAGCACCAGGGCGGAAGAAAAATCTGTCAATTCATACGAGATGGTACGGGACTTCTCCAGCTCCCTATATTTGCCCACAGAGTCAACATCAAGAGAAATTACATATTGTTCCATAAAACTCTCCCACTTTTTTATTATAACACTATTTTAACCTGTTGTCAGAAAATAAGGCTGCTCCAAACCATAGCCACGGAGCTTTAACACTCGTGACACAGCAAGGAACAGCCTATCTAACAAACCAACAATTGGTCACTTATTTTTCTGCAATCAACAGTGTTTTGGAGTCCAGCTTAAGACCAGAAGCACGAGCACCTTCAGTACCCATCTTCAAAATCATCAGCTCAATAACATCCGCCCTTGCCTCCAAGCGAACTACAGACTGAAACTTGTCCTGCAGCTCAGCAGGCAATGTACCAGCCAAGTCATCAGCATCACAAGAGGCGCTAAACCATACAACTACACCAGCCTTCTTGGCATAGTCTGCTATAGCCTGAACATCTTCTGCCTTTAACTTTGCAAGCTCAACACCATCTACCACCAGGCAACTTGCCTGGATTCCACCCTGAGCCAAAGCTTCTAGTGTGGTAACGATGTGAGACAAGGCCATTGCATCCTGATGGAAATTCAAAATGATTCGCTTGCGAACAAGCTCTGTCACCAATTCGCTCACATTGGAAATATTCTTCTTCTTTGCAATCTCAGTAAAAATATCCTGATACCAGGTGATTACGTTTGCAGACTGCTGGTCAAAGGAAACATGAACAACCTGCTTGTCCTGCAAGAGTGTGTCAACACCAAACTGCACAAGAACAGATGTCTTTCCAAGTCCCTTCTTGGATGTTATCAAGCCCAACTGACCAGCCTGAAGCCCGCCTGTTGCCTTTTCAAAGCAACGGATTGGACTTCGTTCAAACAGCTCATTCTTAATCATAGTTCCTCCTACAAAGGTCAAGATTCGTCCTCCATTATACCACAGTTTTGGCAATAGTGAACGAATCCTGCGTTTTCTCTTGGTTATTTCTGCTCTTTCTTACGCTTTTCTTCGTATTCTTTTACCAAAGTATCAGCAATGCTATTAGGTACCTTACCGTACTTCAAGAATTCCATTGAGAACTCAGCCTTACCCTGAGTAAGAGAACGCAATACAGTGGAGAATCCAAACATTTCGCTTAATGGCACCTCAGCTTCTACACGTGAGAAGGTTCCATCTTCTGTTGAAGAAACAATAATACCACGGCGCTGGTTTATGACGGCAAAGACATTTCCCTGGAACTCGGTGGGACCTTCGATGGACACCTTCATAATAGGCTCAAGGATGACGGGCTTTGCCTTGCTATAAGCCTCACGGAAGGCTCCCTGGGCAGCCACCTGGAAGGCAATGTCAGAAGAGTCTACAGGGTGGAACTGACCGTCGTTGATGGTACAGCGAACGCCCACAATGGGGAATCCGATGAGGGAACCCTTGGTCATGGAGGCCCGGAACCCCTTGTCACAAGAAGGAATGTATTCGTTGGGAATTACACCACCCTTGATAGAGTCCACAAACTCATAGTCCTTGTCCTCCAAAGGCTCCATAAATCCGGCAACACGACCATACTGACCGGAACCACCAGTCTGCTTCTTGTGGGTATAGTTGAATTCGGCTCGCTGTGTGATGGACTCACGGTAGGCAACCTGTGGCATACCGGTCTCCACCTCGCACTTGTACTCACGGCGCATACGCTCAATGTAAACATCCAAGTGAAGCTCACCCATTCCCTTGATGATAGTCTGATTTGACTCAGGGTCAACGTAGGTCTGGAAGGTGGGGTCTTCCTTGGTGAAGCGGTTCAATGCCTTTGCCATCTGGTCGGCAGACTTCTTGTCCTTAGGTGTAATAGCCAAAGAGATAACGGGCTCTGGAACATACATGCTGGTCATAGCGTAGTTCAAGCCATTGCTACAGAAGGTGTCGCCAGAAGCACAGTCCACACCAAAGAGGGCAACAATGTCACCAGGCACACCCTCGTTGATGTCCTCCATGCTGGCAGAGTTCATACGAACCAAGCGGCCAACCTTGAACTTCTTGCGGGAGCGGGTGTTGTACAGCTCCTCTCCCTTCTTCAGCACTCCCTGGTACACACGGACATAGGTCAACTGACCATACTGACCATCCTCCAGCTTAAAGCCCAAGGCAACACAGGGCTTGTTCTCGTCACAAGAGAGCTCAACCTGCTCTTCGTTCTTGTCCAAGTCAAGAGCAAAGTTCTTGACTTCAGATGGATCGGGAAGATAGCTTACCACACCATCCAGAAGGGGCTGGATACCCTTGTTCTTGTAGGCAGAACCACAGAATACAGGAACAAACTGCTCGGCAAGGGTTCCCTTGCGCACTGCTTCACGAATCATGTCTTCTGTTACGCTTTCCTCCAACATAGCTTCCATCAATTCATCACTGAACATAGAAGCCGCATCCAGCAGCTCCTCACGGTACTTGTTGGCCTCATCAACCAAGTGGGCAGGAATCTCTGCAATGCGGACCTCTGTTCCACTGTCACCTTCAAAGTACATGGCCTTCATGGTAACCAGGTCAACCACACCCTCCAATTTGTCTTCCAAACCGATAGGAATCTGCATCATGTAGGCGTTAAGCCCCAGCTTTTCCCGCAGCTGCATCCGCACCTTGAAGGGATTTGCACCAGTACGGTCACACTTGTTTACAAAGGCAATGCGGGGAACATGGTAGCGCTTCAACTGGCGGTCTACTGTAATTGACTGAGACTGAACACCACCTACAGAACACAATACCAAGATTGCTCCATCCAATACACGCAAAGAACGCTCTACCTCAACAGTAAAGTCAACGTGACCGGGAGTATCGATAACGTTTACAGTGTAATCCTTCCACTGAACCTGAGTTGATGCTGACTGGATGGTAATACCTCTTTCCCGCTCCAGCTCCATGTTGTCCATAACAGCACCAACACCATCCTTACCACGAACCTCGTGAATTGCGTGAATCTTATCACAATAAAAAAGGATTCGCTCAGACAAGGTTGTCTTACCTGAGTCAATGTGGGCACTGATACCGATATTCCTCATCTTGGAAATATCAAAGCTCATCTTGTATCTACCTCTCAACAAAAAAATTGGTTTATAGCAATGAAATAAATTGAATTACCATAGTCTACAGTAAACAGGAAATAGTATCAAGAGGGGGTATAAAACAGTAGAGATTGCAAACTCTTCCCAAAGTCTGCAATCTCTAAAAAACAACAAGATTCTGTGCGGTCTAATGGTGCTCCACCGTCTTGAAGTAGGAGATGGCATCCGCCAGGGTAGATGCCTGGGCAGCCAACTCCTCCGCCTGGGATGAAAGCTCCTCCGAGGCGGCGGAATTCTCCTGCACCACATTGTCCAGCTCCACGATGGCACGGGCAATCTGCTGGGCTCCGGCATCCTGTTCACGGGAAGCCACATTGATTTCCTCCACTAAGGAAGCCGTGTTCTCGATGGCAGGAACCACCTTGTTGATGAGGTTGCCCGCCTCCTCCGCAATGGAGACGCTGGAGGTGGCAAGCTCGTTAATTTCGTTGGCGGCAAGCTGACTGCGCTCCGCCAACTTGCGAACCTCGCTGGCAACAACAGCAAAGCCCTTGCCCGCATCCCCAGCACGGGCGGCCTCGATTGCAGCGTTCAAGGCCAACAGGTTGGTTTGGCTAGCAATTCCTTCTATTATTCCAATCTTTTCTGCAATGGAACGCATGGCCTCCACAGTCTTGTTCACTGCATCGCCACCCCTGCGGCTGTTCTTGGCAGCCTCCTCAGCAAAGGCCGCTGTCTTGGAGGCGTTGGTAGCATTCTGCTTGATATTGGCCGCCATCTGCTCAATGGTGGAGGACATCTCCTCTGTGGAGGAAGCCTGTTGGGCGGCACCGGAGGAAAGGCTCTGGCTTCCAGCACTGATTTGGTCGCTGCCAACATCGACCATATTAACGCTGTCCTGCACCTTGTCCACAACCTCCGTCAGGTTGATGAGCATGGAGTCCAAGGCCTTTCCCAGCTCTCCAACCTCATCCTGCTTGGCAATAACCTTGCTGCGGACTGAACGATCCGTATCAATGGCTAAATTACCGGCAGCCACCTCCTGTAAGGCAGACTTTACAACGATAAGTGGGTTTACAATCTTTTTCGAGAAGAAAACACATATCGCTCCACAAGTCAGTATCAAAACCAAGAATATGACAATTACTGCCACCTCCAAATTCCTCATCATCCTGTAAATATTTTCGGATGTAATGTTGGTGGTTCTAGAAATGGTATCGATGTAGTTTCCCGTTCCTACAACCCAGTTGTACTCCTTGAAAAGGTTTGTGTAACCTCGCTTTGGCAGAGCCTCTGTTTGCCCAGCCTTTGGAAACCAGAAATCTGTATAGCCACCACCAGCCTTAGCGTTTTTGATAAAGTCTTGAATCATGTGGTATCCGTTCACGTCGGTGGTGTTATACCGGTTAGTGCCTTCCGTAGCATTGCCAAGGAGGACAACATTATCGCCTTCTACAGTATCAATCCAAAAATAACCTTCCTCGCCGTACCGTAGACTTCTAATTAGACTTGAAGAAATACTCCTTGCAGTATCTTCAGACATCTCGCCAGCCTTTACCTCCTCATTAAAAAACTTTAGGATGCTCATGGCTGTATCTACCTGACCAGAAATGGTCTCATCATAACTTTCCATCATATTTACAGACAACTGTTCAATGGAATAATTCTCAATGCTAGTCATTCCAATCATCATAAAGATAAAAAGAACTACACCCATTACGATTGAACTGCTTAATGCCAGCACACTAATTTGAATTCTTAAGGACATTCGGATTTTCTTCATAGATGACCACCTGTGATGTAAATTGATTGAACTAATCTATTCTACCATATATTAAGGAAATAAGGGGCATTTTTCTAGATACTTGCCGTTAAGATTTTAAAACTAAAAACTTTTGCACAATTATATCAATTAAATTATTTTTATCAAAAACATCAATTATGTACAGGGATTTAAAAATTCTTATCAACTCCCAATCCAAACAGTGCAAAGTCCCCCTTGCAAGGGTCTTCTGGCCAAATTTCGGCTAAAACTTCCGTCAATTTTTTTGCATTCGTAGCTGTTGGGGCAAAAACATTTTTCTTAGCAGCATTTTCAGAAGGGGGAAGCAAGCCTAATTTTATGGACTGCTGAATTACATGGGTATCCAGGGGAATCCACAAGTCCGCGGGATTATACCAGTTCCATAGCCCCAAATCCACTGGAGAATTTTGTCGTACCATCCAACGGAGAAACATATGGACTCTCTTGTTGGCAGAGTTTTTTCCTTTGGGAACAATGGAACAGCCAGAAAACGCCTCTCCAATAAGTTGAGACAAATGGGCAGGCTTTTTTTTAATGCAAGACTTTTCTCTAGACTCCATCCCATCCTTTTCAGTCATAACCCGGGCTTCCTGGTACTTGAGACGAAAATATTCCCCAAGGGAAGGGGCTTCACTTAGAATTTCTTCCAGGCGGCAGAACAATAGATGAATATCCTGGTGGGAATAAAATCTGTAGAAGGAAGCTTCTGGCAAAGCCTCGGGAGGGGGAAACGTTTTTTTATGCAACCCTGTCGATAGCCAATAAAAAGGGCCACCCTCCTTGTCTGCCAGGTCTAAAAGAAATTCAATTTTGGGCAGGAATAAATCCCTTCGTCCAAAAGATAACATGGCAGAAATAAAGGCAGCCACTTCCAAATCATTCGGCATCTTGTAGCGTTGCAACACTCGGCTTGGATCCTGCGCCATAAAACCAGCGCATTCATACCTATCCGCCAAGCATTGCAACCTAAGCTTCAAGTCCTTATTCAGTTTACTTTGTCTCCAAAACTGCAATTCCGGGAAGGGTCTTTCCCTCCAAGAATTCCAAGGAAGCTCCACCACCAGTGGAAACGTGGCTCATTTTGGATGCCAAGTTGAATTTGTTAACTGCCGCAACAGAGTCACCACCACCAACGACACTTACAGCACCCTTGGATGTTGCTTCTGCTACCAACTGTGCCACTTCTCCAGTTCCCTTTGCAAAGGCTTCAAACTCAAACACACCAACAGGTCCGTTCCATACAATGGACTTTGCATTCAGGATAGTGTCTTTATAAATTGCCAGGGTCTTGGGACCAACGTCCATACCCATCAAATCATCTGGAATATCGGCTCCATCAATAGCAACAGCCTTTGCATCGGGGCTGAATTCTGCGGCACCAAGGTGGTCTACAGGAAGGATAATTTTTGCACCCTTTTCATCGGCAGCCTTCAGCAAGGATTTTGCAGTGTCAATAAAATCATCCTCCACCAAGGACTTGCCAATTGTGTGGCCCTGTGCCTTTAGGAAGGTATATGCCATACCACCACCAATAATCAAGGCAGAGGCATTCTTTAGCAAGCTTTCCAATACAGCAATCTTGGAAGAAACCTTTGCTCCACCAATAATTGCAACCATTGGCTTGGGGGGATTGGTTACCATGGGCTCAAGGTACTTGACTTCTTTTTCCATCAAGAATCCACCAACCTTAACGTCCATAAACTGAGCGATAGTTGCGGTGGAGGCATGGGCACGGTGGGCTGTACCAAAGGCATCATTTACATAAACATCACCGTAGGTGGCCAATTCTTGTGCCAGCTTCTTCTGTTCTTCCGCATCCTTGGAGGTTTCTTCTGGATTAAAGCGAGTATTCTCCAACATCAATACTCCACCTTCTGGAAGCGCTTCTACGGTAGCCTTCTGACCAAAGCAACCAGTAGCAAAGGCAACATCCTTGCCCAGCACCTTGGCCAAATATTCAGAAACAGGCTTCATTCTGTTCTTTCCATTGATAAATGCCTCTTCATCAGCGGCGGTAAATTCCTTTCCGGCCTTTTCTGCCTTTTCCTTAGCCTTCTTTACATCCTTTTTGGGATCTCCCAAGTGGCTCATGAGTACAAGGCTGAGAGGTGCTTGCTCCAAAATATATTTAATAGTAGGAAGAGCCGCCTGAATACGGGTGTCATCCTGAACAACCCCATCCTTCATGGGCACATTGAAATCCACTCTCATAATGACACGCTTACCCTTTAAGTCAATGTCTCTTACAGTCTTAATCATAACCTACTCCTAAAAATTAGTTTGAATTAGCAGGAAAACTCCCCATCCTATGGAATTTTCTCATCTATAAAAATATATCAATTAACAAGAGGAAAGTAAAGATGGGAACGAGAGCAGAGGGTCCATTTATTTCTGCCTTACTTACATCTCATCCATCAAGCTCCCTTAAGTCCACTCCCCGGACATACCCTTAGTCTCTACCGTTTTGCAGCCGCCGCTCCACCCCATCAATTACTTCATCTGGAGTGGAGGCTCCAGCACTTAATCCCACACGCTCCAAATCAAAAAACTCGGGCGGAATCTCATCGGCAGTCTCAATCAGGGCAGCCCTGTCAAAATACCGCTGGGCAGAGGTCAAAAGCCGCTGTGTATTGGCGGAATTCTTTCCCCCGATGATGAGCACACCGTCCACCTGTCCCTGCAAATCCACCAATGCATCCTGACGTTCCGTTGTGGCAGGACAGATGGTGTCAAACACCTCCAAACCACTAATGGCTGGAGCCAGTACTTCTGCAATAGAGTCATACTCGCGACGACTAATAGTAGTTTGACTAATAAGAATGGCCTTTTCCGGCAGAGGTTCTTTTCCTTCTGCAACCTGCGACACATATTCAGCAGCATCTGTGGTGTTACCCAGCAAAATACAGCGGCTGTCTCCCGTTGCGGCGGCTGTGGCACAACCTGCAATACCAGTTACCTCGCCGTGATTTTTGTCCCCGGCAATAATGACTGTGTACCCCTTGGCAGCAAAGTCTGCCACCCGCTTTTGACTTAGCATTACACGGGGACAGGTTGCATCTACCACTGCCCTGCTGAGAGAGGTAACCTCATCTTTTACAGCAGGAGTCACTCCGTGGGCACGAATGACCACTACGTCGTCTTTCTGGATTTTAGAAAAGTCCCCATCTTTTAAGATTTGCACACCTTCAGAGGCAAGCATATCCAAGGCTGTCTTATTGTGAATCAAGGGACCTAGGGTCCAAACCTTACCACCAGAAGCATCTAGCGCAGCCTTATGGGCACCTTCCATAGCCCGACGAACTCCCATGCAATATCCTAATACCCTTGCACGCACGACAACGGGCTTTTTCTTCAAATTATCATTCATAATATAAATGTACAAAAAAAGACCGTTTCTGTCATGCAGAAACGGTCTTCCTTTAGATTAAAACTTAAACCCGACTACCATCAGGAAAAGCAACAACATCGCCTTTCTGCCTTGGCAAGTCTTTTACCTCATCATCTGGTTTCCAGTTCTTTCTAGTCTTAAACAAGAAGGCACTTGTAATCATGATGGTGGAATAGGCACTGGAAATGATACCAACAATCAATGCCAGAGCACAGTCGTGGATACTACCTGTTGTAAAGATACACAGGGCAGTCACAGCCAGCAAGGTTGTGATGGTGGTAATCATTGTACGACCAAAACAGTCTGACTGGGACTGGTTGACAATATCCATGAAATTTTTAGTATTCATTATACGAGTGTTTTCACGAACACGATCCAGAACAACAACAGTATCGTTAATACCATAACCGATAATGGTCAAGATAGCGGCCAAGGTAACAGTATTAAACTCCATCTGACTCCATGCGATGAAGGAGATGATTATCAGGGCATCATGGGTAATGGCAATTACAGAGGCCAAGGCAAAGTCCCACTTGAAGCGGATTGTAGCATAAATCCAAATCAAAAAGAGGGCCGCCACAACCAGCAGTACAGACTGCAGTACCAGGGAGCCAGAGAACTGGGCTCCAATAAAGTCAGTTTTAATGATTGCAACATTGTCCCCGCCAAAGGCTGCTGCCAAAGCATCAGTTATAGACTTCTGCAGATCCATACTGGTTCTTCCGTCGCCACTATCTCCAATACGAATTTGAAACACTTCAGCAGCACCTTCACCAGCAACCTTTACAGAAACATCCTCCAGTCCTGCCAAGGCATTGCGAACGGCCTCTGCATCTGCCAACTGACCATCTCCACTATAGTACAAGTCATAAGGTACAGAAGAAAGAACGGAAGCTACGGCAGAATTGGCAAAAAGGCCATCAGCAGGAATACTGGCTGTGATTGCCTTGGCAGAAACTCCTTCCACCCCAGACATTGCAGCCGCCATATCACCTACAGTCGCATATTCAGCAAAGGGATACACCCTTGTTTCGTTTTCCGCGCCAACACCGCTGATAACAAGGGTCACATCCCAAGGATTAATTTCTACAGCTACAGAAGCGGCTCCATTGTAGGTAAGCTCCATCACAGGCTCTACCAACCGAACCTCTGTTACAAGACCGGGCTTAAAATCGATGCCAAAGTTAATTCCCTTTGTCAGCAAAGGAATTAACCCACTAAGGATAAGAACAGCACTAAGAATTACTGCTGGAACAATATATTTACTAAATGGAAATATCTTTTTCATTATTTGATCCTCCAGCTAATGCTTACCCGCTGCTTTTTCAACAAATCAGTTCCTACGTCAAATATCAATCGAGAAACCACCAAAGCGGTGAATACGGAAGAAACAACACCGATGGAAAGGCTTACTGCAAATCCCTGAATGGGGCCTGTTCCCAGCTGAGACAAGAACATAGCTGCAATAAAGGTGGTGATGTTGGAGTCCATAATTGCCCAAAAAGCGTTGCTAAATCCAGCCTCAATAGCAGAGGCACGACTCTTGCCCAACAACAATTCTTCCTTGATTCGCTCAAAGATAATTACGTTGGCATCAACAGCCATACCAATGGTCAAAATCATACCCGCAATACTAGGCAGCGTTAGAGTCAGGTTAAAGGCAGACAAGACACTGAACATAATGTACAGGTTCAGCACCTGGGCTACCACCGCATTGATACCAGCACCCTTGTACCACAGCAACATGAATACCATTACAGAGAGCAGACCATACAACAGCGCCTTCACTCCCTGGCTGATGGCCTGGTCTCCCAGAGAAGCTCCAACCACCTGCTGGCTTTCCACCTCAAGGGGAACACTTAGCCAGGCAGTCTGCAATACCTTGCGGATATTTTCAACCTCATCTACACCGAAGCCAGACAGGGCAACCTGTCCACCAGTAATAGGCCCGTCAATGCGGGCATAGGACTTGATTTTGTCATCGGAAACAATAGCCAAGCTTTCCTGAGCGTGAGCAGTGGTAAAGTCACCAAAGATAATAGTTCCGTCACCGTCCAGGGTAAAGTTTACCTGAGGCCGACCAGTGTAATCGGAACCAATATCAACGGACTTGATATGCTTTCCATCCAGGGCAATCTCCTTCTTTACCACAAGGTAGCCAATTCTCTCATCAAGCCCGTATTCATCCTTCTCGTACAATCCCATAACCTCGCAGTCAGCGGGAATAATACCAGGATTAATCAGCTCTCCGGCCGCATTGAAGGTGTTTGCAGGATTTGCAGTGTAGTAGCTCATAAAGCTATTGGTTGCAACTGTATCAACCAAGCGGAAATTCAAGATTCCCTTACCCATGATAATGGAATTGATACGGTCAGTTTCTGCAGCACCAGGCATTTCAATATAGATTCTATCCTCACCCTGACGGCGAATCACTGGTTCAGTAAGACCAAATCGGTCAATACGACTTGTAAGGGTTTCTATAGCCTGTGCCATAGCCTCCTCCCGGAACAGGGCAGGATCCTCTACACTGTCTCCAGCCAAAGCCAGGGCTTCATCCAAATCAGCCTTAACGATAATGCTCATACCACCGGACAAGTCCAAGCCCAACTTAACAGAGTTGTTGTACAAGCGCTTTGCCTTAAGAATCTCGTCACGATAACGCCCCTCGATAACAGCCAACAACTCCGCCTCAGAGGAATAGGCTTCCAAGGCCCCTCGTACACTCATGGGAGAAGGAACAGTCTTTCCGTTGTCCTTATAATTATCAGCCGCAGCCTTCTCCAACCAAGAAAAGCCTTCTGGAAGGGCTGAAGCGGGACTTGTTTTTGCCAGAGCCTTCAGTTCATTTACGTCCGCACTGGCCTGGACATTTGAATAATCCTTAATTTTCTCAAGAGAACCCAATGCCAAATTCTGAACCTCTTTTGGTGTCCAAAGATACCAACTGAGAGAGGGCCACAAAAAGGCAAAACATACTCCGAGAACAACGAGAATGAGAAGAAAACGACTTCTTTTGTTCATGGAATTTACTCCGAAATTTATTTGTTTTCCTCAGTGGAGGAATCTGTTTCAGTCTTGGATTCTGTTTCTGCAGTAGAAGCTGCCTCGGCCTTATCAGACTTTTTGTCACCCTTGCCAGGCTTTTCTACTTTTTCAGTTACAACAGTTGCAATGGCATTGCGGGAAAACTCAATCTTGGCATCGTCATCCACTTTTACAATGACAGTCTTTTCCTTTGTAGAAGAAATTACACCATGAATACCGCCAATTGTCACAACCTTGTCACCTTTTTTCAAAGCGGAGAGCATTTTTTCTGTTTCTTTTTGCTTTTTGTTCTGTGGTCGAATGATAAAGAAATAGAAGATGATGATAATCAGACCAAATGGGAGAACAGACATCAAAATAGAACTAGAGCCCCCGGCCGTCTGCAACAAAGAAATAAAAGACATAATAATCCACCTTACATATAAATTAAGTCTGTCTAGAATATCATAGCAATAATCCTTGCGTCAAGACAGCCATCTCTGTTGCTTTACACAGGATAGGTAACGTGATATATTTTATTCCATTGCAAACAGTGTATTCATATAACTTTAGGAGGAAGTTATGGCCTTTAACTTGGAGATGTACCCCATCTCATATATTGCACGATATAATCCGCAAACAAAAAACTGGCAGGAAGAATGGATTGAAGCAGACACCTATCCTTACAATGAACTTCTTGCTATGGAGGAAAACCAACGGCAAAAGATTTATGCCAATCGAAATCAGCTGGGAATTCCTGCCGTTTCTTATACCAGTCAGTATGGATACGGTTGTTTTGAAGGAATGAAGGCCTATCCGAGAAAGGATGGCAAAATCAGCATTTTCCGCCCGGACCAAAATGCCGCCCGTTTTAGAAAATCTATGGAAGGATTGTATTGTCCTGCCTTTCCAGAGGAAATGTTTATCAAGGCCTCATGTGAATTTATCCGTCGCAATGCGGAGCTAGGCTATGTACCAGCTTACAATAGTCGGTGGGAGGAAGACAACTATGCTTCTGCCAGTGCCGTCTATATGCGACCCTTTATGAACAGTGAGGCTGCCATTGGAATTGGCATTTCCCATGAACCCTATGTTGTGATTTGTGCCACTACCGTTTCAACTTATTTTAAGGGAGGAAACAGCAAGGCAATCATAACTGACAGGATTCGAGCAACCCCCCATGGCACTGGCTGGATTAAGTGCGCTTCAAATTACGTAATTTCTACCCTGGCAAAGAAAGAGGCAGAAGAGGCTGGTTTTATGGAGGTTGTTTATCTTGATGCACTTGAACACAAGTATATTCAAGAAGGCTCTTCCTGCAACATCTTCTTTCTGATGCAGGATGGAACCTTGGTAACTCCAGAACTGGGCGACACCATCCTTCCTGGAATTACCCGGGCAAGCATCATTGAGTTGGCTCGCCAACAGGGACAAAAGGTAGAAGAACGACCTGTCTCTATAGAGGAAGTTATGGATTCCGGTATGGAATGCTTTGTTACAGGAACAGCAGCTGGCGTTACTCCTATTGAAAGTCTCACCCACAAGGGAGTTGAACGAGTATTCAACAACAGAAAACCAGGAGAGCTGGGAGAAAACCTACAAAGGCAGTTAAAAGGTATTCAATATGGTGCCTTGGAGGACTCAATGAGTTGGAACCTCATACTGTAAGGCATAAAAAAGACTGGGGAAGATCCTATGAGGTCGCTCCCCAGTCTCTCCTCATATTATTCAACATAACCTTAACCTATTGCACTTCGTAGTTTTACCAAGCTGTCAATCACATCGTTTGATTTACCAAGAAGCTCACGATATTTTGACTCTCTTTCTTCAAGGGACATCAAATCCTTGCTTCTGAATACACTCTTTACAATATCGTGAAGAACCTCGTGGTCCCTTGCCAATTTCTGGAATATGGGAGAATTGGTCACTCCAAGCTTTTCTGCCTCTGTATCCATCCATCTGCCCAAGTCACATACATGATGATCCCCAAGGGTAACTCCCTCTGCGGTCATTTTACCATCTAGCAAGGCACGAACCCTTGTTACCCATAACAAGTGTTTCAGTAGAATTGTGGTTAAGGGGATTTTTTCCTGAGCATACTTTGAGGAACCAGAGCAAGAACACATAGACCTCTTGCGTGCACTGCCATCAATATCAATACAGCAAGACAGCATGGAGTTTATATCAAAAAGATCTCCACTCATCAAACGGACGATGTCGTCCGAGTTATTCTTTATCTTGTCAAAGCTTGAGCGCTCATTACCAAGCTCCTCTACCACCTTACTCACATTTGAAGAAATGACAGAAAAGCAATTGTTTGTTTGGCTTGAAAGGTCTGACACCTGGCGCACAGAATGAGAAACCTGCCGGCTTCCCATAGCCAAATTATCCATCTCAGAAGTAATTTCCTGGAAGGCAGAACGAGTCTCATCAACCTTACCACCAATCCACTTCATGGCGGTTCCAGCCTCATCAGCAGTGTGGCGAGCGTCAGCCAAGGTATCAATCATACTCTTCAGAGTCTTTTCAATGTTGGCAGAATTAGCCTTTGTTCCTTCTGACAGCTTTCGAATTTCCCCGGCAACTACGGCAAACCCAAGACCAGCCTTGCCAGCATGAGCAGCCTCAATGGCAGCATTCATAGCCAACAAGTTTGTCCGTTCACTAATGTCGTTGATTGCAGAAATAACATCCTTAATGGCGTCTACGTTTTGGCTCAGCACATTGATAACGTCCAAAACCCGGGCAACCTTGCCAGCCCCTTCTCCAGTAGCAGTTGCCAATTCATCTGTTATTTGAATTCTGCTGGAAATAATCCCCGCTACATTTTGAACCGAATCGCCAAGCTGCTCAAAAACGGCACCAGAAGTCTGAATCTCAGTGTTCAAACGCTTAAGGGCACTTTCCATCTCAGACATCTTGTGTCCAACATCAGTAGTAGAATCAAGGATGCTGTTTATACTACCCGTAAAAGACCCAAAGATATTTTGTTGCTCATTCAGACTGAGCAATACATTAGACACAGAACCGATACTTGAGCGCAACAAAAAAGACAACTTCTCGGCAGAAGAGTAAATACCATCCAAATCCTGACAATTTTTAGCGACAGTCTGTTGAGAAATCACACCACCGGAAACATTTCCACTGGAATTTACACCAGCTTTATTCTTACCAAACATAACTTTAGTATATCATAGACAAAATAGAAAAACAAGAATTATTTTCATATCCACAGGTTGCGGTATCTACAGGGAGAGAAGCCTATCTGCACGCTTATTCCGTATGGATGGATACGAGGCAATAGACACCCTTTTTCACATGCATAAGCGAATAGTTATCTTCCTTCTGTTTTTCTAGATACCCTCTAATATTATGGACATACCGATAAATCTTCTTTAAATTTTTCTTGTCATTCGGTATATCGAGGGTATCCATCATATCTTGAATTGTTATAAACTCTGTTTTTCGTTTTTTTAACAAGTCTAGAATCACAAATTCTTCAAAAGACAATCTTTGCAGCCGTTTTATCCTGTAAAACTCCTCAATGAGGTTCGACTCCACAGCAACAGGCTGATTTAATGGCTCAATTCCTTTGGGAACAAGATTTGTCTCCTTAACTGGATTTTCAGCAACCAGGCTGGCTGTATCTATGCTTTCTCTGTACAAGTTTTTTTCACTATCATTTTCAATTTGTTCCAGTAAATCCTGAACTCGAGCTGGCTTAAATGGCAAGTAATCAACCAAGGGTTGGTTGGCTACGATTCTTAGCAAAGACTCCAACTCTTCCGTCCATTTATCGGGAAAATCCCTGGCAACAGCATCTTCCCATTGAACAAACAGGCTTTCTATCCTACTTGGCTGATTTATAAAAAGGAGAATTAAATCGCTGTCATGTTCTTTTATATGCTGATATACATCAAAGCTTGAAAAGTTGGCAATGCTATAATCAGCAAACACTACATCTATAGCCATTTGAGAGACCATGTAATGGAGGTCATTGAAATTGTCGACAGTCCAAAATGGAATATTGTTTTTTTCTAGTCGTAATGCATATTCAATATACAGCCCGGGATTTTCGGCAAAAAAAAGAACTTTCATCGTATGGTAATATTTTCCTTAACTTTTAAAGTAAACTGACACTCTTGACCTAAAAAAGTTTTTATGCTTTAATATCAAGACCTTTTAGGGCGATTAGCTCAGTTGGTTAGAGTACAAGCATGACACGCTTGGGGTCACTGGTTCGATTCCAGTATCGCCCAAAGAGACAGTTGTTTTCAACTGTCTCTTTTTTTTGGACACTTTCTTATAAAAAAAGCCGTATCGATACAACGACACGGCCCTTTAGCTATTTTATAGATGCTCCAATGCGCTCCAAAACCTTTTTTCTGTCCAAAGGCTTGACGATATAATTCTTGGCTCCCAGCATCAGGGACTTCTTTACCAACTCTTCCTTTCCAAGAGCACTAACCATTACAACCTTTGCATCCTTGTCAAAGGCCATAATCTGCTCCAGGGCGGTAATACCATCCATTCGGGGCATTGTAATATCCATAGTAACAACATCCACGTTGGGATACAGTTCCTTGTATTTATCCACACCCTCTTTTCCGTCACCAGCTGTAGCCACAACTTCGTAGCCTTCACTGGACAAAATCTGACCAAGCTGCTTTGCAACGAACATTGAGTCATCAACAACAAGAACCTTTACTTTTGTTCCATCTACACGAACACCCTCAGGTGGTCTCTCATTGATTGAAGGAAAATCTTGCTTTGTTTTCATACTTTCTCCTTTACATCCTCTCTCGAATTGCAACGTTTACTTCGACCTTACCCTGTTCGGTAATCATAGGAACGATTAACGCTTCTACTTCATGGTCTGAAATTTCCATCTTCTCACCTGTAAATAAAGCAGGCGGAGTCAAGTCAAATTTAAATCCCAATTCATGTAGTTTTGTAACAGCCTGAGCTGTAATGAGGTTTGCCAATTCTGTAATCGTAGCCTTAGCCAACTCATCAAAAACAGGCAGCTCCTCCATATTCATACGGGAAGCGACCTTCAATGCAGTTTCCATGGACATATCAAAAAGCACACGCCCCTCTACGTCACCAGCCAAACCAACCAAAGCTGCTACACCCATAACAGGCATTGAGGTAGACTTCAAGTACAAGTCTCCACGACGGACTTCACCCTGCAGAACCTCTTTTAGTATACTATAAGCCGTTTCCACAAACGGATTGATATACTCAACTCTCATAAAAATCCCCTTACATCATAATATTTATTGTTTGCCGTACACAACGACAGAACCTACTAATGTTTCCGACCAATTTGTTAGATGGGTCAGGCTCTCATTCTCTCCCAAAATCACCTTTCCGTTACCCTTTAACTTTTCGTCAAAATCTTCCAGGAGTGTTGCCTGAACGTCAGGCTTTAAGAAAGAAACAAGATCCCGAGAGAAAATCATGTCAATTACAGGCATATTATTCGTATGCATACAATCATGATATTCAAAAAGAATCATTTCCTTGACCTCTGGTTTAAACGAATGGGCACCAGACACTGATTCCACCACAAAGGGAGCGTACCAGCTATTTGCAACCTCTGGAGGTACAGTTAGCAACGGAGCATTTGAAATACTCAACAAATCAACATCCTGAGCATATATCTTGATACGTGCGTCTGGATATTTCTTTCGTAAAAGGCAGGCCAAAGAATAAGCTTCATATCCCTTCCCGCAGCCAGGATTCCAAACACAAATTTGCTTCGCATTATTTTCCGGCAAGGCCTTATATACATTTTCCGCATATTCCTTTGGCCAAAAAGCACCTGTGTAAGAAGAATAGAAGGGAGCCAAGAAGGCATCCGCATCCTGTGCATTTACCAGCTGAGCCTTGTCCCTCCCTCGTTCTTTAATCCAATCCTCAAAACGGCGCTTTGCCCAATTTTCATTTACTTTGGTAACGTGAAAGGACTTGAGCTTTTGCAAGCTGTCAACAATAAAGGTATAATCAGCATCACTGACACTTGCCTGGGGTTTGGCGACAGCCTCCTGCCGGGGAGCAGTCTTGGACTGAACCATGGCGGCAGGTGCAGACTGAGACACTTCCTCAACATACTCCCCCTCAGAAACCTGAGACTTCTCCTGATGGCTAGAAGTATTGCGTGTACCAAATATCCTGTCTACGTCCAGCAAAACATAGAGCCTGTCATGACTTTCTACCACACCGTAGATATACTTAATATTAATGTCACCAAACAAGGGGTGTGGAGGCTGGATGGAACTCTTCTGAATACCCACAACCTTGTCTATAACATCCACAACCACACCAAAAAGCTGGTCCTCAACATTAACCACCAGCATACTTTCCAAGGAGTCCTTGGAACGAGCGGGAACATCAATATTGAAAAAACGTCGCAAGTCAATGATTGAAATAATATCACCACGAAGATTGTGAACACCAAGGACAAAGGGCATGGTATTTGGTACATAGGTAAAATGCCCTGCCTTTGCTATTTCCTTAACCTTCATAATGTCAATGGCATAATCTTTACCAGCAAGGGAAAAAGTAACCATCTTAAAGTCCACTGCAGAAATCCTGTCTTTTTGCTCCTCTCCACTGGTCTCAGAATTCTGCAACAATGCTTCTTTAATGTCTGCAATAGTTTCCATACACTCCCCTTATAACGAGAATTCAATCTCTTCCCGTCTTTCTCGGGCATCAATTTCCTGACGCACACCCAACTCAAGCAACTGGCTAACATCAATAATCAATGAAACGGAACCATCTCCAAGAATCGAGGCTCCCGCTACACCGGGAGATTTTGTAAACTGATCCCGAAGAGGCTTGATTACCACGTCTTCCTCTCCGATAAGGGAGTCAACCATAACGCCAATCTTCTTGTCCGCACTACCTACAATGACAATAAAATAGTGGTCCTTTTCCTCAGCCTGCTTGATATTGAAAAGTCTATCAAGACGAAGAATACTGATAACCTCGTTACGAACGTTCAACACCTCGTAATTGTCGATGGTATTGATTTCATCCTGACGCACACGATGGCTCTCGATGACAGATGTAATAGGAATTGAGTAAACCTCCTCTCCAACTCGAACCAAAAGACCTTGAATAATGGCCAAGGTGAGAGGCAAACGAATACTGAATTTTGTTCCAAAGCCCCGCTCCGAAGTAACGACAACAGAACCCTTGAGCTTTTCAATCTGTGCCCGAACTACATCAAGACCAACACCTCTGCCAGATACAGCGGAAATTTTCTCTGCCGTGGAGAATCCTGGCTCAAAAATCAGCTGGAATGCCTCTTGATCACTGATAATCTTGTTGGGATGGATAAGTCCACGGTCAATGGCCTTTTGGCGAACCTTATTAACATCAATGCCGGCACCATCGTCAGCAATATCGATGACAATCAAGTTGCCCTCATTGCTTGCCTTCAGAATCAAGGTTCCTTCTTCCGGTTTGCCAGCCTCCGCACGGTCTTCTGGATGCTCGATACCGTGGTCCAAGGAGTTTCGTACACAGTGCATAATGGGATCCAACAAGTCTTCCGTGACGGACTTATCCAATTCGGTGTCCTCACCCTCAATAACGAGATTAATCTTTTTGTTAAGGTCACGGCTTAAATCTCGAACAACACGGGGGAAACGAGAGAAAATCTGACTGATGGGAACCATTCGGATTTTCATTACACCTTCCTGCAACTCACCAGCAATACGACCCAGGTTTTGGGTTGAGGAGCGGAACTTTGTGGTAATAGTCTTGAAATTTGCCTCAAAAGGGTCAAACACGGAGAACAAGTCTCCAAATTCATCATTGATGGCTGTTCGAATATCCTTGACAGAAGCTCCGTTTTGGATTTCTTCCAGGAAACGTGGCATCTGCTCAAAAAGGGCATGAACCTTATCCTTGTAGCCAGCGCCTACGGCCTGGAATTGAGCCAGCAAATCCCCTACCTGAGTGGAAATCTGATTAAAAGCAGCCTTTGTAATAACAGTCTCACTGACAAGATTCAATAGATAGTCAATCCGCTTGGCATCCACACGAAGAACACTACCAGCGTTATTATGATTCTGACCTGACTTTTTACTGGAATCGGCTTTTGGAGCAACAGATTTCTTTTCTGCGACTATATCCAGGGCCTGTTCTGCAGGCTTTGCAACAGGTGCAGCATCTTCTACCCTTTCCTCCACAACAGGAACGGCAGCTGCCACAGGCTTTTGTTCTGGAGCGGACACCGATACAGGTTGAGGTGCTGCAACAGGAGCAACACTAGGTGCAGGGGCGGCAACTCCATCCTCCAAGCACTGCGCATCAGTACAAAGGGTTACATCGGGAATAAAGGCCACATCCTCCAACTCATCTGCAGAAGCTTCTGTAGCCACGAAATAGATAACCTGGGGATGGAATTCGTCTGAGTACAGGGCATCAAAATCCGGAATGGTCTTAAGAATCAGGCCACGACCCTTCAATGCGGCAAAAACCTGAATCCCACCGACGGAATTCATAAGGTTGCTCTCGTCAAACATGACGGTAACCCCCCAAAGCTTTTGCTTGCCATCGCATGACTCCCTTAGCTCCAACAATTCATATTCAGAAAGCCCCTGGGCAGGAGATGGAATCGAGCCTGAGGAAGCCGCTACAGGAGCAGATGCCACTGGCTGGACGGGAGCCAGCGGAGCAGGTGTGCTTGCAGTTTTTTTTGTTCCCTTAGCCTCTTTAGCCGGAATGAATGACTTCAAAGTGTTCTTGATTGGCTCAACATCAGCATCATAAATGCCACCTTCCTGACGAGCCTCCAGCATTGCCTTGATTACATCGATGGAGGAGAGGAGAACGTCCACAACGGGACCCGTTACATCAACCCTATCAGAACGAATCTCATCAAGCAGGTCCTCAACCACGTGGGTAAAACCAGACAACTCCGTCATCTCTACCGTGGCCGAACCACCCTTCAGAGTATGGGCAGCACGGAAAATCTCATCAATTGCCTCACGATTGGAGGGGTCGTTCTCAATGACAAGGATGTTGCTCTCGAGGTTTTCAACCTGTTGTTCAGCCTCACTGAAAAAATCCTTGAGTAGTTCCTCGTTATTTATATCAAGATAGTCACTCATACCCATTATTTTATACGCAAAATAATATAAGTCAAGAGGAATATATCTTTGAACTTCATTTTTTAGAGATTTGCAGATTGCTTAGACCACCAGTTTCTCTAAAACAGAAGAGATTTAAAGATTTTCTATATTTGTGACGATACTAGAAAAGACTATCTATTCTTGGGGGCATTGTGCTATGAATACCAATAAAAGTCCGCTGTTTAAAAATGTAGTCACAGGTACACTTGTTCTGTTTTTTTCTGTAGCCATGACTTTTGGACAAACTCATTTCAGCGGCTTTGCGGGTGTGGCCGGAAATATCGGAGGCAAGGAAAACGGCAGCGGCGCACGGTTTGAGGCCGATGCTTTTTTTGCCGGCCAGTTCGACCTGCTCGGACGATTCCAACTGAGAACAGAAGCCTCTGTAAAAACCTCCGACCTGCTAGCAGCAGATGCCTTCAAGGATGTTCCGGCCACCTTCAGTATCGACGAGTTGTCCTTGACTGTACGACTGCCTTCCACCAATGTGTCTCATTACCTTGCAGTTTTTGCAGGTGAGTATGAGTCCATAGGCTCAGACCTCTTCCTCCAAAGACAATTTGGAATCAAACCCCTTGCATCCAAGATAACAGAATCATGGTTGAGATTGAATGGCACCACCATATATCCCTTCTCTGGATTTGGGGGTTCCTATGTCTTGAGGTTTGGAACTCCACAGGCATTGGGCGCATATGTTTACGTCAATGAAAAAAACGACCTTCGGCATCTGAATTTTGACTTGCGGTTTGGAGGCGTGCTGCCAGTTGTAACGACTGACATAAGCTTTGGATTTGGGTTCCCCATCGAAACAAAGGACTCAGCGGGAAATGAGGTAATTGTCTTGATACGAAAGATGGAATTCCATGCTGGAATTACCACGCTCATAGGAAATGACAGCCTTGCATCCTTATTCCTCCAAGTGGGATTAAACAAGATTGTTCTAAAACCAGATGAAAATGAAAAGGCCCTGAAACTTTCAGATTTTTATTTCTTGATTGAGCCTCGTTTCAAGGCAAATTTTATGAACTTCCACTTCACTCTATTCAATTTGCCCGAGAGGATTGTTGATGATTTGTTCTTTATTTCAAATAACTTAGGTTGTAACCTGGGAATTTTTGCAGAAAACGTTTATGTGGGAATGTTCAATCTTACAATGGGCGCTCACCTTACTGTTTCTGTTAAAGATGCAACACTAGAGAAGCTGGATTCTGTCGATATAAACAAAGACAATATTTCTTTTCAGGTGGCTCCCTTTGCAGAAACCTCACTATCCAACGGAACCCTTATGGCTCGGCTGACCATGGATTTTATGCAGATACAAGAACTTCATAAGACCATTGAATTTACCTTGGGGTATAAGGTAAGACTATGAGAAAGATAATAGTAAGCCTATTATTGATTTGTTTACCTTCTCTCAGTCTAGGTGCTTTGGACTTGAGGGGTGCCATACATGTGGATACTTTTGGAAACAACCATGCCGTGGGCTTTTCCTTTTTTGCAGAGGAGAACATTACCCAAAGGATAGCCATGCGGGCTCAAGCTGATTATTTAAGGGCCAAGGCCTATGATGTTCAAGCCCTGATGGTGGGAAGGTTTGATATGCTTACCCTTGCTGGAGGTTTTGCCCTAGAGATTAACAATGGGGACACAATCCCCATTGCTCCCGGAGCGGGACTTCTCTTTGGATGGCAGATAACAAGGGCTTTGGGCTTGGAGACAACGATGTTGCTTTCCTTCAAGCCAGAGGATTTAAGTGAACTGCACGATATACGAGCAAAGATACTGTTTATTTATAACACGGAAAATTCAAATACTACCTTCAGTTATAAGGCCGACAAAAGTTTTGTGACCAGTGATTTTGTTAACACCCTAGATTTGCAGGTGGAGGCATTTGAAGAAGGGATTCCAGTAGGATTATCCATAGGTTCAGGTGTTGATTTTTTAATAAAAAGTGGTGGATTTGATTTTGATGTAACAATGGCAGGCGGGCTGAATGTATATGCCGGCAAATATGGCACATACTTTGTCAAAACGAATATTGAGGTTTTTTCCACTGTGGAAAATAGAGGAATTCCCTATGAGATTGTAGTGGGAACACGTTTTAATCTCTAGTAAAACTGTAACAACTAGGCAAGATTATCAAAAAAACACCCTCGAAGTGAGAGGGTGTTTTTTTTGACAACAGAACTCTTGCTAAAGCTTCAAGCTGGCAAGACGGCGGCAGGCCTCCTCCACGGCGGCACGGTGGCCAAAGGAGCTGAAGCGGATAAAGTTTTCTCCAGCGGGACCAAAGCCTGAGCCAGGGGTTGTCACCACATGGCACTCGTCCAAAATCCTGTCGAACATGTCCCAGCTCTTCCTGCCGGGAAAGCGAACCCACAGGTAGGGGGCATTGCCCTGTCCGTAGACCTCCACACCAGCAGAACGGAAACTCTCTCCCTCCAGCGCACTCTTGATGATGGCGGCGTTCTCCAGATAGAAGTCCGTCAGTTGCCGCATCTCCTGCACTCCCTCCGGGTCCAGGGCAGCAAGGCCACCAGCCTGGGCGA
>JAGBFT010000056.1 GCA_017936345.1 Spirochaetaceae bacterium
AGCGGGACCTGTCCAATTCCGCCAGCCAGCGCTTTGTGGCCGACTATCTGGCAGGCTTTACCATGGCGGTGGCCCGCATGAAAAAGGTGGTGTCCGGCCTTCAGGCTGACCACACCAACATGGCTCGGAATTTGGCGGATGCCGGCGGAAAGGTGCGGGGCGGCGTTCTTGCGGAGCCTGCCTACATCCTGCTGGCAGAGGCCGGTGTCTCCGACGGTCACGAGGTCATCAGGAAGATTACCTTGGAGGCAGAAGAAACTGGGGCTTCCTTCTACGAGGTTTTGACCAAGCATACCGATGCCTACGCCAAGATTACCGCCCAGCTGGAAAAGCTGGGTGTGGAAGACCCTGCCGGCTTCTTCGCCCATCCGGAGCGCTACCGTGGCCTGGCCGCCGAGAAGGCCAAGACCTTGGCGGAAAAATACTCCAAGCTAATGGGATAATTCTTAACTTCCGTGGAAGTGGTGTTGCAATCGTTTCCGCGGCGGAAAAATACTCCAAGCTGATGGGATAAGATTTGACTTCCGTGGAAGCGGGCTTGCTGCCGTTTCCGCGGTGGAAAATACTCCAGGCTGATGAAGTAACTGATGGGGATGATTTACAGGAATAACTCGGTTGCGTGAATTGAATGGTGTTCTAGATTCCTCGACCTGGGTTATCTTTTATTCTTCCAAGCTAGCATTGGTAATGCAGGTGTAGCTGTAGCCATTTTTGTCAATTTGCTGAAAAGTTCCCACTACGGTAATTTCACTGCCCAGCTTTGGGTAGTCTTCAGGAAAGGAAGGATTTCCCCTCAGCTCAAAGTCAATTCCCTGTGAACAACATGCTAGGGCATCGGTTATAACGCAGGCAAAGTATCGTTGGCCTGGGTTTAATACAGGGCTTCCTTCCGGAGCCTCGTACTGGGTAAAATTCCCCCTCATTTTAATAGTTTTTCCCTGATAGGTATCGGGGGAAACTAGCATATCAAAAACCTGTGCATATACCATGGTACTGCTGAGCTGGGTTAAATCCACGTCAATTTCTTGTTCTTCAATTATATTTTCAGACTCCCGTCCAAAGCTCATTAAAATTACACAAATAAAAATACAAGCAACTGCAATCAGTATCTTCTTCATCATTTTCTTATTCCTCCCACAACCCAACATAAGAAAAATACAAAGATATTAGCGGCAACAATGGTTGGTCCTACAGGGCTTCCTGCAAGAATCGCTATTAAAATACCTACAACTGCACAAAGTACAGAAACTAGACCAGCACATATTACCACAGCTTTAAAGCTTTTGAAAACCCTCATAGCTGATAGTGCGGGGAAGACTATGAGGGCAGAAATCAGCAGGGAGCCCACAAGGTTTATTGCAAGAGATATAATCACTGCAACTACAATGGCAACTAGCAGATTATAGGATTTTATATTAACACCAGTGGCCATTGCAAAGTTTTCATCAAAGGTGAGGGCAAAAATCTTGTGATAAAAAAGAAAATAGATTATTAGAACTGCAATGGACAAGACTACGCATAGAATTACTTCCCGTAATTGGAGGGTTAAAATAGAGGTGGAGCCAAAGAGGGTGATGCAAACATCTACCGCCATGTTGGAGGATGGCGGAAAAAAGTTCATTAAAAGGTAGCCGGTGGACATGGCTCCCACAGAAATCATGGCAATGGCTGCATCTCCCGCAATGCTTTTTCCCTTGATTCTTCTCCCGCTCCCTTTTAGTAGAAGAATTGCACAGAGAATGGTTCCTGGCAACACTACAAAAATATCATCTGTTATGTTTAAAACCCCTGCTATTGTGCTAAGGCCAAAGGCAACGTGAGAAAGTCCTTCTCCAATAAGGGAAAACCTCTTGAGTACCAGGCTTACTCCCAATAGGGATGCACAGAGGGAAATCAATACTCCCACAATGAGGGCGTGGCGTACAAAGGGATATTGAAAATACATATCAAGCTTTTGGAACAAGTCCATCATTGGTGGGTCTCCAAGGTAGAAAGGGCCTTGAGAATATCACTGCCACAGAAATTCTCCTTTGTACCAAAAAAGAGGGTGCGGGAGCTTAGGTGGAGAATATGAGTTCCGTATTTTACTGCTGCCCCCACATCGTGGGTTATCATAATAATGGTGATTTTTTCCCTTTGATTCACCTCTTCTATCAGTTCATACAATTCCCTTGTGGCTTTTGGGTCAAGTCCTGCCACAGGCTCATCTAGCAAGAGAATTGTTTCTGTGGCGCAAAGGGAACGAGCCAAAAGAACTCGCTGTTGTTGTCCCCCTGATAGGGTACTGTAGCTAGTCCTTGCTAGATGACTGATTCCCATTCTTTCCATGCTGATTGTAGCCCTTTTCTTTTCAATCTTATTGTAAAAGGGACGCCACCCGCACTTGTTCAGGCAGCCTGATAGTACAATTTCTTCTACGGAGGCAGGAAAATCCCTTTGATGGGCACTTTGCTGGGGAAGATAGCCAATTTTACTGGGATTTTGAGATGCATCCAACAGGCTCTTGTCCAGCTCCAGCTTTCCGGAAAGGGGAGGAATGAGCTGGAGAAGGGTTTTCATCAAGGTAGATTTTCCCGTTCCGTTTTCTCCCAAGATACAAAGATAGTCCCCTTGATTTACCTGAAAGCACAGGTCCTGTATTACCGGAATGTTGTCATAACCAATCACAAGGTTTTCGCAGGAAATAAGAGTCATTGCGCCTTTCCTTTTTGAAAGGCCTTTCTTAATACTTGTAAGTTTTCTTCCATAAGGGAAAGGTAGCTCACGCCTTCGTTTCTTTCACTTACTGACTGTAAAGAATTCAGTGCTAAAATTTCTATATCTTGATTATCACTGCTGGCAATGAGGGTTTCAGCAATGTTTTCCAAGGGGCTCTCCGTGGTCATAAGAACAGAAAGCTCCAGTTCATTTATCTTTTCTGTCAAAAAGGCCATGGTTTCAAAGCTAGCCTCCGCATCCCCGGAACAGGATTCAAAGGCTGAATAATAAGGAATTCCATAATCATTCATTAAGTAATAAAAGGGAAACTGGTCTGCAAATACAAGTGTTTGGCCAGGAAACAGCTCCACAAGGTTTTTATATCCCTGATCCAGGACTCGTATTTTTTGAATGTACCCGATGGCATTTTCTAAATATTTATCTCCTTGGGTCGTATCAATTTGACTTAATACTTGGGCAATATGAGCTACAGCTGCAATGCTATTTTCCAGGGAAAGCCAAAGATGCTCATCAGGATGGTTGTGTTTATGATTGTCGTGGTGATGATGAGATTCCTCATGTCCGTCCAAATCCCCGTTGCCTTGGGCTGCCTGTACATCAGTGCCACATAAAATCTCCATCAAATTGACAACAATCATTTTATCATTGGTTTTTTGGGCAAGCACCTGATTTACCCAACCATCAGAATGACCTCCCACATAGATAAACACATCACAATTTACAATGGCAAGAATATCACCAGCACTGGGCTGAAAATTATGAAGGTCAATTCCCCTGTTTTGTAAGAGACTTAGTTGGATTCTGTCCGAATTTGTTCCGATTACCTGTTGTACCCAGTCGTATACTGGAA
>JAGBFT010000057.1 GCA_017936345.1 Spirochaetaceae bacterium
CAGTTCAATCTGTTCCTCTGTAAAGGCAGGCTTCAGTATCACAGGAGCCTTGATTCTACGGATTCTTTTCATTGGACTTTTGATTATGTAGTCCTCTTCCTCCAGCCACCTGTAGAACGTGGACAAAATTCTTCTTACAGTGTCCAATGTTACGTTCGAGCAGTTGTTGATCTTTTGGTACCGGAGCAAATAGTTCCGTATTTCTTCCGTTCCAACAGAACAGATGTCATTGTCTATATGTTTTTCGTAGAATGAGAGCGTGGACTCGTAATATTCTTCCGTTCTCTTTGAGCAGCCCTCTATTCTTTTTACATTGATAAATTTCTTTACAAGGTTTTTCTTTTCTTTTTTATTTTCTTGTTCTTGAAAAACTTCATGAAGAACAATTTCTAATTTTTCCATTTGCCTGGGCAGCAACTCCTCTTTCATCCTTTTCTTGACAGCGGCTATAATTTCCATGTTCATATACAGCTCCTTTGTAACTGTATCGGCAGTAAAAACCGTAAAAAAAAGAGGCTTAAATCGACCCCCTCCCCCTTCCTTCCTTTCGCAAATACAAAGTATGGGAGTTTTTCGGAAATTTCCATCTCCTGATATTTTTTCTTTTATGTTGCCCTCTCCAACTCCATTTGATATACTAGGGGGCACAGTTATAAAGAGGAGAAAATATGGCCCATATCATTGTTCCAGAAGCAGAAGAAATCCTAGACAAAGAATTTCCTGTATTAGACAAGGGTTTTGTGCGGTTAGTTGACTACATGGGAGGAGACGCTCGAATTGTGCAAGCCGCCCGTGTATCTTATGGTGCGGGGACAAAAACAGTGCGGGAAGATGCAGGTCTTATTGACTATTTGTTGAGAAACCAGCACACTTCCCCCTTTGAACAAGTAATCCTTACCTTTCACATAAAGATGCCCATCTTTATTGCACGCCAATGGGTTCGCCACAGAACAGCACGCATGAACGAGATTTCTGGACGATATTCAGTTATGCAAAACGAGTTTTATCTGCCCGCCGATGAAGATGTGGCTGTTCAGAGTACCGATAACAAGCAGGGACGCAGCACGGATGCTGTTTCCCCAGAATTTATTGACTCCACAAAGGAGCTGCTTTTGAAAGGACAGGAAGCGGCCTACAATACCTATGCACAGCTGGTGGAGTCTGGGCTTGCAAGAGAAATTGCCCGCATAAATCTACCCCTGGCCTTGTACACAGAGATTTACTGGCAGTGTGACTTACACAATCTAATGCACTTCCTAAAATTACGGTTGGATGGTCATGCTCAAAAAGAAATTCGTGATTACGCTAAGGTTATCTTGGAAATTGCCAGAAAGGTAGCACCCCTGACCATTGCTTCTTTTGAGAACAATATCCAAAGGGGAGTGTCTTTCTCTGGAGAAGAATTAGAAGCCCTCAAGGACATTGTAGCTGGCAAAGAAAACCCCCTCTCCGGCAAGAAGCTAGAACGGTTCAATGCTAAACTGGAACAAGGCATACAAAAGTAATGTTTATCTTGCAAAGGACAGCTTGACCAATAGGAAGGGGCTGCATTCTAGAACGCCAATCCAAAGGCAACCTGGAGTGCAGCCCCCTCATTTTATTTCAAACCACCATCGTCCTGAGTTTTTGCTGCATGAGCCTTGATGCTCCGGGCAAAGAGAAGATTTTGGTCATCTCTTTCTGGGACGGAAAAGATTGGTCGTCCATCTTCAGCAGAAATACGACATACAGGAATTTTTGTTCCACTGTAGGCTGGACTGGTTTTACAATTAATCCACCAGTCTAAAACAGAAGCTACAGCATAGGTATACTTCAAAAGATTTAAATTTGTAGCACGGGCTCCCTGCTTTTGGCGAGTAGAGCCCAATAAAACATTGATTCTTTGGGACACAACATTTGGCAGAGAAAACTTGTAGGGAGCAAAAATATTGGGAATCTCCTCAAATTCAGCGCCCTCACTTTGGGCTGCGTCAGCGGCAGTGGTAACACGAGCCAATTCATCCACCAAGATTGAGACACGGGTGGGCAGGATTCTAACCTTTGACTCATTGGAAGGCTTGTCCAGCAAAAGCTGCTCAAATTTCATATAGGGCAAAAAGTTGTGGTAAATATGCCACTGTAAATTGGACATAAGCCGCTTTCCGTACTGATTTTTCAGAAAATCCCGTTGTGCATAAAGATTATTTACAAAATCCCGCAGGTTAGGGAGATATAGCTTTTCAAACACAATCTCACGGTAATCAGACCACTCGTTGATTATGGTAGACAAGGAGTCTGGAAGAACAACATTTTCTACCCTGCTCTTTGACTTGTTTTTTTCACTTTCAAACACCAGATGCCGACAACCCTCAAACAAGTCTTCTATAATTTTTACAAGAATGATGGTAATTTGCAGGGGATTTTCTGGGGAGATGAGATTAACCCCATCCTGAAAATGATACAAAGGCTGGTAAAATGGATACATATCAGGAAATGTCTCCAAAGACAACCAGCCAGCTCCAGGAAAAATTTGGTCAAGAACCTTCAATCCCATTGCGGCACCTTTAAACTCCTCCTGATCAGATGACTTTATATCACCATTTCCTGTGTTCTCAGATTTTTCCCCAGTATTTGTTGACTGGGTTTCAGTTTCAGCCGAGGGTCTTTCAAGAAGCACAATATCATACTTTGTAATCCCCAAGAAATTAAAAACCTTTCCCAACTGCTTTGTAAACAATTCAGAAAACTCATAAAACTCATTGCTGCACATTCTCAGCAACAGGGGGTACATTCCTCTAGGAATACGTTGGTACACATACATCCAGTCTGCGGTAATTCCCTGCACCAGAGCAATCAACATTTCTCGTTGGGCTTTTGGATAAGCATTGATTTCTCCATACACAAGCTTTAACAAGTCTACAAATTTTTGCTCTCCCAAAAAGAAAACTGACAGTATAAATTTATACATGAGTCTTGTCACAGGCACCAAAGTGGAAACCGTTATAGAGGACGGATTACGCATGAGTTTTTTACACATGGCATCCAAGGAAGGGACGGACCAATCCCCAATTACCTTTAGCATCTTATATTGAGGCGCTGAATTGCGATTGATTTTCTCTTGGATAGGAGCAGGTGCAATGGAAATCAGCTTGATTACATTATTGTGAAAATTCTTTAGACGTGAAATATATGCTTCCAGAGTAATTGAAGCAAATTGATCGGAAACTCTATCGTAGCCGTTTTTTCTCAACCCATTGAGAAAGTTGAAAATACCGTAATTTGTCTTTATCCCGTATTCTGGAAGCATCATAAGTTTTTCCATCTTATTACGGGTCTTGTTGTCTAATCGTGGAAGAATATCTTTTCGTACCGTAGTACCCGCAGTCGGAGTTGAGGCAGGGGCAGTTGTCTTTATGATTGTACTCTGATCATCAACACCATCACCTTTCCGAAAAACTGCTCTATTTCCAGAACGAAGATTCTGAGCTACACGTGCAGAACGAACCCTACGAATAGCCTTTTCATCAACGGGAGCTGATTTTTCCAATCCAATCTCACCACCCAACACGCCAACCATCTTTTTGGCTTCTTCAGCCTCCACAAAGCCAAGGTTTTTTCTTGTCTTATCTAATTCACCTGGCTCATAGCGATATAGCGGCTTTTTTGGCTTTTTCTCCTGTTCATCCATACCCTGTCAACTCCTGCCCTTTATAGGCGCATCAATTGTTTTCTTACTACACCGGGGAACTCTTTCAGGTGAATTTCTTCCCCATCCTTATTCTTCAAGACACCCTCAAAGGTGCCATACATAATATGCTTCTGAGCTCTCAAAATAAAAAGGCTCACAATACGACTATGATCTCCAAGAGGAGTAAAGGATAAGTCCACCATATTTTCCGTATCCTGAATTATCCACCTTCCCCCTATTCCAAAAGGAAAGGTTATTTTTACAGGAGGAAGAGGAGTGAGTTCCCCATCCACAAATAAAACGTTCTCATTATAAATATCGGGATTCACCGCATCCAATGAAGAGGAACAGATGGAAAAGGCTACGGATTTTTCACGAATTTTTCCCATTCCCCAAACCTCTCTCCTTTTGGTACGGAGCTTATTGTAGGAACGAACACTTTTAAAAAGAGCCTGACCTTGCAAATCACTAGAAACTTGATTCTGACCTTTTTGATTCAGGGAAAGAGTACCCAACAAGGAAGCTGTCATCACCCACAGTGCTTGGCAACGTCTCATTGTGGGAGCAGGTAAAACTGCCGACATATCACGAAAGGTACTATCTCCTAAGTCCGACTTAAAGGCTGCCGTAATATCCGGGCGTACAGAGTCTCCTTTCAAATTAAACACAAGACTCATTACCTTCTTATCCATGTCCCATGCAAGACGGATATATCGACGACGACCAAAGGAGATACATCCACCCTGCCTTGTGTTTTTTGAAATCAAACGGCGACGAGGACCTGTTATTGTATGATAAGCATATTTTCGTCCTGTTTTTTTATTCCAAAACAGAACCTCTCCATGACCAACAATCTTTATGTCCAAAAAAGAAACCACACCAATATATTCTTCTGTATTAAAAACATAAGCAAGGGAACTGCGAATACGTAAATCAGTGACAAAGGGTGGCAGGGGTAACACACCAAAGGGCCGGTTCACCCCGCAAATATCCAGACTTGGGGGAGTTCCATCAAAGGTTCCAAAAACAGGCTTTCCCTGGCTCACAAGCTTTTCTGGGGGTGGTGTCATCTGTCGTGAATACACTATACAAACCTCACCGCTCCATTATACCTAAATAATTTCATTGTGTGCAACTAGTTTAATTTGACCATGGTCCTCCAATCTTTTTCTTGCGGATTTGTGCATTCGAGTTTATCATATAATTATGGCGATTACACTGTATTCTTTGGGAGCGGCCCAGGAAGTGACCGGCTCCAAGCATATTTTCGAGATTGACGGCAGGGCCTTTATGGTGGACTGTGGTGCATTTCAGGGCAAGCGGAAGGAGGCGGACGAAAAGAACCGGAACTTTGAGGTACCGGTGGACAAGGTGGAGTCGGTCATCATCACCCACGGCCACTACGACCACTGCGGCCTGCTGCCCCTGATGACCAAGAACGGCTACAAGGGCAACATCTACGCCACGCCAGCCACCCGTGACCTGGCAAACCTCATCATGATGGACAGCGCCCGCATCCAGGCTCGAGACGCAGAGTACCTTCGCAAGCAGGCCGCCAAGAAGGGGGAGAAATTCACCTGGAAGCCCCTGTTCACCGAGGCGGATGTGGTGGCCGCCACCAACCAAATTGTAGGACTTTCCTACGACCGTAAAATGTATATTGCCCCGGACGTGCAGCTGGAATTCTTTGATGCCGGCCACATTCTCGGTTCTGCCTACGCCTACATTACCATTACTGGGCAAAGGACAGGTGGTGGAACACCAGCCTCAAAGGAAACTACAGGTAGCAATGCCTCGCAAGAACGGCCAACCACTGCCAGCATCTGGAACAGACTTTTAGGTAGAAAAGCCAGCGACCTTCAAGCCAGTCCAGTTCCATCCTCCAAAGATGGTAGTGACGAGGTTCGTATACTCTACACTGGAGACCTAGGTCGCTGCAACAAGCCAATTATCCGAAACCCATCTACCAATGTACCGGCTCCAGACTACATTGTGCTGGAAAGCACCTACGGAGACCGCCGCCACGAGGACACGCAGAGTGCCATGGACGAGCTGGTGCGCATTGTGCGGAAGGCGGTGAACAAGAAGGGCAAGATCATCATCCCCTCCTTTGCCATCGAGCGAACCCAAGAATTGGTTTACTATCTCCATCTCTTGTTGGATAAAAAAAAGATTCCCTCCATCCCCATCTACGTGGACTCCCCCATGGCCACCAACGCCACCAGCATCTTCCGCGTCCACCCCGAATGCTACGACCAGGATACCCACGAGGCCTTCCTGGACCATCACAAGAATCCCTTCGGCTTCAACTCCCTTACCTTTGTCCAGAGCGTAGAGGAGTCCAAGGCCCTCAACGAAAAGAAGGGGCCCATGATTATCATTAGTGCCGACGGAATGTGCGAGGCGGGCCGCATCCTGCATCATCTGGCGAACAATGTGGGCAACCCCAACAACCAGGTGCTGCTGGTGGGCTACATGGCGGAGAACACCCTAGGCCGCCGCCTCAAGAATGGGGAGAAGGAGGTCCGCATCATGGGCGACTGGTACAAGGTGCAGGCAGAGGTGCAGCAGATTAACGCCTTCAGCGCCCACGCCGACTACCAGGAATGCCTGGATTGGCTCAATTCCATAGACACCTCCCGGCTGAAAAAAATCTTTTTGGTCCACGGGGAACCGGACGCCCAGGCATCCTTCGTGCAATTCCTGGCGGACAATGGCTTTCCACAGACGGAAATCGTCAAGTACGGGGAAAGCTACGACTTATAGCCTCTCCCAACATAACAAGGCCCTGCCGGTAAAAGGCTTTACCAGCAGGGCCTTCCTTACAAGGACTGAACTTATTTTTTGTGGTCAAACCGCTTCTTATCGTTTACCATCAGAACGGGCTGGCCGGTGGAATCCATGGCATCACGCCACAAGGAACCGTCGGGGTTCACCGTGTTGCGCCGGGCGATGACCAGACGCATTGGCAGGTGCACGTACTTGTC
>JAGBFT010000058.1 GCA_017936345.1 Spirochaetaceae bacterium
ATAGTGGTGGTGACCAATGTCTCGGCATCGGGCAACAGGCTCAAGTCGGCAGTGGAGATTTCATTTGGCCCGGTGGAGGTTAGGAGCAAGGAGGAAGACGCATGATGCGGCGTAGGTTCGGGATGGGATTTCTGGTGGTGGCATCGGTGGTGCTTGCCGTTGGCTGCCAATCTGGTCAGCCGGGCGGGGCAGCCGGAGGGAAATGGCTTGCCTGGTGGGAGGCGCTTTCCGTGGAGGAAAAGCTTTCCCACATCCAGCCCTACATGGTGGAGGGAGCCTTCTTTCCGGTCTCGATGTTGGCCAAAAGCTTTGCGACATGTTTGCCCGCACGGAGAGCTCCAGCTGTGACAGACGCTTGGCGTGCCGTATGGCCTTGATGGAGCTTGCCACGTACTGCAGGATTTCTTCGTTTGTCATGTACAAATAATAATATTCTATCGAGTATCAAAACGATTCTTGTAAGAGTATCAAAATGCTTGATAGAGTATTAAATCTATTGTAAACTTTTCCGACTGACAAAGATGACATTCGGATGAACCTGAAGACCAAGGGACGCTTTACCGGGGTACTGGCGGCTTACTGCGGCTTCGCTCAACGCTTCGGCAGTTAGGAGGCCTTGCTATGTGTGTGGATATACAGATAGGGATACTGATATATATATTATTTACAAATAAATAACATTTTTTCCTTGACTTGCGGGGAATCTGACCGTACCATGGACTTATGCGGCAAACCTAATGGCTGCAAGAGGAGGACAACTGATATGAAAGGAAAAATGTGGCAGACAACTTGTCTGCTGTTATTGTTCGGGACAGCAGTGTCGTGGGCACTTGGAGGCGGAGGTGGTTCGTCAGAACCAACCCTCATCGGTGGGAAGGGAGGCGGCGGAAGTTCATCTAGCAGGGTGAACATAAAGTTACAGAATGTTCCGTATGTTGAACAAACCATTCCTGGAAACAAAAGGTCAAGTATGTACTGTGGACTTGCGTGCCTTCAGATGGTACGGGCTATGGGAAATGACTATACAGAGAAGCGTTCCCGTGCAATGGGGTATTGGGGATTTGAACAACCAGACTACAACAACCAGATGGAGATGCTGGATGAGTTTTTACAGCGACATGCAAATGTTTTAGAGTGCGACAACCTTGACATCGCTCAAAACGGATTGCTGTATGTAGGGTCGAAGTTAGACTATTTTGAGGAGACGAAGAATCTTTTATATCGGCTGTATACACGGAACAATTTCATCTCCACATATCCGTGGTACAATATTCGGAATCAGGACAATGTCTATGATTGTACTCTGAGGGTGGAGAAATCCACGGATGTGATGGACATTATCTGGAATCACATCAAGGAAACTAAAAAACCAGTGATTACCATCATTGACTCGTCAAAGATAGGAGAGTCAGAAAATAGCTGGAAATCTCTGGGGTTAAGACCTGTATTACATTATAATGTTATCTATGGTATTTCTGAAACCCATAGAGAACGAACATTTCATATTTATGACCCAATACTGAATGATCCAGATGGAACCTCATATACAGAATCTGAATACCGCTGGATGCTCGCATTGCCACACAATACACCATTCTGGCTGTATAGTTACACTGCCTACAGGAGGTGGTTCAAGATAACTGACCCCTGTTATATTATGACCATTCACTAAGGGAAAGGAGAAAGAGGAATGAAGTTGTTTATAGGTGTCTCAATCGTGTATATGTTATTCAATTTTGGGTGCAGGATAGAAAAGAATTTGGTTAAGGAAGACAAAATCTATAATAATACAGTTGAAGTGATAGAAACCTATATGGTTTCTGATATGAAACTCTCCAAAGAACGGCCTTCCCCAGACTTCCTGTCCCCGGAAGAAGCAATGATACGTGCCGCCCAAGCCTTGTCTACCGAAGGATGGCTCGATTCGGACAATCCCATCTATAAGGAGCACCCCAGACTACTCAAAGCAAAGGTTGCTGAGCCTGTTTTTGTGTATAATGCTAATTTTCTTGCACAAGGACTCATCCATGGTGCATATCGGATATACGCTGTGGATGAAAATGACGTGGACATTGCCCATGTCTTAATCATCGGGGAACAAAACATACCGGAGGGAGAAGATTCCATCCTCATGCGAGGATTGTCTGTAAATGAAACATATCCCAGGCATTTTATTACTAAGGAGGAGGCAGTGGCTGCCTTCCAGGAGGCTTTTCCAGGATGTGTGATTGAAGAGCCAATCGCTGTACGGATGTGGAATATGGAAGGGGTTATGCACAGCAATGTTTACATTTCATGGTATACAGACGTCTTTGACGCTGGAGCCGGACGAGGTGCCAGTAGCAGTGCCACAGGATATTTGATGAATGCTGTCATGGTAGTAGACCCTAATGCAGGTGTTTCTTCTAATCCCCGCGCCGCCCTGAGTCGCAGCACCGTGTCCGGGGGCTGGGGAACCCGCATTGCCCGCATAGACGAGCCGCTGCACCTGCACGAAAAGCTTGCCGCAGCCAAGGCACGTGCGGCAGCCGGGGAGCCGGAGCCAGCCATTGGCCCCACGCCGCCGGTGAAGATTACCCCGGTGGAGTTCTAGGAGGCGGACGGGATGCGGCGTAGGTTCGTGATGGGATTTCTGGTGGTGGCCTTTGTGGTGGTGCTTGCCGGGATGCGGGCTCCCCTGGTACTCCAAGCAAATACCCTCGTCACCTCCCGCTTTGACTCCCGCCGCACTGAGTACTGCGGCCTGTACACCGGCTTGTGGACTGAAAGCCTTCGGTCTACAGTGGATGGCGGCGGGGAGGCGGCACTGGCCTTCCTGCTCAATGCCGCTGGTTTTCCCGCCACCGCCGCCGAGATTCGCAGAGAAAGCGGCAGTGAGGGCAACCTCTCCTTAGAGCAGCTGGAGTCTGCCGCCCTCCTGCGGGGATTCCAGACCCAGCTTGTGCGTGTCCAGCCGGAATACTTTCGGAATAATCCGGTGGCTGCGGTACTGCAGCTGGCGGACGGACGTGCCGTGGTGTTCGTGGAGGATGTCGGAAGTCAAGCTCTGCTCTTTGACCCAGAATTCGGTCAGGTCTACCTGCCATGGAAAAACCTGTTGGATGCATTCAGCGGAGAAATGCTCTACTTGTATCTGCCCCAATGAAATCCATCCTGCTTTCCTGTGCCGCAGCATTCTTCCTTGCCCTGTCCCATAATTTTCCCGCCCTGAACCCTGCTTTTGTCTTTGCATACCCCTTGTTGTTCTCAATCTTTCAGGACAGGGGGATTGCAAGGGGGCTTGTTAGTTCAACCATTGCAATCACCACCGCAACCGTCGCAGTGGTGGCAAACCCCTTCTTTTTGGCCCAGCCCCTGCTGTTTCTCCTGCTGGTGCTTTTTATGGTTTCCGTGTTCGTGCCGGAGGTGCTGGCCCTGTATCTCCTGTCCGCAAAATGGCGGTTTCCCCTTGCAGCCGCATATTTGTTTGTGCTGGCCTGGAGGCTGCTGTTTTGCCTGATTCCCGGCATCTTTCCCTTCTGGTGGTCGGCTCCCTCTCAGCTCACACCACTTGCAGGGGTGCTTTCCCAGTGGATGCTACCACCTCTGGGAGAGGCCGTGATGATTTGCCTTGCCGTAGGAGTCTCATGGGGACTGTGGAGGCGGCAGTGGTGGAGCCTTTTACGCCAATTCCTGCTGGTGCTTCTGCTTTCTGTTGGAGCCACCCTCCTGTCTGGAGACTTCCTTGTGGCCAATCCTGATTCGCAGAGGAATGGGGCTTCCAGTATCACCATAGGATTCAGCCAGCTGTCCTATTCCTCCAAGGATTATGGCTATGCCGAGGAATATTCAGGCTTTGCCGGGCAGATTGCGGCAGCCTACCTTGAGTCCATGCAAGAGATTCCTGAATGCAAGCTTCTGGTTCTGCCGGAAAGCACCCTCATCGACTATGACCCTGCCCACCAAGAGACCCTAAGTCAAATTGCTCAAGACAGGAACTGCCATATCCTTGCGGGAATGCTGGTGGCGGAGGAGGGCCAGCGGTACAACTGTGCCGTGCTCTTTCCCCCTGACCAGGCTGAATCGGCGGTCAGGTACCGGAAACGAAACCTTGTTCCCCTTGTGGAGGGAGGTGCGCTTGAAAGCGGCACCCGGAGCCAGACCATGCTTGTGGACGGACTCCATCTACTGCCGTTAATCTGCTTCGACACCATGTACCCTGCCAGCTACCAGTCCAGAGAGGCGGTAGACCTTGCCGTTGCCATCAGCAGCGACGTGTTCGCCGAGGGAACGTCCCTCGCCCGCTGCCACCAATCTTACGGTGTGTTCTATGCCCGCACCTTCCGGTTGCCCTTGGCACAGGTGACGCAGAACGGAGCCACATTCTGTATCCACAGCGACGGCGGGCTGGAGGAGGTGGCGGCCCCATACCAGCGGGTTCAGGGCGTGCTGGAGCTACAAATCGGAGAGTAATAGAGTAGGTGTATATATATTATTTACAAATAAATAACATTTTTTTTTCATTGACTTATACAAAGTCTGGCCTTATCATGGAACTATGCGGCAAACCTAATGGCTGCAAGAGGAGGACAACTGATATGAAAGGAAAAATGTGGCAGACAACTTGCCTGCTGCTGCTGTTTGGGACAGCAGTGTCGTGGGCACTTGGAGGCGGTGGCGGAAAGATTGGCAGTGCCGGGGTACGAACCAACACCGTGAGCATTGAGCTGCAGAACGTACCATACGTGCAGCAGAACATCGATACCTATTATCCTGGAGTTGGAGCGGATGCACTGGAACGCTCCGATTCCTACTGTGGCCTTGCTAGTGCCATGATGGTTCGGGCCATGGGAGACGACTATACAGACATGTCGTCCCGTGCCTGGGACTTCCGCTCTTGGAGCCGAGGCAACTATGCCCTGGAGATGTGGGAGTTCGACAAGCTGCTGAAATACAGTGCCGGGAACATCGACCTGGGAAACCTGGACATCCACGACACCTATGATTCAAAGTGGCGGGGACTCCTGTTCCGAGATGCTGGAAGCGACAAGGGCAACTTTGATGCGACAAAAAAACTTTTGGAGAAGCTGTACACCACCAATTCCTTCGGAACCTTCCACAGCTTCGGGAGGGAGGAGAACGTGCGCTCCGTGGAGGTGCAGGTGGTGGACGAGACAAAGGTCATAGACATCATCTGGAAGCACATCGAAAAGTACAAGAAGCCGGTGGTCACTATCATTGATAGCAATAAGATAACTAATTTATACTCATCTGATATTCCATTTTTACACTATAACATTGTATTTGGCATCACCAATAAAAATGGAAATAAAGAGTTATTGGTTTATGACCCATTAGAAATTTTTAATAAGGAAAAATATGAAACTGATGTATATCGGCAGATGCTTTCTCTACCATCCAATACCCCCGACTGGCTGTATTGGTATGGACAGTCAAAGGGAATTTCCAACCCATGCTACATTATGACGGTAAAATAAGGAGACAACTATGAAGAAAGACGTTTTTTTTACAATCATCATTGTTCTGATGGTGTGTTCCTGCAACATTGAAAAGTTGGCGTTCCAGCAGCCCCAGACTCAAAATCTGAATATTTCCCACATCCAGCCCTACATGGTGGAGGGAGCCGAGCTTTCCGCCGAGCGCCCCGCCCCGCACTTGCTGTCTCAGCAGGAGGTGATGATCCGGGCGGCGGAGTATGCGGTGCAGCAGGGCTACCTTGACCCCGCACACCCCATCTACGAGGAGGTGCCGGAGCTTGCCACCGCAAAGGTGGCAGAACCGATTTTTGTGTGTTATGAGAACGAATTGCAACAAGGAAAGGTCAATGGATTTTACAACATATACACTACTACCGCTAATGGAACTACAAAAATTGAAGCAAGAGTATTTGCCCAAGAAATAATTCCTGGTGGTACTGATAATCCCACTTTTGGCATTACCTATAATCAGTTCATCCTTTCCAAATACATCATTACAAAAAAAGAAAGCAAGAGTATTTACCAAAATTTATTTCCAGGAAAAGATGTCTCAAATCCAATGGCTATATCCATAAAGACATCAGTAACGCCATTTTTTGTAAGTGCATGGTATGTGGAGGTGAGCGACGGAAGCCGCAGTGCCGGTGGCAGCCACGAGGAGTACCTGCTGGACATGACGGTCTTTGACCTGCCGCCACAGCAGAGCATCTCCGCCAATCCCCGTGCAGCCCTTTCCCGTAGCACCGTTTCCGGGGGCTGGGGAACCCGCATTGCCCGCATAGACGAGCCGCTGCACCTGCACGAAAAGCTTGCCCAAGCCAAGGCACGAGCTGCAGCCGGGGAGCCGGAGCCAGCAGTGGGGCCCACAGAGCCGGTGAAGATCACCCCGGTGGAGTTCTAGGAGGCGGGCGGGATGCGGCGTAGGTTCGGGATGGGATTTCTGGCGGCGGCATTGGTGGTGATTGTCGTTGGCTGTCAATCTGGTCAGCCGGGCGGGGCAGCCGGAGGGAAATGGCTTTCTTGGTGGGAGGCGCTTTCCGTGGAGGAAAAGCTTTCCCACATCCAGCCCTACATGGTGGAGGGAGCCGAGCTTTCCGCCGAACGTCCCGCCCCAGACCTGCTTTCCGAGCAGGAGGTGATGATTCGGGCGGCACAGGTCATGGCTAGGGAAGGGTATCTTGACCCAGCACATCGTATCTATAAAAAATACCCTCAGCTTCTGACGGTAAAAGTTGCTGAGCCAATACTTGTGTATCATGAGTATTTGCTCAGCCAAGGAATTGTCGATGGAACCTACTATGTCTATGTTGTGGATGATAAGGGCATCGCACTAGCGGGCATTGACCTAGCACCTAATGAAATTGTTCTTGATGAAGATGATGTAATTGTTGACAATTCAATATTCATCCAAGGGAATGCCAAACACCTCATTACTAAAAATGAGGCGGTGGCTACCTTCCGTGAGGCATTCCCCCACCAGCATGTGGCAGAGCCAATAGCCGTGCGGATATGGGAGTTGGAGGGGGTAAAATACAGCAACAGCTACATCTTCTGGTACACCACCGTCAGTGAGGCGGGACGGAGTGCCGGGGAGGCTGCCGCCGAATACCTGCTGTGTGCCTCGGTGGTCAGTCCGCCGCCGGGGCTGAACATCTCCGCCAACCCACGATCAGCCCTGAGCCATGGTGCCCCTGCCTGGGGAACCCGCATTGCC
>JAGBFT010000059.1 GCA_017936345.1 Spirochaetaceae bacterium
CCGCCCGGTAGCCTTCCTCCACGTCCACACCGGACTGACGGTAATCAATCATCCTATCCTCCAAAGTCATCAGGAAAATCAACGGCCGGAATTGTTCTTCCGCCCGCCGAGTGTCCACCCAGTATAGCCCAGCAGGGAAAAAGTGGCAAGGAGCGGGGAAGAATTATAATTCTATCCAAAATGAACCTTAAGGTTTTGAATTCTGACTCTGTGACTCCTATCGTTAAGGATAGATGTGAACCAAAGTCATCTTTGATTTGAAGGTCAATCTCAGTTTCAAATCAAACTTGACTATGAAGCAGTCAAAAAAATCAGGAGGATTTTCGTATGAAGAAGACGATTGTGACGGCATTGCTAATGGCAATGTTAGGTGGAACTGGGGTGTTTGCCCAAGAGGTTCAGTTTTCTGAACGTCTTGGTGCGATTCTGGTGACTCAGGATCCTGGTCCGGACAGCGACGCATCCTTCGGCTACCTGTACAATAGGGTTGTGGGTGGCTACGAGAGCGAACTGTTCTCCCTGTGGGGACGTGCCCAGATTGCCCTGCAGAGTACCGACAAGTGGCGAGACGAGATTAGCCTTACTGGGAACCAGACCTGGTTCGAGTTCAACGCAGCCACCCGGCCGCTGAAATTCATGGAATTCGCTGTGGGTAACAGCTTTGGATCGGAGCTGCCCTGGAGTGGCTACGAGCTGCCCGGTGCCTACGGCTACGGAAGCGATGCAAGCTATGGCTTGCGCAAGTATTCCTCCGGGAACGGTATGACCATGCTTTTCCGTGGCTCAGGAACGGGAGTCGGATTTCTGGATGGCCTCACCATCGGCTGGAACTCCCTGCCGCTGGATGTGGTAAAGTCCATGGGCAAGTCAGCCTGGAAGACGGCGGTGGGTGTAAACTACAACCTGATGGGAAAGGCAAATTTGAGCTTTGGTGGTCAGTTTGATACGGCCAGCGATGCTAGTCAGACCATCGGTCTCTATGCCGAGCTTTTGGCCATCAAGAATATGAAGGCCAATGTAGGTATCACTATGTACACCAATAGCAGCGTGGTTGATCCCAGTGGCATTGCAGGTACGCCCACAAACAAGCTTTCAAAGATAGAAAAGGGCTTTGTTCCCATGTTGAACACAGGTGCTCAGTACATGCTGCCTTGGTTTCCCCTGTACCTTGCCGCCGACATGGGAATTGTTGTCGGACAGCAGAAGGTGCTTACCGACAGCAGCGACGTAACCATGATGCCCATTCTGGTGGGTGGACTGGTGGGCATGGACATTACCGACCAGCTCTACACCCATGTCCGTGTTACCTACGGTGACAACCTGGCCAGCGAGAGTTCTCTGAGAACTTCTGAGGTAGTTATCAGTCCCCGATTCCACTACAAGACAAACAAATTTGGAGAGCTACGGCTTGATCCCGGCTTTACCATCATCAATACCGATTCCGACACCCACTTTGGCTTTAGCGTGGGTATGTTCTGGGAATTAAAGTTCTAGTTTGTCATAAGCTGGATTTTTCAGAGCTAAATTTTCTTTAGGTATAGATACAGTCTCCTCAGTTCTCCCAGGCTGAAGGAGACTGATTTTTGCAAGTGAAAGTTATAGAATGAAAGTGTGTGGGGCATTATGTTTTCGGAACATACTTGCAAAATAAAAAAACTACTGGAATAAAGGTTTGAATATAGCTATACTCTTGGAATCTGGAGTATAGATGAAAAATCCCGTTCCAAATAAGGCTCTTCTGGTACATCACCCCCTCGTTCGGCTTTTTTTAATAATTGCCGCATCCGTCTTGATGGCAATAAATCTCAAGACCTTTGTCCATGCCGGCGGTCTGTATCCTGGCGGGTTTACAGGATTGAGCCTCCTGATTATAGAAATATTCTCTCGTTTTTTCGGAATCCAGATTCCATTCGTCGTTATAAACACCCTGCTGAACAGCGTACCCGCCTTTGTCAGCTTTAAGTTCATCGGCCGCCGCTTTACCCTTTATTCCGGCCTCATGATTTTATTGTCGGGTATTTTAACTGATTTAATTCCCGTTGGTCCTATGACACAAGACGTACTTTTGTCGGCGGTGTTCGGTGGACTTTTAAATGCCTGTGCTGTTACCCTCTGTCTGGTGGCGGGGGCTACCAGCGGCGGCACTGATTTTGTGGCCATTTACTTTTCCCAAAAATACGGACGTGACGTTTGGAACTACATCCTAATTTTTAACATCCTGGTGCTTTGCGCTGCGGGCATTCTTTTTGGTTGGGACAAGGCCCTGTATTCAATCATTTTTCAATATACTTCCACACAAGCCCTGAGGGGTATGTACCGACGGTATCAGCAAGTTACCCTCCTGATTGTGACTGACAAGCCTCAGGTAGCCTATAAAATAATTCGGGACGAGACAAACCACGATGCCACGGAAATTGAGGGTACGGGCTGTTATCAGAGAAGCAAAAAAACAATTCTCTACTCTGTAATTTCCGCTGACGAAGCCCATCATGTACGGGCAAAGATAAGAGAGGTAGATCCCGATGCCTTTGTGAATGTTATTAAGTCCCACAAAATTCAAGGTCGATTTTATAATCCTCCTCGGGATTAGGTTTTCTCTTTCCTTAAAATTAACTTTTGTGTAGAATACCCTCCATGAAAAGATTTATACCCATTACCATAATTTTCCTCTGCCTAGCCCTTGTTTGCGGGGGCTTTTTTCTCTATGTAAACCAGTTAAAAAATCCCTCGATTCCAGAACTTTCCAGTGAACAACTGAGTCAATTCCAAGAAATAAAAAGGGAGAGGTATCCCCAACCCCTTGTTGAATCCTTACCATATCCCACTACTCCTGTGGACTTGCCTGTTCACAGCGGTTCGGTCATTTTAATTGATGTGGCCAGCGGACAGGTTTTGTACGAAAAGAATGCGGACGAGGTGATTCCGCCGGCCTCCATGACAAAGCTGGTGGTGATGTACGTGGTGTTCCAGGAAATTGCCACCGGCCGCATCTCGCTGGACGATGTGGTTCCGTTGCCACCTGAATCCTGGGCGATAAACGCTCCGCCCATGTCCTCCCTGATGTTTTTGGGTGAGGGACAGATTGTAACCCTGAGGGAGCTGCTTTTGGGGCTGGCGGTGGCCTCCGGCAACGATGCGGCGATGGCGGTGGCAAGCTATGTCAGTGGTGACGTGGCAACCTTTGTCCAGCGGATGAACCACGAGATGGAGCTTTTGGGGCTGGAAAAGACCCGCTTTGTGGAGCCCTCGGGGTACAGCGAGCTGAACCTCACCACGCCACGGGAATTCGCCGCCTTTGCCCGCACCTATATTTCCCGTTATCCAGAGGCTCTGGCAGACTTCCATTCCCAGCCCTCCATCTCCTATCCACAAGAGCATAATCTGGCGGAATGGCACAAGGGTGAGGGAAAAGAACAGCCAATTTATCAGCAAAGTACCAACAAACTTTTGGGTGTACTGCCAGGCTGCGATGGCCTGAAAACGGGTTTTATCTTTGAATCAGGCTATAACCTTTCTCTTACAGCAAGGCGGGGAGAAACACGTTTTCTTTCTGTTACTATGAAGGGGCCTGGTTCCGGTTCTGTTGAAGGGAATAGATATAGGGTGGCAGATGGAACAGCCCTCATGGAATGGGCCTTTTCTTGTTTTGCAACTCATTATAAGAGTGATGTAGACCCAGTGGCTGTTCCCGTACTTGGGGGAGCCGACAATTTTGTGGCATTGGCTCCTAGTCACACAGAGCCCCTTACCGTTCCCGCCCTGCTGCAGGATAGGGATGCTAGTGCGGCCGCCTCCAGTGTAACAGCTCAAATTACCCTTCCATCTTACGTACAAGCGCCCCTCCAGGCTGGAGATATTGTTGGTAAAATCACCTACTCTGTAGGAAATGTGGTGCTAGAAGAAGTGCCCCTTGTGGCAATAACTGCCGTTGATGAGGGAAATGGATTCAAGCAATTTGTGGATAAGCTTGCAGAAAACTTTATGCAATCCTAGCGAATCCTTTTAATGCTTTCACTAAAATCCATGCCGGACATGGGATTTTCCGGGTAAAAATTCATTCCGTCGGGGAGCTCCATAAACTCCTTTTCGATGCAGCCCAAGATGGCGTCAAAGTCGGGGGAGCCAAGGGGTACATCCTGAATAGGGCTTCCCAGACTTACAAATTGGTGGGAATACTTGGGAGGGTTTCCCAATGTACCCCGACGGTCGTTGTACAAGTTCCACAAAAAGCGGGCGGCCAAGGAGCGGGTGAGCACTGTTTCTTGGGTAAGGGCCTCTACGTCAGTCCAGCTATTGATGGAATAAAACAGCCCTTGGTTTTTTATTTGACGTAGGGCCTGGTTTGCTTCCACCTTTTTTGAACCCGTGTACTTGTACAAAAGGTCTCCTTGGCCTTGAATAAGGTCAACCATTTGGGCAAGCGTAATGCTGTCTTGTTTTAGTAAGTCCCGCATATTCTTGTCTGTGCTGGAGCTGATGTCCCGCAAAAGCCAAGCATTTTCCCGCAACTGCCCGTAGGCCTGACGATAGGATTCATCCAGGGATATAAAGGCTTCGTCAAACTGTGCCACAGCCTCCAGATAATTTTCCTGCTTATAGTTAGCCAATGCCTTTTCCAAGGTGATATAGGGCTGCTGGCTTCTTCCTATGACAATCTTTTCTACCCCGTCAATGAGTCCTAAGCGCAATGCAAGGATTTCTGCTTGTAACTCTCCTTGACTTAAAGATGAGGCTTCTTGGTAGTTGGTTCTGGCGGCTCGCTTGTCTCCTAGAATTAAGTTTACCCGTCCCCTAAAAGCCACCAGCTGGGCTTGCAGCTGTGCAGAAAGGTTTGGATTTTCCAAGGACTCTTCAATTTCCTCCAATAGCTGTGCGGCGGCGGCCACATCGGTGTTGCCCAAAAGACTTGTTCCATCAAGATAGGCTAAATCTTGGGCTACTTTTTCTACAGCCCTTGTCTCTTCTTCAGTTGCCGTAGAAATCATCATGTCTTCTGGAACGCTGGCACAGGAGGCAAGGAGTACAGCCACAATACAAGCAGCAAGAAATCCAAGACTTCTAAAAGACACTGTCCGTTTGAAAAAATAACTTCCCTTATTCTTTAGCTCCAAAATCTCATCCTCCTGTTTGGAAAATCCTTTTATCTTATATTCCAGCCATTTAATTTATTGTCTATGGTGAGGGCTATACAATCTTCCCTCCCATCGCTATTTACGTCTACAAAAATCGGCACGCCGCTTCCTGCCAGGGGAAAGCCGGGCAATAATTCCAGATTTTCGTTAAATCCGTACAAAACATTTCCATCTACACCAAGGTAGATGTTTTGCTCCCCCGTTTTTGAGTCAGGAATTACAGTGATTGTTCCAGTTCGGGCAGTGACATTGGGAAGCTTTACAGAAATAACTGTTCCATCCGTAGCAATTCGGAAGACTTGTCCCTCCGAAGACAGGGCAAAGAAGAATTTACCGTTGCTTACAAGATTGGTAAAGAAAACTCCATTCAAGGAGGTATCAACCACCTGCTCCAGATTTATAGGGGAAGCCTTGCCATCATGGGTAAAACGCCACAAGTTAAGGCGGCCGGCTTGGGTAACAAAGCCTAGATAGCTCATCTGTTGTCTTTCCAAAAGGGCAGGGGAACTATATGCAATGCCAAATACCTGCTGCCTAAGCAACAGGCTCTTGCTCTCAAGGTCAACTACCAATAATCCCCCTGAAAAGCCCTTGTCATAAAGGGCCGCATGAGTTTTAAGTAGGCTTGGCGGTGCCATAATCGAACCAGATAGCTCCAGGGGAAGTTTTTCCACAAGGCCCTGATAGTTGACAAAGCAAAGCTCCTGGTCATCTGTCGGTTGAACCAATCCTGACTCTGTTGCCATCGGAGCTGTCGCTGGGTTGGAACCGCTAAGCTGGGGAAAATTCGGTACGTCAGTTAAATCTGCTTTCAATAGATACACTGCTCCCTCTGCAGTCACCGCCCAAATTGCACCGGAAACGGAGTTTTCTGTAGCTGCGGTCACCACAATGGGAGAACGGAATTCCTTTGTCTCAACTGCCATGCTTCCAATATTCATAACCTTGAGGTTTGTATTATCTTCCACCCAGAAAATATAGCTTCCCGTTCTATCAGAGAATTTATGGAGCTGACCAGCCCTTCCCTCCAGTACCTTTGGAAAACCTGGCAAGGCGCGCAAGTGGCTGGCAGACTGTGCTGTGGCAGAAAGCTGACACACAAGGGTATTGTCCTGAATCTGCAAGTCCAGCAAGCCTACGGAATACAATTCAAGGATTTGAACAATTTCGCTGTCCCCCCGTAAGAAAAAGGGAATTTCCTGTTCCAGGTCATAGAAAAGGCTTGCAGAGGCTTCTTTTTTATGGTCTTCTGACACCAGCCTCCAGCTTTCATTGTTGGAAAGTCTTTGCCCCGACTGCATGGCAGTAAACAGGGCAGACAGGGCCTCCGGGGATTCTGAAAGGTAAAGAAATCCATTGTGAACCATGTAGTAGGGATTGGGCAAGGAGATGTTAAAAAGTTTTAAAACGCCTTGGAAGAATACCGGCAACTGTAGCTGGGGGAGCCGAACTCCGTTCAGAATAAGACTTGTATCATCCTTTATGATAATTGAAGAAAGAAGCTGTTCAAAAATAAATTGACGTTTACTTTCCTCCTTTACCTCTAGCGCAATAACAGGGGAGTTCAGTCCTTCCACTCCAAGGACCGCACATTCCTGTCCAGTCCAAGAAAAAATCAACTCCTCCAGGTTTACCCCAAAGAAACTGGTACTTAGTGAGTCTGCTGTGTTCCACAATGCCTGGGCATCCAGACTTTCTGGCAATAGGGGAAAAACAGCATCCTTTAATTGGTCTAAGGGCCCAAGATTTAAAATGGTGTAATACTGGATATTATTTCCCAACTGGGATAAAAGCAGGGGCAGACTTGAATCCTTTTGCAACAGGGCTCTCATCCTTTCCGTTTGGAGATAATTATCAGAATTTGCGTCCAAGGTTAAGGGAAGATGGAGTTTAAGGCTGATTTCCTTGTCTGTAATGCCAAATGACACGAGAGACTTTGTTTCCTCTCCTATCAAGCTGATAATTTTTTGCAGGGTAGGAGACTTCTCTGTCGCTTCCTGGAGAAGATTTTTAGCATCGGCAACAATTTGAACAGGCTCCCCAGTCTTTTTTGTCAGAAGCTCCAGCTCTTCCGGGCTATAGAGGGCATCGTTATTTCCCAGGACTGATTGCTGAAACAATTCCCGGCTTGAGCTAAAAATCACAGTATTGTAATGATTTTTGAAAAAAATGGAATTTGATTCCATGGTCACCTCAAAGTAATGCCCATTGGTACCTTGTACCAGGGTTACTCCTTCCGGAAAGGTTTTTCCAAGGGGAATTTTCCCCACCCAAAGTTTGGCCAATCGTGTGGCAGCGGAGAAAAATCCCATGTCCACTACAGCCACAAAATTCGTCTTGTTGTCCTCCAGGTACAGTCCCACATCCACAGGACGTGAGGCAGCAAGGGACAAGAGCTTGCTTTCTCTCAGCTTGGATTGACGGAGCTCCATAAACAGGGGACGAAAGCTGGAAAATTCTTCATCAGCCAGAAGAATGTCTGCCGCTTGTAAATCCAGCAGGGGATTTACAGCTTGCCATAAAGAATCCGTATGAAGATACAGACCAAAGTTTGCAGGAAGCAGGGACAGGGAAGACTTTTTATTCAAGCCAGAATACAGAATCCATGCGGCCAAAACCAGGATAATGATGAGAAGGATTAGTCCTACAATCTTGAGCAGTTGAAAAAAAGGATTTTTCTTTTTCCTGACAGCCGTTTCTTTTTTTTTCATGTATCCTTTCCTCCGGTACAGAGCAATGGTTGTTGCCCGTGAAATTCTGTGATTGTGACTTTTGTAAAAAATAGCCCTTCGTAGTATACGAAATACAAAGTTTTTTTTCTACTATTCGTAGGTTTTGAATTCAGACTGTTCTACTCCTTTCTTGGAATCTGTAGTTTTCGGCCAGTTCTGTAAGGAAGTGCTGGAATTGGTGGTTCTCGCAACCTGTGAATCAGATTGTAAAAAAACACCCCGACGTTTCTGCCGGAGCACAGTAGATGTAGAATACTAGGAGGTGGATTCTGCAACGAGGCTCAAAGCCTGGTTCTAAAGCACTACTTAATTCACTTTACTCTTCTTTAAGACTTGACACTGTTAAAACCAATCTTTATACTTGCAGGTATGAAATCATTTTCTACACTCGTGCCAAACACTTTAGTCGTCTCTGTCCTGGTAGGGGATTTTGTTTCTTACGGGAGATGATGTGTCATTGGTGTAGTACACGTAGAAAAGACCCTCCCTGCGGAGGGTCTTTTTGTTTTAGGAGGAAAGAATGATTACGGCAACAGGCGCTCAAATTATTGTGGAATTGCTGGAACGGCAGGGCATTACCATGGTAGCAGGAATCCCGGGAGGCTCCATTCTACCCCTGTACAACCAGCTGAATTCCAGCTCCATTCGACACATTCTGGTACGTCACGAACAGGCTGCTGGCTTCATTGCCCAGGGCATAGCCAGAACCACGGGCTTGCCAGCCGTCTGTTTTGCCACAAGTGGCCCAGGTGCTATGAACCTGCTCACTGCCATTGCCGATGCCCGCAGTGACTCCATTCCAATGGTAGCCATTACCGGTCAGGTCAACTCCGCCCTTATTGGAACCGATGCCTTTCAGGAGGCCGACACCTTTGGACTGTCTTTTCCCATCACAAAGCACAGTGTCATGGTTAAGTCCCCGGAGGAGCTGCTGGAGGTTATACCCCAAGCCTTTGCCATTGCGGCTTCTGGTCGTCCTGGACCTGTGCTTATTGACGTGCCACGGGATGTACAGACCACCACTGCCACCTTTAAAGCCTGGCCAGAGCCTGGGAGGGCACGGCGTCTTGCCCTGCGTTATCCAACCTTGGGAGCAGATTTGGCCCATGCTATCGATGTTTTTGCCCATGAGATTTTGCTTGCCAAAAAACCTGTGCTTTATGCGGGGGGAGGCTGCAACTCACCGGAGGTAGCTGGAGCTATGGCTGCCCTGTTGGAAGAAGTGCCCATGGCTGTGGTCTCCAGCCTGATGGGTATTGGCTGTATTGATGAGGCGGATGAACAGTGGTGTGGAATGGTGGGTATGCATGGCTCTATGAGTGCAAATACAGCCATGTATCAGGCCGATTTGGTTTTGGCAGTGGGGGTTCGATTTGACGACAGGGCTACTGGTATTGTTTCTCAGTTTTGTCCCAAGGCAAAAATCCTTCACATTGACATAGATGCTGCTGAGATAAACAAGATTCTTCCTTCCTTTCATTCCATTGTGGCAGATTGCCAGTCAGCCTTTCCTGCCATTACCCTGCGAATTCAGGAGTTAAAACAGCGGAAGGGGCTTTTCTCTTCCACGGGGGACTGGATTAGAGAGCTGCGTGCCATGTATTCCAAAGAAAAGACTGCCGCCCTAAGGCTGGAAACTGGCTCACCTGGTGACACAAACCCACGTCAGTTTATTGCCGCCATTCCCAGTATTGCTGCCCAACAGGGGCTTGACCCTGCTGGACTCATTGTTTCTACCGATGTTGGCCAGCACCAGATGTGGACAGCTCAGTTTTATCCCATTCAGCGGCCCCGTCAGCTTTTAACTAGTGGCTCCCTGGGAACCATGGGCTTTGGGCTTCCCGCCGCCTTGGGAGCAGCCCTGGCAAATCCAGGCCAGCGGGTAGTGTGTTTTTCTGGGGACGGCTCCATTATGATGAATATTCAAGAGCTGGCCACTCTAGCAGAAGAAAATCTGGATGTTACGGTAATTGTTTTGGACAATGGAGCCTTGGGAATGGTTCGCCAGCAGCAGGAGTTCCTCTTTGCAAAAAACTACTCCGCCAGCCTTTACAATAGGTCTCCTAATCTGCTGGCCATTGCAGCTGGCTTTGGCATTCCCACTGCCGATGTATCTGAAAATCCCGACTGGGCAAAGCTTGCCTTTCCCCCGGCAGGCAGCGGGCCACGGTTTATTCGTGTTCCCATCAAGTGGCAGGAAAATGTCTTGCCCTTTGTGCCAGCAGGAAAGAAGAACGTGGAGGCAATTCAATGAGAAACGGCTTCCCTCCCTACGGGACAACCGCTTCCATCGCCCCCACCTCCCTTTGAGCCACTAGATTCGCTTCCTCCATCAAGGGAAGCAATAATCTGGCTCCCCGGGATTTATCTCCAAGCTCCGCCTTCAATTGCCCTGCAATAAAGGGAGCCTTTTGGCTCAGCCGCACCAACAAATGTTTGTCCAGCACTTGGTAGGGTGGTTTATTGAGCTGCCGTGCCACCCTATCCCGTGCCTCAAAAAAGTGACGCAGATACACCTGTTGGTGGACTTTCAGCCGCTTGTAGCCCGGCAGCTTGGTGTAGCCCGCCACCGCCTCCTTTCTCAGCTGAGGAATTCCCCTCATAGCTGCCCTTGCCTGGGGTAAAAGTTTTTTCTCTTTGACCATTGCATCCAATTCTTTGCGGAGAGCAAAGAGATTTGCCACATCTTTTAATGCGTATTTCAGCTGAAGCTCTGTAAGGGGACGCAACATCCAGTTTGTTTGTTGCAATCGCTTTTTTTCTGAGATTCTTTCCTTTGGGTTAAGGTTCGTCCCGGAGCCAGCAGCACTACCATCAGTACAAGAGGCAGGTTGATTCTCCAGTTTTTTTTCTTCCACAAACCGTCTTGTCAAGGCCTCCAAATTACCCGCCAATCCCGGCCCCACCAGTCCCAACACTCTTGCAAGCTTGAACAAGTCATATACCCTTGTCAATCGAATGCCGAACTTCTTCCACACCAGCTCCCCGTCGGAGGCACAGTCAAACCAGATTTTTTCTATCTGGGGGGATTCCAACAAAAGACGCAAGCCATTCTCTGTCACATTGTTCCTTGTGGAGGAATTGGCAAAGGGTACAAAGGGTTTTCCTAAATTCTTCGCATTTTTTTCAGAGGCAAGTTCATCTGCAGAAAGAGGATCTATCAAGTAAAAGTTCTGACCGTCAAAAATTTGTATCAGACAAAGGTGCTCACCATAACAATGAAGATTGAACTCCCCCTCAAAGTCCATGGCAACTTGTTGTGTTCCATTTATTTTCCATTGTTCCAGTAACTTTATAATCTGTTCATCACTATCAATTGACAGGTAATTCATATTCACAGTGTAACAAAAAAAACTCCACTTCAGCATTTTTATA
>JAGBFT010000060.1 GCA_017936345.1 Spirochaetaceae bacterium
GCACCGTCAAACTGCACGTCGCCAAGTCGGTTGGTGCGGGGGGAAAGTCCGTGGGAGGAGGACTCCACCACGGCATATTCGCAGCCGGACTCCACCATCTGGTGTAGCTGCCGTTGGACAATGGGAGCCTCCGGTGTGGTCTGGTGCTCCGGGTTGGGGATGGCCTCACCTCCCAAAGAGTACTGCACGGTGGAGATGAAGCCTGCCTTCTTTCCCATCAGCCGCAAAAGCTGCCACACAAAGGACACGGTGGAGCTCTTTCCCTCGGTGCCCGTCACACCGATGACCACCAGCTTGGAGGAGGGGGAGTCGTAGAAGCAGTCGGCGATGGGGGACATGGCAAAGCGAGAATCCGGTACCTGCACCAGGGGAGGCACCGGCAAGCTCTGCTGCCTCCGCTGGCTGATGGCCTCCTGCACGTCATCCGGCAGCTGGTCCTGATAGATGATTGCCGCCGCCCCCCGCTCCAAGGCCTGGGGAATGAAGGTGTTTCCGTGGACATGGATGCCGGGGAGGGCAAAGAAAAGGCTTCCCGGTCTGACGGAGCGGGAGTCAAAGCAGAGGCTGGTGATGATGATGTCGCCTTGGGCAGGAGAGAGACTGTAGCGCCAGTCTCCGGCGCTAGAAGAATCAATTCGATTTTTAAGAAATCCAAGAAGTTGGGAGAGTTGTTTTTCCATGGAAGGAGTATATCAGTTTTAACATAATTGTAAAAGAGCGGTGTCCGTTCCAAATACCTTTCACCCCAGCCCCGCCTCCCGCGGAATTGGTTTTGTCCCTGTCTGCTAGCCCGAAGCAAATGTGGACTAGGGTTTTTTCAGTCCTATTTGTTTTTCCAGATAGAGTAAAAAACGAAAAAATATGGTATGATAGAGGAAGCGGATTGTAAATCCGTAGAAATTGGAGGAAAAAATGAAAAAGCAGTTGTTGTTGGTTTGTTGCCTGCTGTGCTTGGGGACTTCCCTCTGGGCAAGGGTAGGGGACACTATGTATGTCAATGTGGAGGAGGCAGAACTTAAGTCTGGGACTGGCTTCTTCGCCTCTTCCACAGGATTTTTACCCTATGGGGCAAAGGTTAAGGTTTTAAAGGAAGATGGCAGGTGGGTTCAGGTGGAAGGTACCGATAGTGGAATTTCTGGGTGGCTTCCTTTTGCAAGCCTTACTAAAAAGAAGATACTCAGCAGTGACTTGAATACTGTTTCTGCCTCTGCTGATGAGCTTGCCCTGGCAGGAAAGGGATTTTCTGCTGAGGTAGAAGCTCAGTACACCACAGAAGCCAATGCTGCAATTTATGCGCTGGTGGATGAAATTGAAGCCACCCCCATGGACAAGGATGGACTCTGGGATTTCATTCAGCAGGGACAGCTTTCCGACGGTTCTGGAGGTGAAAGATGAGATTAATCAAAGCCTTCGCATTGTTTGCTCTTGTATTTTTCCTTGCCTTTGGCCTTACATCCTGTGCTGTAATGAATGCCATGGGCGGTGTTGCCTCTGTTGTAGGAAACATTACCGGTAATGAAACCCTGTCTGCCATGGGAGATTCCGTTTCTGCCGTTGCAGAGGCCAGTGCCCCCATTACTCCGGAGCAAGAATACTATATTGGTCGTTCTGTCACTGCCTCTCTTCTTGGTTCCTACAAGGTTTATCCTGACATTGTTGTTACAGATTATGTAAACAAGGTATGTCGTGTTTTAGCCCTTAACTCCCAGCGACCAGAGTTGTACAAGGGGTACTACGTTGCAGTTCTTGATTCAAGCCAAATCAATGCCTTTGCCTCTTCTGGAGGACATATCCTTGTTACCCGTGGTTTGCTTGAATGTGCCACTAGCGAGGATGCCTTGGCGGCAGTTCTTGCCCACGAGATTGCTCATATTCAGCTTCAGCACGGCATTAAGGCCATCAAGGGGGACAGGTGGACCAATGCCGCCCTGACGGTGGCCAGCTCCACCGCCTCTGCTTTAACTGAAGGGGAAATGAGCGAGGTTCTTGCTGCCTTTGATGAGTCTGTAGATAGCATTGTTACCACCATGGTAAACACCGGCTATTCTCAGTCCCAAGAGTATGAGGCTGATGCCACCGCATTGGAAATTATGGCTGCCGCAGGTTACAATCCCCATGCCATGTTGGATATGCTGAATGAACTACGGGTTCGTCAACCAAAGTCTTCTGGTGGTTTTGCCTCTACCCATCCCCCTGCTGACAAGAGATTGGATAAGGTAGAAGATGAGTTGAAAAACTATGAAGAGGTTTCTGTGCCTTCCATAAGGCAGCAACGATTCAATCAGTTTACAACCACTCTGTAAGGAGATTCTATGGGAAGAGATAATGAATTGGTAAAAAATCACTTGATTCGGGTGACTGTTGTTGGACTCGTTACAGTAATTGTAGTGCTTGCCTTGAACTGGTTTGGAATCTTTCAACGACCAGAAAATATGCTCTACGACAGTCGGATGGTAAAAACCGCCTCTTCCCATAGACCTTCAGAGGAAATTGCCCTTGTTCTTTTGGACCAAAGTAGTTTGGATTGGGCTCAACGAGAGTTGGGATGGTCCTGGCCTTGGCCACGCAGTGCCTATGGTGATATTGTGTCATATTTTAGTAAGGGCGGTGCGGCCTCTGTTACCTTTGACGTTCTTTTTACTGAACCCTCCCTCTACGGAGACCAAGACGACAGAGCCTTTGCTGCTGCCTGCCAGGAATATGGACGAGTGGTTCAAACAGTGTACTTTGATAGGGTGCAGGGAAATGCATCCAGCTGGAAGGAGGATTTTCCCCTGCCGCCCTTTACCACGGAGGCTGCTGGTGCAGTTAATTTTCAAGCCGACGGAACAGAATCTTCTTCTTCGGCTGGTTTAAAGGGGGGTGCCCCGGCAAAATCCAATGCCCCGGAAGGTCTGCTGTTTCCCATTGATTCCATAGCTTCCAGTGCGGCAATTTTGGGTAATATTACCGGTTCTTCTGACTCGGATCAGGTAATACGCAGGGCAAAGGCCTATCGTCCCTTTGACAATTACCTTATTCCCACCTTGGGACTTGCATCCCTCTTTGCAGCAGGAGAGGAAGGTCCCAACCCGTCTACAGAGCCAGAAGATGGTAGACTTTTGCGTTTTCAGCCTTCTTTGGACAGCTATGTACCCTACAGTGCGGCCCATATACTTCAAAGTTATTACGCTATTCAGGCTGGTGAAGAGCCCCTGTTAGAAAGTGAAATGTTTCAGGGGATGTACGTTTTCTTTGGACTGTATGCCCCCGGTCTCTTTGATATTTGTACAACTCCTGTTTCCGCCGTGTATCCTGGGGTGGGGGTACACATAACCCATCTGGACAATTATCTGCAGGATTCCTTTTTGAAGCCAATTCCTCTACCAGTGCAGATTGTTCTTGTGGTGCTTCTGGCTCTCCTGGGAGCCTTTCCCCTCTCCTTGGTGGAGATTTTTCAGGTACGGAGGCTCAACGTTGTGGTTTCAGTGAGTATCCTTGTTTTTTCTGGCTTAGTCTTTATCCTTCTATCTTATCTTTTGTTTTCTGCCGGTTGGGTTCTTCCCATGATGATGCCACTGGTAGCCCTGCTCCTGGCCTTCCTTTCTTCTGTTGTCGTTTCCTATCGGCAGGAAGGAAGACAGCGTCGTTATCTTAAAACTGCCTTCCGACACTACCTTAGCCCCACTGTTATAGAAACCCTTATTGCTCACCCAGAAAAGCTTTCTCTTGGTGGAGAAAAACGCTATATCAGTATTTTCTTTTCTGATGTTCAGGGTTTTACCTCCATTTCCGAGTCCCTAAGTCCAGAAGAACTGACATCTCTTTTAAATGACTACTTGTCAGAAATGACGGACATCATCCTCGAAACTGGTGGCACCATCGACAAGTATGAGGGGGATGCGATTATTGCCTTTTGGAATGCTCCGGTAGATTATGAAGATCATGGACGGCGGGCAGTAGAGGCCATGCTCCAGTGTCAGGAAAGACTTGCCCAATTGCGACCAGAACTGGAAAATCGCTGTGGCAAACCATTTCATATGCGGGTTGGAATTAATACCGGAGATGCAGTTGTAGGAAACATGGGCAGCAAAAGTCGCTTTGACTACACCATGCTTGGGGATGCGGTAAATCTTGCCGCCCGCCTAGAAGGCCTGAACAAGCAGTTTGGCACCTACTCCATGTGTAGTGCCGCCTCTAAAGAAGAGGCCCTGGCTCACGGAACTGAACTTAGGTTCAGAGAGTTGGCACGGGTGGCCGTTGTCGGTAAAAAGGAGGCGGTAACTGTTTTTGAGCCCATGCGAACCAAAGACTATCAGGGGCGGCAAACTGTTTTAGAAACCTTTGCTACAGCCTTAAACCTATTCTACAAGGGAGACTTTAACCAAGCTCTCAGTATGTTCTCTAAAATCCAGGCAGATGATGCCCCCGCCGCCCGCTATGTAGCAAAGTGCCAGGAACTAATGGCCAATCCACCCGATGCAGCTGCTTGGGATGGAGTGTGGGTTGCCACTTCAAAGTAAAGCTTGGCTTTGAACTTTCTTTTGGATTTTGCTTGGTTTTTTAGTTGGCTGTTTTCTATGTCTTGTCTCTCTTGAAAAATTTTCCCATAAAAGAAAAGCCTGTTTCTGCCAGAATAATGGCAATAAAGAGCAAGACACAGCCAAAAATCATGGTTATGGTTAAGGTCTCTTTAAGGAAAATCCAAGAGAACAACATTCCAAAAAATGCTTCTAGCGACAAGAATATAGCAGCAATGGAGGTTGGTGTATATTTTTGACAAAGATTCTGCAATAAAAAGGCTATTAACGTACTAAAAATTCCCAGGTACAGGATAGAAAGCAAGGTTCTGCTGTTTTCTAGCTGTCTGAAAGGAATCGATCCCTCAAAAAAAGGGGCAAAAAGCCAAGAGAGAATAGCCGCCACTGCCAGCTGCAGCACTGTTAAGAGAATGGCATCTTCTGCTGCATTGTATCGGGCAATAAAAATTATCTGCAAGGCAAAGAAAACACCACAGAACAATGTTAATACATCTCCCCTATTCATCACTAGGTTTTCCTGCAGGGTAAGAAGGGCAATGCCGATGATGGCCAAGATTGAGGCAATGATAATGTGAAATCCAGGGAAGTGTTGGGTAAATGCCCAGAGAATTAAGGGAACCAAAATAACGTATACCGTTGTTAAAAAGGCATTTTTTCCTGCCGTGGTGTATTGGATGCCGATGGTTTGTAAAAGATAGGCTAAAAAAAGACACAGACCAATGATTCCACCATGTAGCAGGATAGAACCAGTCAAATGCTTGAATTTCCTTGCAAAAATAATGGATAGACCTACTGCTGCAATGGTAAAGCGAAAGGCCATCATATATACAGGTGGCACATCATCAACAGCATCTTTTACAACCACAAAGGCAAATCCCCAAATAGCGGTGGTTGCTAACATTCCTATGGAAGAAAGAATTGTAATGGTGTTTTTTCTCATACCCCTTCTCCTTGAATAGCCCTGTTTTACTAAGAGACTGCATCTGCAACCAGTCTCGTTGTCAATGATTCATTATATAGTAATATGATAAAAAAGTATTCTTAATATGGATGAAAAAATTGTATATATCTTCAACTCATTGCAAATATTTCAACAGTTTGCAAAATTATGTAAAAAACTCTAAAATTTGTAATAAAATGCACTGTATGTATTGATTTTCTTTTAATTTTGTATGATACTAATTATAGGTAATATTATGACACAGAAAGACACTACATCTTTAAACCCCTTTGTTCGTTTTTGGGGTATGTTGGTAATCGGCTTTCTCTTTTTAGCTGCCTGTATCACGTGTTTGAAATTGTTTCCTACTGATTCAAGTATTTCTGAAAAAACTGACATTCATGGTGATGACTTACTAGCAGAGATTCCTCTAATTGAAGACTTGGTTCCCCAAGAGGATGCAACTCTTCCTGTTGTGGAGGTTTCTTATACAGAAGGTTCACCTGCAAAAGAAGCTCCTTTGTTTACTGAGGATTTAACAATTTCTTTTAATGTTGCGGTGGCTGATTATGGAAAGCAGTTGGATGTTGGGTTGGCACTCTATCGTTCTGTTCATACAAGAACGGCTGTAGAGTGGTTTTATACTAATGTAACAGGAGATCAGGATGTTGCTCTGGCAATCCTCCAGGAGGCGGATAAAAACAACATTCCCCTGTCTCTGGCCTTTGCCTTGGCGTATTCAGAAAGTCGCTACAGGATTACGGCCATCAATCGGAACACCAATGCGTCTATCGACCGAGGTTTGTTTCAGCTGAACAACAAATCCTTTCCTTCCTTGGTAGAAGAAGATTTTTTTGACCCTTACATAAGCGCAAAGTACGGATTGTCCCACCTGCGTTTTTGTCTGGATACTGCAGGAAATGAGGTTTCTGCCCTGGCAATGTACAATGCAGGAACAAACCGTGTTCGCAATAACGGTACACCTCAAATGACTCTCAATTACATTTCTAATATTCAAAGCTATCGGGAAGGACTAGACAGCTTGTTTGAGTCAGAAGTTGTGGAAGCGTATGCCTACAGCAATCAATCTGCTGTTGCAATGTTGACAAAATAGGACAGGCCAGTTTCCTGAACTAGCTCCTGTAAGCATTCAAGGCCTTGGCTTGGGGAAAAATCTACCATAACGGTGTTTCCTCCACCCAGGGCCTTGTTTATCTTATCCTGAAAGGCTGTTTTTTGTTTGTCTTTGGAGACAAAAACTCCAAGGAGCTTTTTGGTGGGCTCAAAGCTTAAAAGGGTAATAACCTTTGATGCTTCTATGTCAGCATCTGGAATTACTCCCCCCTCTCTTTGGACAGTGTGAATGTCTTGGCTGTGGTATTTTGAGTCATATTTCCATGTTGAAAATTGTCCAGTAACTGTTGATTCTGCCAAGAATAGGTAGTGGCTATGTTTTTTTTGGAAAGCTGCTATGAACTTTTTTTGGAAGGGTTTTAGACAATCTTCCTCAAAGTTTAGGGGATACATTTCCATAGCCTTTGAATCTCCAGTTTGTCCTTTTGCCATAATTCCAAAGCCTACTACAGTTTTACAGTCCTTTACTCTGCGGGCAGTGTGCTTCATGGCAGCAATATAGTGTTCCTGAAGGTAGTCTTGGATATTGTCTCCCTCCACTAAAAGCTCTGGAGCCATCTTTTTTCCTGCCCAAAATAGGCTATACATCATCTGTTGCTTTTTACTGTTGTCCAGATTCTCTTCCAATCCAGCCGCTTCTACTGTCCAAGCGGGAGCCCCATGCCCGCCCAAACTGCTTCCCCAGTCTTGCATTAATGGTTCCAAAAAAACAAGAATACCTGCATCCTCTGCCTTTTTCAAAAGGGTACGTAAGTCTGCAAGATAGGCTTCGTTGTAAGAGTCGGCTTCATCTTTTTCTACATCTTCCCAGAGAATCTGCCAGCGCAAAAGAGTTGTGTCAGATTTCTTTAAAGTGGCAAAAAAATTGTCTGCCTCGGAAACACTAGGAATGGGGAAGTACTTGGAAGAAGGGGAGATGGTTGTCCCTTTGAAAATTCGCTTTTTCCCTTGGCTATCAATAATATTTCCATCTTGAATCGAAATGACAGCTTCATGTTTCATAGGTTATCCTGCCTTGTCGGTGAGATGTCACGGGCATAAAAATAGACCACCCCAAGAAGTGGATGGTGGTCTATTTTGTGGGTAATATAATTACAAGCATCCTGTGCTTATTCTGTCAAAATCTTGATAACCTGAGCCTTGTCGGTTGTGTTCAGGATTTCTTGTCTCTTTTCAGCACTCTTGAACAGGAGACTAACCTCTGCAAGGAACTGGAGGTGAGGACCTGTCTTGTTCACTGGAGAAAGAGTCATAATGAAGATTCGACAGGGCTCCTGATCCAGTGAATCAAAGTCAACAGGATTGTCTGAAACACCAATACAGGCAACGAGATCAGAAACAGTATCTGTCTTTCCGTGAGGAATGGCAATTCCATGCTTCATACCTGTAGACATCTTCCGTTCACGATCAAGCACACATTCTCTTGCAGCATCCTTGTTTGTAACCTTTCCGGCAGAAATAAGGATGTCCAGCATCTCATCAATAATCTCTTCTTTTGTTGTGCCCTTGAGATGCAAATTAACAGTCTCGGGTGTTAATACAGTTCTTAAGTTCATAAAATCAGTTTATGCCTTGTTGCGTGAAAAGTCAAGAAAAAAACTAGATTTTCGTTAAAATTTCCGTTACTTTCTGGTATACTTGTTTTATGACTAATACAGATAAATTTCTTGCAGATGTAAAGCGAATTGTCAAGCGAAATCGTAGTGAAAACTCTTCCTATGATGGAAAAAACTGCAGCAGTCAGGTTGGACAACTCTTTTGTTCCTATCACAAGAATTGGGGCAATCTTCCCGGTTCAATTACAGATTACTGGATGAATACCTACATTTTTTCCAGCTCTCAGTTGGAAGAAGAGCCTACCCGTGAGCACCAGGACTGGCTTGCAGACGTATTGGAATTTCTGGCGGGGGAAGAGGGAGAGTTTAAGTCCCTTAGTCACGAGGATTGGGTTGCTTTACGGGATTTAATTAACTATGAGGCAGAAGACCTACCTGTAGAAGTGCTTTCTTCCTTGATGGGGGTATTGCTGGAACGGGGAGTCCTGTAGGTGGAACTTACTGCTGAAAATTTTTTGGGAAACAATACGGGCTCCTGGTATGACTCCTGTCAACTTTGTCCTAGAAATTGCAGGGCTCAAAGAACAAGGGGGCCTGCTGGATTTTGTAGTGAACCGGATAGGGTGAGGGCGGCGGTGGCCTGTCTTCACTTTGGAGAGGAGCCTCCCATTACCGTTAAGAATGGGTCCGGGACAATTTTTATTTCTGGTTGTAATTTGGGCTGTGCCTTTTGTCAAAACTACCAGATTTCCCAGCAGCGTATGGGTTCAGAGCTTAGTCGAAGTGACTTTGCCAAGGTATGCCTTGCCCTGCAGTCCGCTGGGGCAGAAAATATTAATATTGTGACAGGAAGTCACACGATACCAGCCATTGCAGAAGGCCTGACAGAGGCCCGCATGAGGGGATTAACCCTGCCGATTTGCTGGAATTCTTCTGCCTACGAAAAGGTGGATGTGCTGAGGCTTCTCGAGGGCTTGGTAAATATTTGGCTTCCTGATTTTAAGACTATCAACCCACAGACCAGCGCCATCCTCTTTAAGGCAGAGGACTATCCTCAGCGGGCTCAGGAAAATATTCTGTACATGGTGGAAAACTATCCTTTGACCTATGATACAGCGAGAAAAGAGGAGAGGCTTTTGCAAGGGGTGATTGTTCGCCACCTGTTTTTGCCCGGCCATTTGGAGGACACCATTTTAACCCTTCAGTGGCTTAAAGAACATATTGATGGAAGGGCTTATATTTCTCTCATGTCCCAGTACACCCCAGTGGCCTTTGTGGAGGAGGAGGGCAAACACGCTCAACGTCAGCAACAGCTGGCTGCCTTGGAAAACCGGCTGGTGTCTCGGAATGAATTCCAAGACTTGCAGGACCTCTTGGAAGCCTTTGACTTTAAATACCTGTTCTATCAAGAGTTGGTGGAAGACACCGAGTGGTTGCCAGACTTTAACCGGATACAACCCTTTTCATACGAATTAGCCAAGCCCGTATGGCACTGGCGAGAAGGATTTGTGTAGAGGGAATTTGGCAGGACTGGCTACCGTTTCTGAGCCAGCTCCAGCACCGTTTCTAGGGGCAAGTCCGTGCAGCGGGCTACCATGACTGGTGCAAGTCCCTCGGACAGGAGGTTCTTGGCCGTCTCCAGCTTGGTCTGGTAGGCTCCCTCCTCACGCCCATCCTCGTAGGCCTCCTCCTTCAGTACTGCCATGTCAGTGGCATAGTTGTACTCTGTCATCAGGATGCTCAAAACCTCACCTCCCTTCCGTTCAAGATAGTCACGCAAGATATCGCGGCGCACTGAC
>JAGBFT010000061.1 GCA_017936345.1 Spirochaetaceae bacterium
AGCAAATTCTCCCAGTATTTTGCTGCGTCCGGCAAAGTTCTCAAGAACTTCCGCCGCGGTCCCCTCCACGATTTCTTCGTGCAACTTCGTAAGCTCTCTGCCCACTACAATGCGACGCTCACATTGAATATCGGCAATATCCGTCAAAAGCTTAACGATTCTGAAGGGCGATTCGTACAAAACAAACGCAAATCCTGTAGCCATCAGCTCCCGCAAACGGGAACGGCGGCGACCAGGCTTTGGAGAAAGAAAGCCCTCGAACAGGAGGCTCTTTCCCCCGGAGCCAGCCACGCTGGCCAAGGACACAAAGGCACATGCACCGGGAATGGGAACAACATCGTGTCCCGCCTCACGGGCGACATCCACCAGCACCGCACCGGGGTCACTGATTCCCGGAGTACCTGCATCGCTGGCATAGGCCACCGTTTGTCCTTCATCCAACAGCCGCACCAGTTTCTGGGCAGCCACCTGCTCATTCTGAGCACGACAGGAAACCAAGGGCTTCTTTATCTCAAAATGATTCAGCAACTGCAGGGTGTGCCGGGTGTCCTCACAAGCAATCACATCAACCGCCTTGAAGGTCTCCAGCGCCCGATAGGTGATGTCTCCAAGATTACCTATGGGTGTACCCACTATATATAGAGTTGACACACCACAATTTTACCATAAAACAACATTTAGCACAAGAAAAATACACGTTTTCCTACTAATTCCATAGCCATTGTATTAGAATCAAAAAGATTTTATACTGATTTAAGATGGGGAGATTTCTATGAAGGTACAATTTCAATTGTTCTTGTGTTTTTTCAAGCTGGGCTTCATTGCCTTTGGCGGGGGCTACTCCATGATTCCCCTGGTGGAACGGGAGATTGTGGGCAGGCTCCAGTTGATGGATCAGCAGACCTTTACCGACATTGTGTCCATTTCCGGAGGGCTGCCGGGAGCCGTGGGCCTGAATGTGGCCATCTTCATCGGCTACACCACAGGCGGCCTCCTGGGGGCCGTTGCGGGGGCTGTTGCCAGCGTGCTCCCCTGCCTCATCATCATCTTTGCCCTTATGACCCTTTTCTCAAACATCAGCGATTTGCCGGCAGTCCAGAAAGCCATGGATGGCATCCGCCCGGTGGTGGTGGCCCTCATCGCCTACGCCTCCTACCGTATTGGAAAGACTGCCTACGAGGCTCCACCCTACCTCATCCTGACGGTGACAAGCCTTGCCCTCTGCCTGCTGCTGCCCTCCCTGCCCCTGCCGGCCGTGGTGGCTCTGGGAATCGTCACAGGGCTTGCCATCACCTTTGTACGGAGGCGGCTATGGCAATAACCCTGTTCCTGATTTTCTTCAAGCTGGGGTTCTTTTCCTTTGGGGGCGGCTACACCATGATTCCCTTGGTGGAGCAGGAGCTTTTGGCACGGGGATTTGAGCTGCCACCCCAGGTAATCGCCAACACCGCCGCCATTGCGGGCGTTGCACCGGGTCCTGTGGGCATAAACCTTGCCATAGCCTTTGGATACGAGCTGGCGGGCTTGCCGGGAGTGGTGGCGGCGGCCCTGGGGGTCATGTTGCCAAGCCTGATTCTGGTGCTGCTGGTGGCATTCTTCTTCAAGGTGGTGGCCAACTCTGTTTATTTCCGGGGGATGATGACGGGGCTAAAGCCCTTTGTGGTGGGCATAACCCTCTACGCCGCCATCAGCATGGCATTGAAAAACGGAATGCTGGGGGCAGACCTGGCCAGGACCATTCCCAGCCTTGCCATTGCAGCGGTGTCCTTTGTGCTGTTGCTAAAAACAAAGCTCCACCCTATCATCTTGATTTGTGGTGGAGCTGTGGTGGGATTATTTTTCTTTTAAATCCTCTGGAGTTAAAAACTTCAATTCACCTCGATACAAATCGCCTTTTTCACCCAAGGCACGATTTAGTTCTTCTTGGGCAGAGGAAAATTCATCTAAGTGCTGTAAATCGATAGCTCTCAAAGCATAATCCAAGTCATATTGAAAATTCCCTACATAAACGTACTGGGCTCCCTCTGGAACAGTAATGTCAACCATGGCAGGCAATCGGAACCAGAAGTTATCATTGGTATGACCAAAAATCCAAGCCATAAATTCTTCAATACGAACGGTACCATCCTTCTGGACTTTTGCCTCTGCAAAGAAGGTTTGCCCAAAATCAGGATTATTTTCAAAATCAAAACCTTTTACGGTGTAATAAAAATCTCGATTTTTAGGTGGGAAAAGCCAATCAATCTTCATTGTCTTGAATGCAGGTTCTCGTGCAGCATAATCAATAGGATTTTTTAAGGAAACCTTTCCAACTAACACCACCTTATTTCTCCCTGGTTTCTTGAGAGTCCCTTCTTCAATTTCAACAGCACACACTAAGGAACAACCAAGGGCTAGCAATCCAAGGATAGCACAAATATATTTCTTACTCTTGAACATTTTCAATCTCCTGAATTCTTTGTGTTATATAAATTTCCCATTCACTACCCTCAAAATAATCAACCATTTTCTTGAGAGTTTTCAATTCTTCTTTGTTATTTTTATCCTCTTTTCCCATGTAAATCAGTCCTGGTTTGTCTACTATAATATCAACACCACCAATACCGTAGACTGTAGTCATAGAACCATTGCCATAATACTCTTTACTTGTGTACAACTTAAGTTCTGATCCCACAGGCTGAGGTGCTAAAAAATACCGAAAGGATCCAGCAGGAATTAGCTGCAACCAAAAGGTAACATTTTCCATTACCACAGCAGGATAAAAAACATATCCAAACTGAGGATTTTGCTGGAGGAAGGTATTGATAGATGTTCCTTCTGTTCCAAAATAAAGTGCATGAGTTTTAGGAGAACCCCAGCTGGCTTTTTCATCAAGTTCTTCCCGTATTTTAGATACACCATCCCGTGCTGCAATTGTAGCACAGCCCATCAGCATCGCCATTGTTATTGCCATACAAGCAACACAAACCCATCTTTTTAGCATAAAACCTCCTATATTTAATACTGTATGCAAGATTTTGATTCAGTATTATTTCATTCTCTTAAATTTTAGACTTCAAGTATTTTTAGCCCAAGGCCAATGGAAAATGAATGATTTCCCACTTTTTCCTTTTTATTTGACAAGAAGTCTTCTAAGGTGAACACGGTGTAGTTATAACGTATAGTAAGATATGGAGAGATATAATCCCTTGTGTAGTATCCCAAATTTACTCCAGTCCCGAAACCAAAGTTTAAGAGGGAAATGCTTGACTCAGCCAAATCTTCAGGTAAACAGATGCCCAAGTGCCCCTGCAAAGTAATATCTATCAGAAAATCTCCTACTATCATGGGGAGTTGAAGTTGAGGAGCAGCACCATACAAAAAGAAACTCTCATCTACAGAAAAATCTTGCGTTTCAACTATAAGCCGTTCCTTTTCCACAAAAACATTCAGACCAATAAAATTATAATACAAGCCGAAATCAAGGTTAAATCCATTGAAGGGATAAGTAAGTCCCCGCACGTATCCACCAGAAACAGAGAAAAAATAGGGATTTTCAAAATCAAAATAGATTTTTTTCTTCTTTGCCTGTTTTTCTTCTTGTTTAGATTCCTTAATGCTACTGAACTCTGCTAACTTCCACTGGTCTTCCTCTTGAATCCAGAAGGATGAAACAGTTTTTTCATTTTCAAAACTATAATTCACCGTTTTTCCTGTGGGCTGGTCAAGAGGCTCTGAAATAGTGGGACGCATGAAACTTTCCCCTTCCAGATAAAATTCTTTCCACACCTGATAGCTCACTGCAGCTTGGAGTCCATTTAAGGGATTGTTGATAAAACTTGCAATGACGGCAGCACGAACAGATTCTGGAGCACGAGCCAAAACCTCTCGAAAAGCTCCTTCACCCAAAGCATACACCATAGAAGAAGAAATAAAAGCTGTTATATTGAAAAAACCAGATCCATTATTTTTCCCCATATTGGTAATAAATTTTGATAGTTGAGTATCAAAAGAAGTGTCTTGAGTCTGAGTTTTAGCTTTAAGAATAAAACTGTCAATTTGAGAGGCAGGAATTGCATAGTTCGTATTTTGACGATTCAAGGCTTGCCAAGTATTTACTCCTACAACCTTATAGCCCACAGCAGAAGTTTCATCCTTTACCAGCAAGGGGCCTCCACTATTTCCACCATCAATCTGAGCTGTATGTTGAATAAGGGAAGAAACTTCTGGATCTATAACCTCTTCCATGTATACGGAAGCATTGGAAATAATTCCTGAACCCAACTGCCAGAGCGGTCTATTTCCCAAGCCAGGAAAGCCTGCTGACCAAACAGTATCTCCATCTGTGATTTTTCCAGTCCAAAGAGAAAGTCCAGGACGAGAAAATTGTTCAGGAAGACCAATGATGGCTAAATCCAAATCTTCAGCTACAGCAATAATCTCCCTATCCTTAAATTCTAAGTTTGAGCCATCCTCGTTTTCAAAAACCAAATTAACACTGCTGTATCCATCTACTACATGACGATTCGTTACAATGTAAGGCCTTCCCTCTTGACTATAATACACAAACCCAGAACCAAAACTACCAGCAAGAAAAGCATCCACGTATTCTGCATACTTTGCATAACTTGAATTACTAAGCCGATTTTTGTATTCCTGTAGAAAAGTCTTGTCTTCCTGAGATATATTTCCCTCTACAACACACACATAATTTTTAATTGATGTGGCAAATCCCATGGTACACAAGACAAAAAGGAATAGAACTGACAATATTTTCTTTATCTGAAGCATTCCCCTGTCCTTAATTATAAAATACTATTGCTACAATTCTACCCCCCCCCCCTATATATTTTGTCAAGAAAAAAATGTTAGATTTTGAAAATTGAAACTTTTCTTTTGCATTCTGCTCAGCCTTAACCTACATTTAAAGCATGGACTCCACCGAAACTGACAGGCAAGAGCATCAGGACCTCTCCTACATGCTGACAACGCCGATTCCCCGGCTTGTGGCGAGGATGGCTGTTCCCACTGTCATCACCATGCTGGTGACCTCCGTGTACGGGCTGGCGGATATGTTCTTTGTGTCCGAGCTGGGAACCAGTGCCAGTGCAGCGGTGGGAATTGTCCTTTCCATCATGACCATGATTCAGGCGGTGGGCTTTATGCTGGGGATGGGGGCCGGCAGTCTGATTTCCCGCAGGCTGGGGGAGGGAAAAGACGAGGAGGCGGACGGCCTTGCCACCACAGCCTTCTTTTCCGCCCTGGGAGGCGGAGTTGTGGTGATGGGGCTGGGAATCCTTTTCAAGACGGAGCTGATGCGGCTCCTGG
>JAGBFT010000062.1 GCA_017936345.1 Spirochaetaceae bacterium
CACGAAAGGGGATGGGCAGACTGTCAAAATCGATGTAGGAAGGGATTTTTACCGACAGGTCTTTTAGCAGGAGGTAGGCGTTTTGTCCCGTTGAAAATCCGCCGCCCATCTCTATGGAAAAATTCTTTCCCAGCTTCAGTGCGATGAGGGATGCCTCTGTACTCCTGCTTTCCAGCAGGGATTCCAAAGGCGAGTTGGGTTTGTCTGCAAACATACTGGCCCAGTTCGTGTCAATTACCGTCTGACGAATTTCTTCTGGAGTGTAGCCAATGCTGTACAAGCCACCGATAATGGCTCCGGCACTGTTGCCAATGACCATGTCGATGGGGATTCCCAGCTCGTCAATCACTTCTAAAACAGGAATGATTCCAAATCCCTTTGCACCTCCACCTCCTAGGACAAGTGCCACGGAGGCGCGTTCCTTAGAAGAGACGGATTCTTCTGCTTGAGAAAAAATATTTTGACTGTTGAAAAACAGGACTAGAAAAAAAAGCAATATACCCTTAGCGACAGTACTTTGACTCATGCTCTTATAGTAATACTTGAAAAGGTTTTTTTGTAAGAAGGAAAACATTTTTTTATAAATTTTTAATGACAGGGGAGATGTTTTTTTTATTTAATTGCTGTAAAAATTTGATTTATTTAGTTTATTATAGATAAAAAAATATTTTTCAACTCATTTTCCCTTGAAAAAATTGGCTAGTAGTTGTATTCTATCTAACAGTTAACTTGGTAAAAATTTCAATAGGAGGGCTATATGTCCAGAGAAAAACATTCGATGGATGGAAATCAGGCTGCCTCCCACGTTGCGTATGCTTATACCGAAGTGGCAGGTATTTACCCAATTACACCATCATCACCAATGGCTGATTTTGTTGACCAGTGGTCGGCAAACGGTTTAAAGAACGTTTTCGGAACTGAAACAAAGGTTGTGGAGATGCAGTCCGAAGCAGGAGCTGCGGGAACTGTACACGGTTCATTGGCTGCTGGTGCAATGACAACAACCTTTACCGCTTCTCAAGGCTTGTTGTTGATGATTCCCAATATGTATAAGATTGCTGGTGAACAATTACCTGGTGTTTTCCATGTATCTGCCCGTACTGTTGCTACACAGGCCTTGAGTATATTTGGAGATCACTCCGACATATATGCCTGTCGTCAGACAGGTTTTGCTATGCTGGCAGAAACAAATGCCCAGGAAATCATGGACCTGGCTCCAGTTGCCCACTTGGCAGCCTTGGAAGGTCGTGTTCCCTTCCTGAACTTCTTTGACGGATTCCGCACCTCCCATGAGATTCAGAAGATTGAGACCTGGGACTATGCCGACCTGAAGGAAATGATGAACATGGATGCCCTGAAGGCATTCCGCAATAATTCTTTGAATCCCAACCACCCTGTAATGCGTGGCTCCCACGAGAATGGAGACATCTTCTTCCAGCATCGTGAGGCCTGCAACTTAACCTACAACGCATTGCCAGAGGTTGTACGCAAGTACATGGCAAAGATTAACGCAAAGTTGGGAACAAACTATGACCTGTTCAACTACTACGGAGCCCCCGATGCTGACCGTGTAATCGTTGCAATGGGTTCCATCTGCGATGTGGCGGAGGAGGTCATTGACTACCTGAACGCCCGTGGTGAAAAAGTCGGTTTGATTAAGGTTCGCCTCTATCGTCCCTGGGTTTCCGAAGCCTTCCTGAAGGTGCTGCCCAAGACTGTAAAGAAGCTTGCTGTTTTGGATCGCACCAAGGAGCCTGGATCTCTTGGAGAGCCCCTTTACTTGGACGTAGCTGCAACATTGCGTGAAGCTGCTCTTAACGACATCGTGCTGACTGGTGGACGTTATGGTTTGAGCTCCAAGGATACTCCTCCTTCCAGCGTGTTTGCTGTGTACAAGGAGCTGGAGAAGGACGCTCCCAAGCCCCGCTTTACCATCGGTATTGTGGACGATGTTACACATCTCAGCCTGCCTGAGGTTAAGCCCGCTCCCATCACCGCCGCCGAGGGAACCGTGGAATGCAAGTTCTGGGGAATCGGTGGAGACGGAACTGTTGGTGCCAACAAGGACTCCACAAAGATTATCGGTGACTACACCGACAAGTACATCCAGGCCTACTTCCAGTACGACTCCAAGAAGACTGGTGGTATTACCATCTCCCACCTGCGCTTTGGAGACAAGCCCATCCGCAGCGCCTACTATGTCAGCCAGGCTGATCTGGTGGCCTGTCACAACCAGTCTTACATCATCAAGGGCTACAAGATGGTGCAGGATGTAAGGCCAGGCGGAAAGTTCCTGATTAACTGCCAGTGGTCTGACGAGGAGCTGTCTCAGCACCTGCATGCCGATGCAAAGCAGTACATTGCCAAAAACAACATCAAGGTGTACACCGTGGATGCCGTAAAGATTGCCACGGAGATTGGATTGGGCAAGCGCACCAGCACTGTGCTCCAGTCTGCCTTCTTCAAGCTGGCAAATGTGTTGCCGGTAGAAGAAGCCCTGGCCCACATGAAGGAGAAGGTTACCGCCAAGTTCGCCCGCAAGGGACAGGATGTGGTGGACATGAACTGCAAGGCCATCGACGCTGGCTGCGATGCCATCCACGAGGTTGTCGTTCCCGCCGACTGGGCAAATGCAGTTGATAATGTTGAAAAGGTTGAGTTGAAGGGTAATCCCAAGACCATCAAGATGGTTGAGACAATCATGCAGCCTGTTAACCTCATGGACGGAGACAGCCTGCCAGTTTCTGCCTTTGTTGACTATGCAAATGGTCAGTTTGAGCTGGGAGCCTCTGCCTACGAAAAGCGTGGAACCGCCGTCACCGTTCCCCACTGGACTGCATCCAAGTGTATCCAGTGTAACAATTGTGCGTTTGTATGTTCCCACGCTACAATCCGTCCCTTCTTGCTGAGCGACGAAGAAGTTAAGGCTGGTCCTTCTAACCTTGAGGTTATGGATCTTAAGCCAAAGCCAGATAAATACAAGTATACCCTCAGCATCTCTCCGCTGGATTGTACAGGATGCTGCGAGTGTATCACTGTATGTCCTACTGCTGCCATCGAGATGGTACCACAGGCCCAGGAGCTGCCCTTGCAGCCAGTTTGGGACTATCTGGTTGCCAACGTCAGCAAGAAGGACGATGCTGGTATCAACGAGCTGACTCCCAAGGGCTCCCAGTACGTGCAGCCCCTGCTGGAATTCTCCGGTGCCTGTGCTGGTTGTGCCGAGACTGCATATTCCCGCCTTGCCACCCAGCTCTTTGGAGAGCAGATGTACATCGCCAACGCCACCGGTTGTTCCTCCATCTGGGGTGGTCCTGCCGCAACCTGTCCCTACACCATCAACAAGGACAGCAAGAAGGGACCAGCATGGTCAAACTCCCTGTTTGAGGATAACGCCGAGTATGGTCTTGGTATCCACCTGGCCCAGAAGTACATCCGGGACGGCTTGATTGGCAAGCTGGAAGCCCTGGCCGCTGATGGTAAAACCTCTGCTGCTGTAAAGGATGCCATTGCCAAGTTCATGGAAACAAAGGACAACACCCGTGCCAACGTTGCTCCCACAAATGCCCTGATTGCAGAGCTGGAGAAGTGTGGTTGTGATGCTGCCAAGGAAATCCTTGACAACAAGGACTACTTGGGCAAGAAGTCTACCTGGATTATGGGTGGTGATGGATGGGCCTATGACATCGGATTCGGTGGATTGGATCACGTCATTGCCTCTGGTGAGGATGTGAACATTCTGGTGTTTGACACCGAGATGTACTCCAACACCGGTGGACAGGCTTCCAAGGCCTCTAACATTGGTGAAATCTGTCAGTTTGCTGCTTCTGGTAAGGCTGTTGGCAAGAAGTCTTTGGCTGAAATCGCTATGAGCTATGGCTATGTTTACGTAGCCCAGATTGGATTGGGTGCAAACCCTGCCCAGACCATGAAGGCGTTGGTGGAAGCGGAGGCATATCAAGGTCCATCCGTTATCATTGCCTATGCTCCTTGTGAAATCCATGGTATCTCTGGTGGTATGCACCACTGTCAGGATACCTTGAAGAAGGCTGTTTCTTCTGGTTACTGGAACCTGTTCAGCTTCAATCCCGCATTGAAGGCAGAAGGAAAGAACCCCTTCACCCTGACTTCCAAGCCAGGCGATGGCTCTTACCAAGAGTTCTTGAAGAACGAGACCCGCTACTCAGCTCTCACCCGCAAGTTCCCTGAAAGGGCAGATGCCCTGTTCAAGAAGAGCGAGGAGGTTGCCAAGGCTCGCTACCAGCACCTGGAGCGCCTCATCGAGCTGTATAAATAAGTGACTGGCCGTTCCCGCTGGAGCTGAAAAGTGACGGCGGAAATGGTTCAGGAGGCTTGGCTTGGCCTGAGCCTTGGTTTTATAAAGACCGGTGTCACCTTTGCGGTGATGCCGGTTTTTTATTTGCCTGAACGGGATTGGAGATATAGCGTATATCATGCGGGTGTAGTATAATGGACTATGGAGCACATGGAAATGTTTCAGTTTTTACAGGAGGAGGGGGTTTCTCCCCAAATAATTCAAGGTATCAAGGATTTTAGGGCTGCCCATCGGTTGGAGGGCAAGGAGGGGGAGCGGATTCCCGTACCCCGCTACAGGTATTACGGCCCACGGATTTGGGAGCAGGCCGCCGCCGCCCTTTTGTGCGGTCAAAATTTGTTGTTGGTGGGGCAAAAGGCTTCTGGAAAGAATGTGCTGGCGGAGAACCTTGCGGCAGTGTTTGGGCGGCCCATTTGGGACATTTCCTGCCATGTGAACACGGATGCCGACTCCCTGATTGGAACGGACACCTTCCGCAACGGGCAGGTGGAATTCAGACCAGGGCCGGTGTACCGCTGTGCCACGGAGGGCGGATTCGGGGTGCTGGACGAAATCAACATGGCAAAGAACGAGGCACTGGCAGTGCTCCACGCCCTGCTGGACTTCCGCCGGGTTATTGACGTGCCTGGCTACCAGCGACTTGCCATGAACCCAGCCACCCGATTTATCGCCACCATGAACCAGGGCTATGCTGGAACCCGTGACCTGAACGAGGCGCTGGCCTCCCGCTTTGTGGTCATCATGATGCCTGAGATTTCTTCCGATGCCCTTGTAAGACTTTTAACAGGGGAGTTCCCGGAGTTAAAACTAAGCTTTGCCTCGGATTTAGGGCGAGTTTTTGTGGATATTCAGAAAAAAACCGCTAGTTCAGAGATTTCTTCCCGCTTGCTGGATTTACGGGGCTTGCTGGATAGTATTCGGCTTATGAGGATGGGGATTGAACCCTGGAATGCCTTGGACATGGGTATTACCAATAAGTCTAGTGATGAGTTTGAGCGTTCATTGTTGCAGGATATTATTAGAGGGAGAATTCCAGAGGGGCTTACCATGGATAAGCTTTTTGAAGATAAATCCATCGGTGGAGCTTAATCTTAGGACTTTTCCATGAACGCATCTCCTGCCCAACAACGAAGAGCAAAAAATATCGTTTGGAGTTCAGCCGAAAACTACGAGTTTGAAAGCCCCTTCCTGTCCTTTGACCACTTGGGAGAGGCTAATTTTTATCTTAACCTGATAGTGGGCCTTGTGTATAAATGGCTGGACTGGGAAAAGTTGGCTGCACTATTTAATCGATTTGAAGGTACAGTTTTGGAGTCTACCTACGACGGCTTGTTGTGGCTGGCACTGGAGCAGGTGGTGTACGAAAGGGAACTGCCCCAAAGACCTGTCTTGGAGTTTTTACGGGAAGAGCACTCCAAAAAAATGACGCATATGTCAGCCTGGTTGGTGGAAACCGACAGGGTGATGCAGTTCCAAATTGCATGGTGTCAGGAAAACTTGGGGAAAAAGCCGTTTATGATGCCTCGTGATTTGCGGCTCCTGCGTGCATTGCGGTTTGACAGTTCTTGGGATACAGAGAGGATTATTGCCGAGTTTACCCTCCTGATGAAGCAGTTCTTTAAGGTGGACTTGAGTCAGCCTGCAAGAGTTCCCAAGGAAAGAACACCCTCCAAGTTGAGAATGCTGTTTAGAAAACGGCGGCAGGTTCCTGCTAGGATGTTTCGTGCAAGAGACCTGCGGGAGGTGGAAGAAGGGGCTGGAAAGGCTGGGCAGCCTGGTAAGGTGTGGGCTGGTGGCTCCAGCAAGGTGGACAGAGACACGCTTGCCCAGTTGGAAAAAAGGTTTGGCCCCCAGTACCTTAGCAGCGAGGATGCCGCTCGTGTGGAAAAGGATGTTTGCACTGATATTCACAATAATAATCACCTGTATTTTGCTGCCCCAAAAATTGGTTCTCCGGATTACATGAGGAACCGAGCGCACTACCAAGAACACCGGGCGGCCTACGACAATGTAATGCGTAGGCTGCGTGACCGGCTGAAAAACCAGTTGACGGTAGATGTTCCCCAGGACAAAATAAAGTCTTCTAGTGGTCATTTGAACTGCACCAAGGTGTGGAGAAACCAGTATCTGGAAGATAATCGAATATTTTTGAGAAGACAGGATGAGCCGCAGCCCATTTTTTCTGTGGACATTTTAATAGATTCTTCTCAGTCACAATCTAGCCGCCAAGGTATGCTGGCCGCCCAGGGTTACATCATTGCAGAAAGCCTGTGCCAGTGTGGTGTGCCAGTTCAAGTGCACGCCTTTAATAGTTTTCGTACCTACACTGTATTGCAACGTCTACGAGGTTACGAGTCAAGCCAATCCAACGAGAATTTGTTTTGCTACACAGCGGAGGGCTGGAATCGGGATGGACTTGCGCTGCGTGCAATGGGAAAGATAATGGAAGATGCTCCAGAACAAAATCGACTTTTGGTAATCCTTACTGATGCGGATCCCAATGATGAATGCGGCATTTCCCTGTACCAAGAGTATTCTGGCCGTGACGGGATTAAGGATGCGGCGGGAGAGGTGGACAGTCTGCGGAAGAAGGGAATCAAGGTGGTGGCCGTGTTTATGGGACTGGACTACAACGTGGAGACCGCCAAAAAAATTTACGGCAATGACTTTGTTCGCATAAAAGAACCCACCCAGCTGGCAGAGGCTATTAGCTCCATCATCCGCCGCAAACTACGGGATTGGTAGGGACTCTTAGTCTATCCGAATCTTCACCACGGCCTTTTCTATTGTGGCGGCGGTACGACCGTCTCCGTGGATGGCGGGGCGGTGGGCATCCTCCGGGAAGACAATGGTCATCTGGCCGGGAACCATGAGAATCGTCTGGAAGCTGTCTCCCGGCTTGGAGTCCACCTGCTGGTAGTCGGTGGTGGCGTTGTATTCGTCTACATTGGTTGTGAGGCTGGCTGGAGTTACATCCATTTGTTCCTGCCCCGCCAGTACCATCTGTATGTCCAGATAGTGGTGGTGGATTTCCCAGCGGGCTTCTTCCCTGGGTTTTGAGGTAAAGCTGGAACGATTTATGTAGATTTCATCCCCCTCAATGTCGGTGCGACCCTGGGGTAGCTCCATCAGGTTGTGGGAATTGAGCCAGACGAAAGCTTTTTCCAGTTTTGGTGAAATGGAGGCATATCTTTTGCTGTCTTCAAAGGTTGTTACAATCATGGCATTCTCCTTGGGGTAAGTATATCACGACAGGGAGCTTGAATCCAGCGGAAAGCCTTGCCTGGGCGAAAAGCTAGATGTTCTATTTAGACAAAATTGCAATTGAATTGCAGATTTGTCTAGGTTTGGCTGGTGGAATTGGGATAGGTTCGCCTCTTCCGCTTTCATACTTGTCAAATTCTTCGGGAATTATTACATTATTAGATAGAAAATCTTCAATCTTTTAGTAATCATACAGGAGAAACTTATGGCAACCTACCAGTTCCAGACAGAGGTGAACCAGCTTCTGACCCTCATCATCCATTCCTTGTACTCCAACAAGGACATCTTCCTGCGGGAGATTGTGTCCAATGCTTCCGATGCCTTGGATAAGCTCAAGTACCTGACCCTTTCCGACGATGCCTACAAGGGCGTTGTCTTTGACCCCCGCATTGACATCAGCTTTGAGGAGGATGCCGGCGTGCTGGTGGTGCGTGACACGGGAATCGGCATGGATGGCGACGAGCTCACCACCAACCTGGGAACCATTGCCCGTTCCGGCACCAAGGCCTTCCTGGAGCGGCTTACCTCCGATGCAAAGAAGGATTCCGCCCTCATCGGTCAGTTCGGCGTGGGATTTTATTCCGCTTTTATGGCCGCCTCCCGCATCGACGTGTACACCCGCAAGGCTGCCACCGACACCCTCTTCCACTGGTCTAGCGACGGAACCAGCTCCTACGAGATGGAGGGCGTGGCTCTGGACAGCGAGGAAGCCAAGAAATATCAGTTTGACGGGGCGGGAGCCCACGGTACGGCCATTGTTATGACGCTGAACGCCGAGAGCAAGGAGTATGCCAGCCGCTGGAAGGTGGAGGAGCTGGTAAAGCGC
>JAGBFT010000063.1 GCA_017936345.1 Spirochaetaceae bacterium
ACATCCCACGCATTTTGATGTATCTACAAAGGCAAAAATCCCCTGGGGAAGAGAAATCGCATCCTTGGGACAGACCTTTGCACAAGAACCGCAGGCTACACAAAGCTTGCGATCTACCACAGCATTTTTCCTTGCCATATTCATACCTCATATATTTTATTTACATGGATACTATACCTCAGCAAAAAAAATTGTTCTGTAACTGGATTACATTGGGAGCAAAAAAAAGCCATCAGCTGAAGTACAAACTTGTGAAGTGTACCCCAGTGATGGCTTACTCAGCTTTTCCACCTAAATCAAAGGGAAAAAACTCTCACTAGAATTGACTTTCTATTTGAAGAAGAACCTAAGCACAAAGATTACAAAGAGAATCCATGTAACAATGGAAATCTTGTTGAACTTGCGAGCAGCTACGTTCAGGATAACGTAGGCAATGACACCCCAAACAATACCCTCAGCAATGCTGTAGGCAAAGGGCATCACCAAAATGGTTACGAAGGAAGGAATACCTTCAGTAGGATCCTCAAAGTCAATGTCTACAACAGACTTCATCATCAGGTAGCCAACGAAAATCAATGCAGGCGCAGTTGCGGCGGAGGGCACCAACAGGAAGAATGGGCTCAAGAACAAGGCCAACAAGAAGAGGATGGCAGTCACTACAGAAGACAAGCCGGTACGTCCACCAACAGCAACACCAGCGGAGCTTTCCACAAAGCTGGTGACGGTGGAGGTTCCCAGGGCGGCACCAGCCACCGTTCCCACAGCGTCTGCCAGCAGGGCCTGCTTTACATTGGGAATATTTCCCTCTTCATCAGTAAGACCGGCCTGGGTTGTAACGCCAACCAAGGTTCCCACAGTATCAAAAATATCCACGAACAGGAAGGTAAAGAACACGGTGAAGAACTTGAATGTCAGCACGCCGGAAAAGTCGAACTTCCAGAAAAGGGGAGCAGCAGGCAAGGAGACAGGAGAAAATCCTTCTGGAACAGTTGTTACGCCAAAGGGAATGCCCACAATGGTTGTCGCAACAATACCAATCAAAATTGAGCCAGGAATCCTCAATGCAAACAGGATGATAGTAATAATCAGTCCGATGACCGCCACCATTGGAGCGCCACCCTTCAAGGGCACGAATCCAATAATTGTTCCAAGGTCACTGGCAACAAGACCTGCATTCGCCAAACCAATCAAAGCAATGAACAAACCAATACCCACAGCTACAGCCTTCTTTAGGTTGGCAGGAATAGCATGTACAATGGCTTCACGTACATTGAAGAAAGACAAAATAATGAACAGGAGTCCCTCCAGGAATACAGCAGTAAGAGCAACCTGCCAGCTGTAGCCCATGCCAAAGACGACGGTGTAGGTAAAGAAGGCGTTCAATCCCATTCCAGGAGCCAAACCTACAGGAAGGTTTGCAGCGAATGCCATCACCAAGGTTGCAATGGCGGCAGAAAGGGCTGTGGCAGTAAATACACCACCTGCACTCATTCCAGTTTCTCCCAACATACCGGGGTTCACCGCCAAAATATAGGCCATTGTCAAAAAGGTGGTAATCCCAGCCACCACTTCAGTACGAACAGTTGTACCCCTCTCCTGGAGTTTGAACAACTTCTCCATTTTCTTGATCCTCCTCAGATACAATAAAATATGTCAGAATTATACTAAAAATGTTAAATAATGAAAACCCCTGCGAAATTTTCAAAGAAAAAGAGAGATGAGCTAGGTATTGATTCCGGGAATACGATTCATGGCGCCCTTGTAATACATTCCCGTGCCATTTTCCCGCACAATTTTATCTGAAATGATTTGTCTCACAGCTTCCATATATACCCTCAGAGCCTGCTGGTCAACGGTTCCATCCTCCCGCCTCACATTGTAGTCCGACGGATACACAGGCTCAAGGATGTGAAGGTGGACAGTGGGACGACACCGCCGCTTGTGAAAGACGGTTGCCATTGGAATTATTGGCACATCCAGACTAGCGGAAAGAAAAAAGGCTCCGGGATGAAATTTATTTGGGCAATTATTGTACAAATAGCACTCACCCTCTGGATAAAAGTGAATTTTCTGCCTTCTTTTAAATGCCTCCCTACAGGCTTCTTTCATCAAATCAAAATGAACGTCACGGCGGGGGATGGGAACCCCTCCCAAAAGACGGGTCAAGGTTCCCACAAAGGGAGCGCAAACAGTTGCCTCCAGCAGGGTTTGAAAGGGTTTTTTTGGAAAAAAGGCTGCAGCCATAAGAACAGGATCCAAAAAGAGCGTGTGATTTGAAACAGTAATGGCATCACCAACAGACCTCAGCCTCTCCCTTCCAAATATTCTACTTCGATACAAGGCCCACACTAGAATATAGGCCACAATAAGGACGATGTAAAATGTAATCCACGCCGCAACCCTAAAAAAATAATTTGACGAAATCAATTTGTCACCAGGTTTATATGCCATACTAGTGGACTACCCTCCCCTTCCACATATAGCCCTTACCAGTTACTGTACGTACAAAGGATAAGGTTGCCATATACAGCAAATTGGTAAATAAAATCGGATACAAAAACGGGGTGGAAAAAGGCAAATGTTGGGAGCCGGACACCAAAACCCACACTACAAACATCAACAGCACATTGATTCCCAATAAAACTGTGATGGTGGTAATCCATCCTCCTGCCATCACATTGATTGCCAGCGAGACAACAAACAATGGGAATGGCAACAAAAGGAACAATGAGACACCAATAATTGCTGTTAAAATTACGGCTGTGTTATTTGATAAAAATGAAAAAATATTCTTTGTAATTCCGTTTACACTCTCAGTGTACCCAGTATACATCCTGCAGATTGCAGCTCTCTTACAATCTGTAAAGATAGTCTTATATCCATTCTTTTTAATCAGGCGAGCAAGAAAAACGTCTTCACTAATCAATGTTTTCATCGACTCATAGCCACCTACAGCCTCAAAGACCTTCTTCTTTATCATGATATACTGACCAATGGCTACAGAGGTAAAGGGAAAGGGGGTTACACGATTGAGAAACATTGGAAGAACAAAGCCCGTAAGCATAAAAATCAAAGGAACTGTAATTCTTTCTCCAAAGGTTACAGCCTTCTCCTTGATGTATCCGGAAAGCATGTCCGCATTATGAACCTTCATATTGGTAATCGCAAAGGAAATGGAATCCTTTTTATGAAAGGTATCCGCATCTGTAAACAAAAGGTATTCACCGGAGGTTTTTTGAATCAACTGGTTCATGGCAAAAATCTTTCCTGTCCAGCCTTCTTCCAAGGGTTTTCCGTCAAACACCTTCAGCTTGTCTGGAAATTCCTTTGCAAGCAAGTCCAGAATCTCTCCAGTCCTATCTTCTGAGTTATCATTAAGCACTAGAACTTCATAATTATCGTAGCTTTGGTCCATCAATGAGCGAAGACAATTTTCTATGTTCTCTTCTTCATTTCTGGCAGGGACACAAACAGAAACCTTGTCTCCACTAAAAACACGAGGTTTCTTTGAGTATATCCATAGCCAAAAGGCATTCGTTAAAGCAAAAACGAGAAAATAAACGCTGATTATAGCCACAATCCAAGCATAATACTCGATGACAACACTTTGCATGACAACCCTACTGTATCTTATCCTTACAAATCTTTCAACAAGGATTGAACATATTTATTTCCAGGGTACACTTCAAGGGCCTTTAAAAACCATTCCCGTGCAGAATCCAGCTCTTTTCTCTGCATATATCCATATCCAATTGCACTGGTAAGATTAAAAACATCATCCTTTTCAAGGCGGACAGAGGCATCATCCAAGATTTCCTGCATCTCCCGTATCCCCTTCTTGTGGTTATGGAAGGGAGAGGGAGCGTAGATGTGCTGGGCTGTCTGGAGATACATGGCAGCACCATAATTTTCGTCTAGTTTCAACACCTTCTTTGCCAATCCACCTACCTTTGTGCCATGGGACAAGGCATAGGAAACAGGCTTTACCGAACAGTTCTGGGAGATGTTCTCGCCCCGCATTAGGTGGGCGGTGGCAGTCTCCCGAATGTCCAGAGCCTGCTCAGCATAGGCATCTCCCGCATCATAACGATTGCCAGCCTCGTCCTTGTTTTCTTCGTAGGAGTAGGCCCGCCCCATAATGTACTCACAACGAGACAAGGCCAACAAAAGAGCGTCATCACTAAAATGTTCCTTTGCAGACGCAACTGCCTTGTCATATAAGGGTAATAAACCGTCAGCAGTGTATTCACTATTGTACATAGAATCTCTAAGTTCAATGTATTCGTCCCAAAGAATGACATGAGTATTAACTTCTGCAAACACACTTGGCATAACCAGAGCCATAATCAACAGTAAAAATAATCTATAAAACTTACACATACTCATATAACCTAAGAATAAACAATTCAGTTACATTACGCAAGGGTATTTTTATTAAAAAAAAGTTATGAAACAGTTGACACATTTTTTATTAACTGATATAGTGTGTATCACGTTGCGGATGTCATATAACGGCTATTATCTCAGCCTTCCAAGCTGATGACGTGGGTTCGACTCCCATCATCCGCTGAAAAAGCTCTCACAAGGGTGAGGGCTTTTTTTTATACATAGAGGGAGTCGAAACGGAGGTTGCACCGAGCTGGCTAGGATAAAGTAACTGGAGGTGGGCAGACTCCCATCATCCACAGAAAAGCTCAAGACACGCCTTTTTCTTTTAAAATCGTAGCAATTCGATACAAGCCACAAAGGGTAAACGCCTTGTCCACATCTTGAAAAATATCAGTAAGAGGCTTTAATACACTATTCAGTCCACCAGTAGCCACTACCTTTATTTCTTCTTGCGGAATCCCTGTTTCAGCAGTGATGTCTTTTTTCATCTGCATAACAAGACCTTCCACAAGCCCCTTGTATCCTAGTACAATTCCAGCCTGAATAGAGTGAATTGTATTTTTACCAAGGCTTGATGGGGGCGCCTCCAAGGGAATGGAGGGCAACTGAGCGGTATCTTCAAATAAAGAATTACGAGCCGTACCCAAGCCCGGTGTAATGGCAATTCCCAACAATTCTCCGGCATTACCTACAGCAGTAAAGGTCAAGGCAGTTCCAAAATCAACTACAATACAGGCACAGTTATAACGACAATAGGCTTCTACCGCATTACACAGCAGGTCGCTTCCAATTTCATGGATTGCAGTTTCCGGAATTTTTACAGGCAAATAAGGAAAAATTGAGGGGTTAATTATTACTGGCTTTTTCCCGGTCTTTTTTTCAATAAGGCTTACAAAGGGACCAATCAATACAGGGACAACAGAACTAACTACACAAAAATCAATTCCATCCATTTCTACTCCATCATCTCGCAAAAGGGAAGACAAAACGATAGAATACTCATCCCCAGTTCGCCGGGTATCAGTAAAAAGCCTCCAAGTGGACAGTATGACTCCCTCGTCAAACAATGCAACTACAATATTTGTATTTCCAATGTCTATAGTTAAAAGCAATTGAATTTTTCCTCCAATGAAGTTATTATACCGATATGGAAAAACTCATACAACCTAGAATTCTCAAGGGCTTTAGAGATTTTTTACCAGAAGCCGAAATTATTCGTTCCAGTTTGATAGAAAAGCTTACTGCAACCTTTCGTAACTATGGTTACGTTCCTATTGATACCCCTGTTATGGAATATTCAGAAATTCTTTTACGTAAAAGCAACGGAGAAACAGAAAAACAGGTATTTAGATTTCAGGATAACGGAGGCCGTGATGTAGCCCTCCGGTTTGACCTCACTGTTCCCTTTGCCCGTTTTACAGCAGAACATAAGGAAGAGCTTTATTTTCCTTTTAAACGATACCACATAGCAAAGGTTTGGCGTGGAGAAAAGCCCCAGGCTGGCCGCTACCGTGAATTTATACAGTGTGATTTTGACTGTGTAGGCTCTGACAGCGCTGCAAGTGACTTTGAAATTCTTTCCTTGATGAAGTCAGCCTTGTCTGCCATTGGAGTGGATGATGTAACAATCCACCTGAGCCATAGGGGTATTTTCAACCAGTTTTTAGAAAAAAGAAATTTGCAAGACAAGAGCGAGGACATCCTCAGAATCGTAGATAAATTAGCCAAGATTGGCCAGGAAGAGGTTTTGTCCCAACTAAAGGAAATCACTGGTTCCATAGAAATTGCCCAGGACATTCTTGCCTACATTTCACAAAAAGACTCTTTCCAAACAACACTGGAGCAAATGGAAAGTCTCGCAGGAGGAGTTTCCGCTCACTCGCAGCGTCTTCGTGAAATCAGGGCCATGATGGAAGCAACTGGTATAGAAAAAAGCTTTGTTCTTGACCCTTCCATTACGAGAGGTCTTGATTATTATACTGGAGTGGTATACGAAACCTTTCTAAACCAACTACCTGCCATTGGTTCGGTTTGTTCTGGAGGTCGTTACGACAATCTTGCAGGCCTCTATATGAAAGACAGGGTTCCAGGTGTCGGTTCTTCCATTGGACTTGACCGCCTCATTGCAGGATTGGAGCAATTGGGAAAAGTGGAGCATAAGAAAAGTCACCTTAAGGTAGAGATTTTCTGCCTTGATGAAAAGCTATCCATCCACTATCAAAGTGTAGCAAATAAATTGCGAGAAGCTGGCATTTCCTGTGAGGTATTTCCTGATGCAAAAAAAATCACAGCCCAGTACACAGTGGCAGAAAAAAAGGGTGTTCCCTTTGGCATTCTCATCAAAGAAGAGGATGCCCAAAAGAATGTCCTTACATTAAAGAATCTGCAAACAAGGGAACAGCACGAATCAATTAATTTAGAGGATGCAATTAAGATTCTAGGAAAATAATAACCATGGGCTCATAAACAAAAGACCTCCTCTACCCAAATGATATAGGAGGTCTTTATCTATCCCAATATTCAAAAACTATACAGCTTCCTTAGCCATACGAACAATTTCACCTACTCCATCCAGCACCACAGTAGGTCTGTAGGCATAGGTCTTGAGGGTTTCAGGGGTAGAAACACCGGACAAAACCAGTACTGTAGACATACCGCTTTCCAAACCAGAAATAATATCTGTATCCATACGGTCACCGACCATTACTGCTTCACCAGAATGGCATCCCAACAGCTTCAATCCAGTCCGCATCATCAGTGGATTTGGCTTGCCACAAAAATACGCCTGTGTTCCTGTAGCCATTTCAATGGGAGCAACCAAGGCTCTACAAGCAGGAGTAATACCGTTTTCTATTGGACCAGATACATCAGAATTTGCACCAATCAAACGGGCTCCATTCAAAACTAAATTGGTTGCCTTTGTAAGGGAATCCAAGGAATAAGACTTGCCTTCCCCCATAACAACATAATCCGGATTAACGTCATTCATAGTGATTCCTGCATCATACAAGGCATTAAAGAGACCCGCCTCGCCTATAGCATACACGGAACAGCCCGGAGACTGTTCCCTTAAAAAAGCAGCAGTGGCCAAAGCACTGGTATAAAAGTGCTTTTCCGGAACATCCAAACCCATACGAGCTAATTTTTGCTGCAATTCTTTTGGAGTAGACCCACTATTATTTGTTAAAAAAAGAAATTCTTTTCCTTCACTCTGTAACCAACTGATAAATTCTGCCACTCCTGGAAGAATCTTATTTCCGTGATAGATAACTCCGTCCATATCACAGATAAAGCCTTTCTTTTCATTAAAATTAATCACTGTTGCATAACCTCCGCCACAATAAATCATAAAAAAAAGACCCCTGTTCAGCAAAGTAGCTTAACAAGGGCCTTCCTCAACCGTTTTAGGTCAAACTTGACTACCAGTTGTCAATCATGTCGTCTTCGTTGCGATTTTCCATATCATACAGGTCAGTAACAGCACGAAGGTCATCCAAGTACATATAGTAGGCACCACGAGCCAACAATGGATCACAGTCTACACGGAAACCAACGATACGAAGTCCGGGACGATCTCCGTAGTATGCACTCTGCTGTACAATACCCCTCTCTCCATCTGGTGAGGGTGGAACTGCAACAGTCATTTTCTTCCAACCAGAGAAGGCCAAGGACCCCATATAGACTTCGAAGTTATTTCCAAAGTAGTCCTGAACCAGCAGGTACATACTGTGTCCCTGATTACGTCCAGCTACCCATACAGAAACAGTCTTCGTGATTCCTTCAATAGGAATTGGACGTGCAGCCGTTATATAGAAGCTGTTGATGCCACGACGGAAGAATTCAACCTTTACACCGAGAACACGTTCATCAGAAACACCCTCGTTTTCGGCCAAAGGCTCCTTAGCAGCCGGGCTACCATCGAACAAACGAGCGCTAACAACACCATTGTCTGAGGAAATGCGGGCATTCCAAGAACCTTCACGCTCAAACAAATCAACAGAAATCTCTCTCAAAGCCTGCTTTGCAGAATCTGCTCCAATAATGGTAGGATCGGGATCTGCCAAGCTTGAAGTTCCCTGCTGGGCAAAAACCATTCCAAAGGAGGCCACTACCATCAATACTGCAATTACTCTTTTCATTTTTCTCCAACCTCCTGGTTCTGAGTCTGTACAGCAGTTCCTGTTCCAGAGGTACGAGTACCACCATCTGTTTCACCGGAATCGGAACCAAAGTCAGTGTCACGCAACTCATATCCATCAAAAATATTCTCAAGTATATTTGTTGTGTACTTCAAGTTATCAAAATAAATGAGGAAGTCATCCACATATTCGTTAGGATCGGTGCGAACTCTAAATCCAACAAAGGACAACATCTCTGGACCAGAACGCATACGTGACTGCTGACGAATGTTGCTGGGCATATTAACCACAATGTTGCGCCATCCGTCAAATGCAGTGTTACAAGCAGGAATTACATGAACCCTTCCCTCTGCATCACGAACAAGAACTTCCACAAAATACATATAATTGGCACCCCATACCCAGAAGTCAATCTGAGAAACGGTTCCAATCATAGGAATTTCATGATTCTTGGCCTCACCATCATCACCGGTGGTGGTGGGGAAAATCTCGAACCAGTTGTCACCCTTGCGATCAAAGAGAACCTTTACACCAAGAACCTTGGCATCAGGATCCCCATCCTTTCTCAGGTGAATCAGGGAACTAGGCATACCATCAAAGTATCCCATCTTAGGGTATCCCTCTGTAACAAATCTGCTGGCCTGGTAATCCCATGTCCAACCCATTTCATCGGCAGTATCAAAATTATCAATACTGATTGTTTCCACGCTCTTAATACTAGGCTGCCCAAAAACTGGAACACAGAACAAGACCATAAGAACGAGACTTACAAAGACAAAAACGCCCTGCTTCATCCATAACTCCTTTAATGAACTGAAAAGATATAGTTACACTATATATCGTCATCATTATATTTCTTCAACATATCTTTGTCAAACTGTTTTTTTTCTTTTTTATTTTCCTCTCTTGATTATTTTCCTATAAAGGCATATATTCGATATATATTTATTCAGAGGAGTCAAGCATGACAAACTACAAGGAACTTGGTCTTGTAAATACAAAGGATATGTTTGCCAAGGCCATTAAGGGCGGATATGCCATTCCTGCCTATAATTTCAACAATATGGAACAGCTTCAGGCTATTATCCAGGCCTGTGTCGAGACAAAGTCTCCTGTTATCCTTCAGGTTTCTTCCGGCGCCCGCAAGTACGCCAACAAGAACCTGTTGCGGAATATGGCTCGTGGTGCTGTGGAATACGCCAATGAGTTGGGTTATGACATTCCTATTGTGTTGCATCTTGATCACGGAGATTCATTTGAATTGTGCAAGGACTGTATCGACAGTGGATTTTCCTCTGTTATGATTGACGGTTCCCACCTGCCGTACGACGAGAATGTCGCCCTTACAAAGCAAGTTTGTGAATATGCCCATAGCCGCGAAAACTACGTGACTGTAGAGGGAGAATTGGGTGTTTTAGCTGGCGTTGAAGATGATGTATGTGCGGAAGAAAGCCACTACACAAAACCAGAGGAAGTCCAGGACTTTGTAACCAAGACTGGAGTTGATTCCCTGGCCATATCCATCGGAACAAGCCATGGCCGCCAGAAGTTCAAGCCAGAGCAATGCACCCGCAATGCAGATGGTGTTTTAATTCCACCTCCTTTGGCTTTTGACATCTTGGAGGAAATTGAAAAGAGGCTGCCAGGATTTCCCATCGTACTCCACGGTTCATCCTCTGTTCCCGTTGAGTACGTGAAGGAAATTGAAAAGTACGGCGGCAAGCTTACCGACTCAGTGGGTATCCCTGAGGAGCAGTTGAGAAAAGCAGCCAAGTCAGCTGTCTGCAAGATTAACATCGACTCAGACGGGCGTCTGGCCATGACTGCCGCCATCCGCAAGGTATTTGCCGAGCATCCTGAGGAATTCGATCCCCGCAAGTACTTGGGACCTGCAAGAGATGAACTGAAGAAGCTTTATATGCACAAGAACAAGGAAGTCCTTGGTTCTGCAGGACAGGCGTAAAATTCCATCCTGAGACAACCTAAATTGTGAGAGAGCCCCTGAATCCGAGCATATGTCTGGTTTCAAGGGGCTTTTTTTATACGGTCTGCTTTTTCTGAGGTATAAGGGAATCAATATCTACATGGTTTAGAACACCTAAAATCAAGGTAAATACCACCTGAACAACAACAAGAAGCAGCCATACAGCAGGAGCACCACCTCCGTACCACCATATCTCAGCCAAGGCTGGAACAGAGGCACAACCTAAACCACAAAAACAGCTGATAAAAAACAACAGGGGCTTTTTTTCTGAGATTAGATTTTTTATGAATAATTTGACAGCAAAAGAAAAGCCAAAAACAAAACAAGCAAGCAACACTGGCTTAAAAAACAGGGCAAAGACAGACAAGGTTTCTGACCTGAAAAAGATTCTGAAGGGGATGTACAAACAGAAAAAACCAGATAATACAAGAACCAGCTTATCCATTTTAAATTGCACATCGTCCCTTGAAAGAATAAAGAACAGAACGGTCAAGACCAAGGCTGGCAAAAGGGCTTCTTGTAAAAGATTCAAAGAAAAATTCTTAAAAAGACTGGCAGGATAGAGTCTAAAATCAGAGCCAAAAAGAATGGCAAAAACGACACACAGAGTTCCACAACCGATACCAAAAAAAAATGGGGCAAGGCCAGTCCTTCCAGAATGGCTTATAAGATACAATATAACAATGGTTGGTAAAAGAAAAACTGAAAATATCCACATAACCCCTAGAACATATCATAAAAGAACATTGTCAATCAACCTGAATACAACAGGCAGCAAACGTCAGCTACTATCTAGTGGCAATAATCATTGACGAATTACTACATAAGAAATATACTTTGTGTCACGTACGTTTTTCAGGAGCAATACGTGAGGACAAAAAACTGGTGTAAAAATCTACTTATTGGCATTTCATTTTTTTCTCTTTTCATGTTTTCTTGCCAGACAGCTCAGGAATTGCCAGTTGTCCCGCAAGAACCAACCACAATCACCTATAATGAAGACAAGAATGTTGTAATAGACGGGAAGACCTTTCTTTTCGTCCGAACATATAATCCCCATTACAACAATCCACTTTGCATAGA
>JAGBFT010000064.1 GCA_017936345.1 Spirochaetaceae bacterium
CAACATGCAGAAGCTGCCGTTGTATAGTGAATCCTAAAACAAGACAACTTGGATGAGGATAATCATCTGGATACTGCTCAATGACTGTTCCAGTGTTGATGGCATTTTCCACATCTGATTGCTTTATACTTCTTTCCAGCAACCTCACAAGAATGTGGTTAGTCCACCTGATTTTGCCTTGTTTGCAAAGTATTCTCAATTGATTTATGTCAACCACACTCCAACTATACACCGATTCCAGCAGAACCGCAACACACAAAAACGCATCGTGGGCAATCTAAAGTGTTAGAAGGAAAAGCAGGCCGTGGAGTTTCTCGTGCAGAAACTCACCAGCTGAAAGGGGGCTTGCAGGTCAATGCAGGACTTAGGCGGCGGTCTTTATTGAATCTTGAAATTCGGCAAAAATTCGAAATTTGACCTACATAAAGAGAGTAATTTTTCACAAAAAAATCCTGTGTTTACGCACGTTTTTTTCCTATGGAAAACACCTTTTTCCTGATGGGAAATGGTAATTTTAGCGAGGCTTCTCGCTCCCAATCTGACTTTATTTCGATTCTCACCAATCGTCATTAACAAATTCTTAACACCTTGCGGGTACACTGCAACAAAGGTATTCTGTTGGACGGAGGTGACTATGATACGGATTCTGGTGGTGGAGGACGACGAAGCGTTGAACCGGTCCATCTGCATGTTTTTGGAGCAGAAGGGCTTTCAAGTTGACGCTTGCTTTGACGGAGACCAGGCCTTTGACCTGATGTACCGGAACAGCTATAACCTGGTCATATCTGACATCATGATGCCCAATGTGGACGGCTACAGGTTGGTGGAGAATATTCGGCAGCAGGACAAGGACATTCCCATTATCCTGATGACTGCCAAGGATGACTTCCTCTCCAAGCAGCGGGGATTCAATTCCGGGGTGGATGACTATTTGGTGAAGCCTGTTGACTTACAGGAACTGCATCTGCGGGTGAATGCTATCCTTCGGAGGGCGAGCATTAATGCCAGCAGGCGGCTGGAGGTGGGTTCCTTTGTTATGGATACGGAGGAGCACATGGCCTACATCCGTGGTGAGGCGGTGAATTTTACTGCCAGGGAATTCGACATTGTGTTCAAGCTGCTTTCCTATCCAAAGAAGACCTTCTCCCGTTCTCAGCTGATGAATGAATTCTGGAATCCAGACAATTATTCCAGCACCAGGACGGTGGATGTGTACATCACAAAGATTCGGGAAAAGCTGGCCGCCTGCACTGACTTTGAGATTGTGACGGTGCATGGTCTGGGCTACAAGGCGGTGATCAATGGGTAGCAGTGCAAACCGCCGTTCCCCATTGTTTGGCTCGGTGGCGTTTTCCCTGATGAGCTATGTGTTCATCTTCCTGATGATTTCCTTCATCCTCACCTGTAGCATCATGCTTTTTCTCCAAGGCGCTCCGCTGCCGGAGGAATTCATCAGGCGGCGTGCCCCCAGAACCTTCGCCAACATCTTTATCCTCAGCTTTATGTTCACCATAATCACCATGACCATAAAGTACGTGGCCTTTGACCGTCCGATGAACAAGATTGCTCTGACGGCTCGCCAGATTGCCAGCGGGAATTTTTCCGCACGGGTTCATCCCGACAGGGGAAATCCCGCGGTGCGTCAGTTGGTTGATTTTCAAGACGTGCTGAATGAAATAGCCTGTCAGATTCAGTCGGTGGAGGGCTTGCAGGAGGAGTTTTTGTCCAATGTTTCCCACGAGATGAAGACTCCGCTGGCTGTCATCAAAAATTATACCAGTCTCCTGCGGCAGCCGAATTTAGCGGAGTCTGACAAGGAAGCCTACTGTGCGGTAATCGAAAGTCAGGTTCAAAATCTGAGTTCCTTGGTGACGAATGTTCTGAAGCTGAACAAGCTGGAGAACCAGCGGGTTTGTCCGGAATACGAAATCTTTGATTTTGGGGAGCTGATGTGCGAGGTGGTACTTTCTTTTGAGCATCTGTGGGAGGAAAAAGACATTGACCTACAGGTAAACATCCAGCAGGAGCTGCTTGTCCGCAGCGATCGCACCTTCTTGATGCTGGTATGCAGCAACCTAGTGTCCAATGCACTGAAATTCACTCCGCCAGGGGGAAAGGTGTGGGTGTCCTGCCAGCAGAACGGAGCGATTGTGGATTTGCGGGTGCAGGATACTGGCTGTGGCATGGGGGAGGAGACGGGGCGTCACATCTTCGAAAAGTTCTACCAAGGAGACACTTCCCACCAGTCCTTAGGAAATGGACTGGGGCTGGCCTTGGTGAAGCGAATCATCGATGTGCTGGGTGGTGAGATTAGCGTCAGCAGCACCTTGGGGCAGGGAAGCACCTTCTCCGTGCGGCTGGACTGTCAGCTGGAGCAGAAGGTCGATGGGGTGGAGGAACTGCCCCTGTCGGGGGCATTGTTGGAATCAGATTGCTAGGAGGAGTGTTGTATGCATCAGAACAAGGATACGTTCAATTTTACCTATTCGGCGGCCCATCGGGAGGAGGTGGAGCACATCAGGAGCAAGTACATGGAAAGCCAGGAAAGTGACCTGGATGAGCTGCGAAAGATAGATGCTCGGGTTACCAGCACCGCCACCTTTGCCGCCATTGGTGTGGGAATTGTAGGGATTATGGTCTTTGGTTGCGGACTGAGCCTTTGCCTGAGCCTCGGTCGTCCCATTTTGGGGATTGTTCTGAGCGGCGCTGGGCTGGTTGTCATGGGATGTGGTCTGCTGGTGAATCGTCTGGTTCTGCAGCGGCTACGGGAAAAGTATGCGCCCCGTGTGATGGAGCTTTCCGACAAATTGCTGAGAATTAACAAATCTGAAACAATTTGAAAACAGTTCCGAAACATCTTCCCAGTATCTTGAGTACAGGTTGAGCCGCAAGGAGTGAAAGGTCCGCCAATAAATCAAGAGAACAAAGGCTGGAATTACAGGCCAAAAGGAGATGTTTTATGGGAACGACATTGTATCTGGTGACAGGATCAGCAGGATTTTTGGGTGGAACTATTTGCCGTCAGCTAGTAGAGCGGGGCGACAAGGTGCGGGCCTTCGTGCTGCCGGGAGATAAGGCCATCAGGTATCTGCCAGCAGGGGTTGAGGTGGTAGAGGGTGACCTGTGCGATATGGAGTCATTGGAGCGCCTGTTCACTGTGCCGGAGGGTACAGAGACGGTGGTGCTACACATTGCCAGCATTGTGACGGTAAATCCCGACTACAACCAGAAGGTGATGGATGTGAATGTCGGCGGTACCCGAAACATTATCGGATTGTGCCTGTCCCACAAGGAATGCAGGAAGCTGGTGTATTGCTCCAGTACTGGTGCAATTCCAGAGGCCCCCAAGGGGTGCCCCATTACGGAGGCTAGCCATTTCGATCCAGAGAAGGTGGTGGGCTGCTATAGCCAGTCCAAGGCCCTTGCCACCCAGGCCGTCCTTGATGCAGTGGAGCACGATGGTTTGAATGCCTGTGTCGTTCATCCCAGTGGAATTCTTGGGCCGGAAGACTTTGCTGTGGGAGAGACCACCGGTACTATGATCCAGATTATCAACGGTGAGATGCCTGCGGGAATAGACGGCAGCTTCAATCTCTGCGACGTGCGGGATTTGGCCAAGGGAACCATCTTGGCGGCAGACAAGGGTCAGTGCGGCAGCTGCTACATTCTGGGCAACCAGGAAGTGAGCTTTAAAGACTTTTCCCGCATGGTTTCCCAGGAGGCTGGCTGCAAGAAAATCAAGGTGTTCCTGCCCCTGAAGCTGGCCCACTTCATCGCAGGTATCCTGGAGAACCAGGCTCGCCGCACTGGAAAGCGTCCCCTAATGACCACCTTCTCCGTGTACAATCTTGCCAGAAACAACGATTTTGACTCATCCAAGGCGCGTGATGAGTTGGGCTACACCACCAGAAGCTATCAGGAGACCATCCGGGACGAGATTGCCTGGCTCAAAAAAACCGGCAAGATTGCCTAAGAAACATGTATGGAAGGAGGGGGCTGTCCCTCCATAGGTTACAGGAAATCGACAAAAAAAACGCCACCGGCAGACGCTTCCTCCTCGTCTACCAGTGGCGTTTGTCCGTTTAGGCCCGGACTGTTGGCCGTATAAGGGTTATTATAGGGGATTAACCATTATACACAGGTTTCTTGGAGATGATGGACATAATAGCTCCAATAACACAGCTAGCACCGATAATGATAAATGCTAAGGTGTAGGTTCCAGTAGCGCCTACTACACGCACAGCAATTTGTGGTCCAATGATACCACCAATACCGTATGCCAAGAAGATTCGTGCATAGTTGGGACCAGAGTACTTGGCTCCAAAGTAGTCTACAACCAGTGATGGATAAGCACCCATCATCGCACCAAAACAGATGGCCAAACCACCGATACCAATAGAGATGGTAACGAAGTTTGTAAGGAATTGTAGAGAAACCAAGAGAACTGCGTTGATAACATAGATAATTGTTACA
>JAGBFT010000004.1 GCA_017936345.1 Spirochaetaceae bacterium
CGAAGGTGGGGGCCAGCAAGGATGTGGACCAGGAGGTGGAAAAAATTACGGTGTACGAGAATATTCTTGATGCCCTGCAATAATTGGACAACATCCCATCCTTGCCATGGCAGCCTATTTTCTGTATACTAAAAAAAATCGACTTATTTTAGAGAGGATTACGATGATTAGAGGCGGCGATATTGGAAAGGGAACTGTTCTCCTGATTAAAAATGCACCCTATCTTGTGGTGGAGCGTGAATTTGTAAACCCAGGAAAGGGAACAGCCTTTGCCCGCGTAAAGATGAAGAATTTGAAGGATGGCACTGTTCTGACTCAGACCATCAAAACACCTGATATGGTAGAAGATGCTGAGGTTGAAACTCGTGCTTGCCAATATCAGTACAATGACGGCGAAAACTACATCTTTATGGATGCACAGAGCTTTGAAACAGTAACTGTACCAGAGTCTCTGAACGAAAACCTGAAGTACTACCTGAAAGAGGGAGAGGAGTATCCCATCGTCATCTGGGAGGACGAGCCCATCGATGTAAAGGTTCCCCAGAAGATGGTTTTCGTAGTAGCTGAAAGCGAGAACTATGTTCGTGGCGATACAGTTTCTGGTGCTACAAAGCCCATTATTACAGAAACAGGCCTTACCGTTCGAGTTCCCCTGTTCATCAAGCAGGACGAAAAGATTCTTGTAAACACAGAGACCAACGAATACGTAGAACGTGTAAATAACTAAGTTCTTAGAAATTATTGACATTGGGACTATCCTAGACCTGCTGGATAGTCCCTTCCACTTTGCAAAAACTTGACTTTATAGTAAAGATAACCCATAATGTAGGAATGTACGATGAATTAGATCCAGAAATCGCTGCATTGCTAGCCAATGAGAGTTCAATGCCGTCAAAAACTTCCATTGAGGACGTTATGGAGGACGATGATTCCTTTACCAAATCAAAGGATGGTGTCTCTGAAGTTGATTTGAGTATTCGTGAATTTAAGCCAATCACAGAGTTTTTTTCATCAACTCCCTCCGATGTATTTGATGATTCCAACTATTACAAAACTGCCCTTACAGGAGAAAATTCTTCTGCCCAGGGTCTGCATACCTTGTTAACAAAGTATTTGACTTGCCAAGACCCCAAGGACAGAACCGTTTATCGCCAGCAAATGGTAAACAAGTATTGGGAATTCATTCGTTCCCTTGCCCCCAAAATGGGTGATTTGGGTTTACCAAAGTGCAAAAGAATGTTAATGAGATTTGGTGTGGTTCTGCCGTCCCTGTTTACAGACCAACAGAAGGATTTATTTGCCTCTGTTTTCTACGAAAATAGAACAGGAGAACCGATATACTATCTAGATGAATGGTTCCAGGAAATTGCCTCCGGCCGAATCGGTATTTCTGCCACAGATGAGGCTCGGCCCGCTCGCAAAAGTGGTTCTCCAACAGAAGAGGCCGCACACTTGATGCAGCTAAAGAGTAAGAACTCTGGTAAACTACAAAATGCAGAAAATCTTCTTTCCTCAAAAGAAAGCCAACGTTCAATGGTAGAGGCTGAACTTACCTCTCGTGTTGAACAAATTTGCCGACACGATATGCTCATCGGTTTAGGAAACCACAAGGCGCCCTATACCGATACTCAAAAACGTATGTTTTCTGAAATTACCGAACGATTGCGCCTTCTTTCAAAGATTGACAGGGAAATTCGTGGTTACTTGGCTGAATTCCAGGATGCAAAGCAAATTTCAGATTCTCTGGAGGTTAAGATTTCCACTGCCCCCACTAATATTGAAGTTAATACCTCGGAGATAAATACAGAGGTTGATACCGTTCGCCAAATGGCCAAGATGACTGTCGGTCGCCAAGGCAATCACTTCCCCATTTTTACACGGGAATACTACCATTGCACCCCAAGAGGAACTGGATTCCGAGAAAATGTTGTAGACACCATGGCTTGGATTGAATCCATTGACCCAGGTGCATTCTGCCGAATCCACAAAAATGTTTCCAACAGAATTGTTCCCTTTGTCATTCTTGTTCCAACCTATGGGGACACTGGTTTTTGTTGGGAGCCCTTTGATCGCTACAATCGTATTACAAGCCGTGGTCGCATTGCCATTCCAATGTATCCCAAGGACTTGAAAATTGCCCTCCTTACTGCTGTGGCAGACTTGCGGTGGCAGGTAGCAAAGGAAAAGGCATCCTACTACTGGATGGAAGAAGGTCTTACAGGGCAGTATTACCAGTGGATTGTTTCCCAGAAGCTAAAGGGTGACGTAAAGGACTTCTTCATTGATGACTATGTATTATGGATGACAAAGGAAAGCGATGGTGTCCAGCGACTGGATAAGGAGGTTCGTGGCATCTTCTGGAGACATATGCCCTTTGCACAGGATGTAAAGGAGAAGCTTAAAACCAGAAGCCTAGTTTACCAAGAATTGTATCAGCGTGACTTGAACCGAGCCATGTCTGATGGCTATTGATTTTTTGATTGTACAAAAAAGGGCGCACTTCACATTGAAGTGCGCCCTTTTTTTGCCCCATGGGATTATCACTCCTGTGCAGCGGTTCCATTTTGTCCTTTCTGCTCCCTACTCTCCTGAATCATAGCCCTAACAAAGCTAATTATCAAGAGAAAGCCGCAAACCAATACCGCTGCATCAGCCACGTTAAAGGTTGGCCATCGGTCCAAACCAAAAAGTCCGTAGAATTTTACATCAATAAAATCAACTACACCTTCAGGGCGGAAAAATCGGTCATAAATATTGCCTAATCCACCGCCGACAATTCCTGCCACAGCCCATCTTTGAAAAAAGGTAAAATCATCATTTCTGAAGTAAATCACCAGCACCATTGCCAATACAATCAAGGGCAGCACTGCAAACAAAATCCCCCTCATCGTATCTGGCAAACCATTTCCCATGCTAAAGGCAATTCCAGGGTTATACACGTGAATAATCCGTAAAAAATCACCAAAATAAGAGACTCCAATGGTATAAGGCGGAATATTCTCAACAACCAAGAACTTGGTCAGTTGGTCAACGACAAAAATTACTACGGTTAAAGCCAAGGGCAATAATTTTGTCCTCAAAGAAATGCCAGGACCCGTTCTTTCAGCTAGATTTTCTGTAGAATTATCAGTTTCGCTCATAGTTCTCCTATACTATAAAATAGACAAATCATTGTCCAGTCTCAGTTATAAAAATCATTCCAAGGCTCCGCATCCGTTCAATTATAATCCGGTGGGCACTCGGATAAATACTGTCTCAAGGCTTGTCTCCATTGCCAATTTTTCCATTACAAGAGAAACTCCTACTGTCTCGGTTTGGTAATGTCCCCCAGCAATGACGGTAATACCTGCCTCCAAGGCCTGATGATACTGTTCATGGCCAATCTCTCCAGTAATAAAGGCATCATACCCCTGTTCAATGGCCTGCCCCAGTTCTCTTGCAGCCCCGCCAGAAACCAGGGCCACACGGCTAATCTTATTTGGTCCAAAGGGAAGGATATGCAAGGCTTGCTCCCCTGCAGGAAACAGCTTTTGAACCAAGTCTTCTGGAGACAGAGCCACCGGCAGCCTTCCCCCTACTCCAATTAACATTCCATGCCAGTCACCAAAGGGTTCCAAAGACTCCAAACCTAATCTTTGAGCCAATCCATAGTTGTTGCCAACGAGGGGATTTGCATCAAGGGGAATGTGACAGGCATACAAGGCCATATCACTATCCAAAAGTTGTCGGATACGCTTGTAATGAGTTCCCGTAATTGTTTGGCACTGTCCCCAGAAAAATCCATGGTGAACAAACAGTACATCAGCACCTGCGGCTGTGGCCCTTTGGATTGTTTCTTGGCAAGCATCTACAGCAAAGGCAACCTTTTTTATCTCCTTACCACTGGGATTGCTATTTTCCACTTGAATTCCATTCAAAGATGGATCCCTTTTATATTCAGCCATGTTCAAAAAGCTTTGAAAATACTCGTCCAACTGATTTAAAGTCATTTTATGATTCTCCTTCTACAGTCATCTGATTTGGGGAAACAAGCTCTTCCACAAAACCTTCTACTAAAACTTCTGCCGGCACTTCTTGTTGAGTCACTAGAATATCGGAAAACACCCTGTGAACCTGCTGGGCCACCGCAATGGAATGAAACCTGGTTTCATCCCGACTTTCTAGCAAAGGGGTTTCCATCACCAGATAATTTATCCATGGAGCCGTTTCTCCTAAGGGACCAAAACCATCAGCCCAATCCGGGATAGTGTTGTAGCTGCCCAAGGAGTCCTCTCCATCGATAGTGTAGTAGCCAGCCACATACTCATTCATCAAGCATACAGCCTTTGCCCCCTCACTTGTATATCCATCTGCTAGAAGAAGAACCCTTCTATTTGACAAATCTTTTTCTCCACCAAAATAATTCAATATGGCCTCATATTGAAAGGAGGACTCTCGTTGCAGGGTTGCCAATTTTTTTTCAAAATCATCGGCAAAAAAGAGGCTTTGTAATCGCAGCTGGGAGGACAGCACCATATTTTGATTAAAGTCCGCCACTACAACCTCGTAGCCCAAAGATGCCAGGGTGGTCGCAATAGGTTCAACTCGTGACACAGAAGACCTAACATCAGTAATCCAGAGTACTAGTGGTAAATGTGGTTCAGCCCTTTGGGGATTTACTACAGATGAGCCTCGTTCTGTCCAAGGAGAATCAGTATCGGCAGGTTTAGATTGAAGGATTCTCACATCTACAGATTCAAAGTTTCCTCGTGGAGCTAAACCAGAATGAACAGTTCCAACCAAAAGGTAATTCTTCAGTTCCACCTCCACATCTTGAGAAGGCAAAACAGGACGAAAGATTACAACAACAAATCCTATTGCAAGAATGAGAAGTATGTTGACAATAGAAACCAGCCACAAAAGAGGACTAAAGGAATCTATGTAGAGTTGATTGAAAAAGCGCCATAATCCGTGGCTATTTTCAAGGAGAACCAGAAAGGAAAGCAGGAGAATCCCTCCCTTGGGCAAAGAGATATCCCATGCAAGCAAACTTACAATACAAATGACAAAGGCTACTGGCGCAAGCAGAACGATGGCATCCCTTTGCCCTCTTGCCACAAAAAAAAGTCTCATATTTACAGCTAGTAAAAGACCAAGTATCAAAAGGTCAATTATTACAGAATCGGTCATACCTCATATTAAAATAAATTGAAAACTAACTCAACCTTTATTTACCCCTGCATTTATTTTATGGTATACTTGGTTCATTCCTTGTGTTTTGAGAATGAGAAATACATAATAGTGGTGAGATAAAAGAAGGTGACTGAATATTTATCGGAGCAAGAATTACAACTATTAAACCCAAAAAATATACAGAGGATGATTCATGCAGAACTTCCTGTGTCCATAACGACCTACCGCCTCACCCCAGAAATCAAACAGTACATAAGAAGGGTCTCTTCTCTTTTTCTTCGTGAAATTCATCAGGGGACAATGGAAGAATATATAAACTATTGTCTTTCTGAATTGATGGATAATAGTCAAAAGGCAAATGCAAAACGAGTTTTTTTTAAGGAAAATAATCTCGATATATTCAATCAGGATGATTATGCACGTGGCATGGAATCTTTTAAGAAGGAATTTTTAGCCAATCAAACTCATTATCAAACATGTCAGGAAGAAAGCGGTCTCAGCATAACCATGTCCCTGGAAACAAGGGGAGAGAACCTTTATCTTGAAGTTACAAATAATAGCAGACTGACAGTTTTTGAATACAAGCGTATCCATGATAGAATTATGCATGCCATACAATCAAAGGATTCGTCTCAAATTTTTTCCTACATTGACGAAAAGGAAGGAGCCGGATTAGGTTTTATCAGCATAACTCTTATGCTAAAAAAACTGGGTATTCCAGTAGAAAACATTCAGATTTTGTCCCAATCAGACAAAACTACCGTTCGAATCAGGCTTCCAAAAAATATTGATGATTACCGTTACATTACTGCAATTTCCTATGAGATAGCAGAAATTATCAAAAATCTTCCCCAGCTGCCTGAAAATGTAAGCAAAATCAACAGATTGTTAAATGACCCGACCTCTGACATAGGACAAATCATTTCTCTTATCCAACAGGATGTTTCCCTTTCAGCAGACTTATTGAAACTGGTTAACAGCGCCTCATTTAGAATGCAACACAAACCCACAAATATTGAAGATTCCGTAAAGATGGTGGGCTTGCGTGGAGTAAAAAACTTGATTTATGCCATCGAAAGCCTGCAAACCCTGACACCCCCTACTAAAAACAAAAAGAGTTTGTGGCAACATTCCCAACAAGTGGGCAATTATACCCTGGCCCTGGCCTATAAGTTTTATGGAAACAACAAGCAAATCACTGCTGATGCCTATGTTTGTGGCTTACTCCACGATATTGGAAAGATTTTATTTGAAGCAGCCCACCCAGACACACTGCAAAAACTCTCATCCTTTTGCAATCAAAAGAAAATACCTTCCAGAATTTACGAAAAGATAGTGGCAGGTATAAACCATGCAGAAATTGGTGCATTTGTAACAAAAAAATGGAATTTTCCAGATGTAATTACTGCTGCCATTGAATTTCACCACACACCCAGCGTAGCTCCAGAAGATCACAAACAGGTTGTGGAAATTGTATATTTGGCAAACGCACTCTACTACTACGAGAGAGAGCACTCACGGTACAATTTGATCTATACAGACATCCTAAAAAAATTTGGCATTGAAACAGAAAGGCAACTTCAGCACCTACTTAAAGATATTTCTGCTTAGCAAGTGTTTAAAAAAGGATTCCATGTGGCTACCTGTTTCCAAGAGACTCTACCCAAGCCTCCATCAATATGCCGAAAGCCACCCCAACGTTAAGAGAAGCCTTCATGCCCTTCATAGGAATTGTTACCCGTCCATAGGAAGCTCTCTGCAAGGCTTCTGGACTTACCCCTAATTCTTCAGAACCAATAATAACCACACCTTTTTTTGGGAAAATAAATTCCTTAATGCTAGTACCGCCTGTCTCAAGGACAAAAACAGGCAAGTCTTGGGGTAATTCATCCAAAGAGAGCCGTTGCCAGTCCATGGCTTCTATACAGCCCATTCCAGACCGAATGGAACGTGGATGCATTGGATTACAACAGCCTGGAGAAAGAAAAACTCCCTGGGCACCCATTGCTTCTGCTGTTCTAAAGATTGAACCTAAATTAAATGGAGAACGAATGTCTTCCGCATACACGTAAAGCCCTGGATAAAAATCCCTTGTAACAGGAAGCTCGCTGCGATGGGGAGCAATAATTAAATCCCATTCAGCGGGAAGGGTTCCAATAATAGCCAGCAAGGCATTACGGGCAAGGTTACAAACACGCCGTTCATCCAGGGGCCTTGCTGCCAACAAGTCTCCAAGCTCAATAGCCGTAGCAGGAGGTAACTGAGGGTCTTCCAGAACAATACCTGCCAGCCTTGCCACATAGTCAGCGCGACTCATGGAAGGAAAACCATAAGCACAGCCAGGTTCTGCAATTCCTGCAATATCTCGCTCCAAGGCCCCAAAGCAGAGCGCCAGTTTTCTTCTCTTTTGTCCACCTTGAAGATGATGCAATTTATCAGGAGCAATCATGGCAAAAGAAAACTAATAGGTTGTCTTGATTAATTCAAATAAGTCATCTGCGTTCATGGATCGTGGCATACCATTTATCAAGTCAAGCTGGCTGGCATCTTCTGCAGCAATAGCAAGCTGCTCCATGGTTAAAGACAAATCCTTTAGACGAGCCGGCAAATTAGCCAGGGCAATCCAAAAACGAATCTTTTCCACTAACAAGCTTACCTTTCTATCCCTATCAGCAGAAGCCTCTTCCTGAATTCCCAAAAGTTCTGCAACACGGACAAGTTTATCCTGCTTAAACTTTGCTACATCCTCCAAAACATAGGGGAATAAAATGGAAGCAGTAAGCGAGCGGGAAATTTTATACCGGGCGCATACTGTTAATCCCACCAAAGTAGAAGGTCCAATAGAACTGGTGGTAACCGCCAAGGAAGCCAGGCAGCCTCCGTGAGACAATAATATCTCTGGAGATATGGAAGACACCTTATTCCCTTCAGTTGCCTGCATATAGGTTCCCAACAGCTCAATGGCTTTTTCTGCAAACATATCAGAAAAGAAGTTTGCCTTTTGAGAAAGGTATGCCTCCACAGCAATTCCTAGGGTTTCCAAGAAAATGGACTTCATTTGATTTGGAGAAAGTGAAACGTGCAGATTAGGGTCAAACAAGGCCAACTTGCACAATGTATTTTGAATCTTTAGTACTTTAAGTTGACGTGTGCGAGCATCAATGAGGGGAACAAATTCCGTAAACAAAAAAGGGCATCTAATAGTTGTAGGAACTACTATCAGCGGAAGTGGCTCGGTAGAAATTGCAGTCCCATCAAAATAGTCATAGACATCGTTGGACTCGTTGAAAATAGCACACACGGTTCTAGCAATATTTTGAACCGATGAACCACCAATGGCAATAATCCCCTGAACATGGGCATCCCTAGACAGCTCCAAAACCCGTTTTACTGTTTCTGAGTCGGATGAAAAATCAACCTCGTCAAAAACAAAGTACTCAATGTTTCTCGTTGAAAGGGAATCGTAAAGGGAATCTGTGTTTCTTACTTCCTTTAACACTGGGTCCACAATTACCATATATCGACTACCCCATTCCTTTGCATACAAGCCAAGACGAGATGAAATATATGATCCCAAAACAATATTAGGTGATATTTTAAATAGTAAATCAGCCATAAAATCCTCCTTAGTGAATACAACAAAAAAAAGACTGTCCCAGAAGCTATAGCTCCACTTCCAAGACAGCCGTTTTCCTCAATCCTTGTTATCTAAGGACTATCCCCCAAAATATGATGCCATAATTCCATCCACTGTGGAATCAATGACAGCATCACTCAAATACATTGGGTCTTGAATCTTAATCCGAATTTGCTCTACCAAATCCATACGAACATCAGGTGTTTCAGCCGCAACCTCAGAAAGATAATGAGCTTCAGCCATTTCCTGAGCCTCGCGAGAAACAGATATAGAGTCCTTTCCCATGGAAACAGCGGACCTTGCAGAGACACGCTGGGAACTCTGCACATTGTTCAGAGGATTAATTCCTCCAAGCTTATCAATAATCACTTTGACCTGCCTCTACCGACGTATCGGTATTTTCATCTAGAAATTGGGCATTCTTACTGCCCGAAACAAACACAGCAAATTCTCCCAGTATTTTGCTGCGTCCGGCAAAGTTCTC
>JAGBFT010000065.1 GCA_017936345.1 Spirochaetaceae bacterium
GGTTTTGCCTCTACCCTGCTAGAAACTCTAAAAAAATATAAGAATGATTGTCCGGTCATGTTGTCCAGCTCCATTCAAGCTACTTTAATCGGAAGATATGGAGAGTCGGACTACGGGCGGTCAAAACTTGCAGGAGAAAATCTTTTCTTTGAGTACGGCAATGAGACTGGGGCTAGGGTCTTGGTTTATAGATTTCCCAATCTGTTTGGAAAGTGGTGTCGTCCCAATTACAATAGTGCCGTTGCAACCTTTTGTTACAATATGGCTCATGAGCTGCCAATTCAAGTCAACGACCCTAGTACTCAATTGGAGCTTTTGTACATCGACGATTTAATAGAAGAAATGATGTTGGCCTTGGAAGGAAAGGAACATCGTTGCAACTATGAGGGGCTTGCTCCCATTGAAAATGCTGGTGGGACATTTTGCTATGTTCCTGTGACACATCAAGCCACATTAGGGGAAATTGTAGAGCATCTTAAAAGTTTTACCAGTCAGCCACAAACCTTAGTTATGCCCCAGATTCCCAACAATTCATTTGTAAAAAAGCTTTATTCTACCTATTTGTCTTATCTCCCTAAAGAAAAAGTCTTGTTTCCTCTAAAAATGAATTGTGATAACAGAGGAAGTTTTACAGAGATTCTTAAAACAGACAATTGCGGACAATTTTCTGTGAATGTTTCAAAACCAGGTATAACTAAGGGACAACACTGGCATAACACAAAGTGGGAGTTTTTTCTTGTTGTAAGTGGAAAAGCATTAATTCAACAGCGGAAAATTGGCAGTGAGGAAGTGATGGAATTTGAAGTGTGTGGAGATAATCCACAGGTTGCCCAGATGCTTCCAGGTTACACTCATAACATAATAAATCTTTCTGATACACAGGATTTAGTGACACTTATGTGGGCAAATGAGCAATTTGACCCTTCTCATCCAGATACTTTTTTTGAACAGGTATAATATGGCATCATTCAAAAATAATGGAAAAATTAAGTTATTAATCATTGTTGGAACCCGCCCAGAAATTATTCGTTTATCTGAAGTTATCAAGTCTTGTAGAAAATACTTTGATGTATTGCTTGCTCATACAGGTCAAAATTATGACTATAATCTGAACGGAGTTTTCTTTAAGGATTTGCAGCTCGATCCGCCAGAAATATATCTTGAGGCTGTTGGAAACAATCTAGGTGAGACTATGGGTAATATCATAGCTAAGTCTTATCAGATAATGGTTGAATTACAGCCCGACGCAGTACTTGTTCTTGGTGACACTAATTCATGCCTTTCTGTAATCGGTGCAAAGCGGCTGCACATTCCAATTTTCCACATGGAGGCGGGGAACCGGTGTAAGGACGAATGTTTACCAGAAGAAACAAACAGGCGTATTGTGGATATTATCAGTGATGTAAATCTGGCTTATTCGGAACATGCCCGCCGTTATTTAGCTGATTGTGGGTTGCCAAAAGAACGTACCTATGTAACAGGTTCTCCTATGGCGGAAGTTTTACAGGCAAACCTTGAGCAGATAAAATCTAGTGACATTCATCAACGATTAAACCTGGAAAAAGGAAAGTATATTCTACTTTCAGCCCATCGTGAAGAGAATATAGATACTGATAAAAACTTTTTATCTTTATTTACTGCAATTAATAAAATGGCGGAAGAATACAAATTGCCAATACTCTATTCTTGTCATCCTCGGAGTAAGAAGAAACTTGAGTTGATGAATTTCAAATTAGATAGCCGTGTGATTCAGCATGAACCATTAGGTTTCCATGACTACAACTGTCTTCAAATGAATGTTTTTGCCGTTGTGTCTGATTCAGGAACTTTACCAGAAGAAAGTAGTTTTTTTACCTCCGTGGGGCACCCTTTTCCCGCAGTCTGCATCAGGACATCCACAGAAAGACCGGAAGCCCTAGACAAGGCTTGCTTTGTATTAGCTGGAATTGATGAGGTTTCTTTGTTACAAGCAGTAGAAACAGCTGTTCAAATGAACCTTGATGGCAGTTTTGGGACTCCGGTTCCAGACTACACCGATGAAAATGTTTCCATAAAGGTTGTGAAAATCATTCAAAGCTATGTGGGTATTGTAAACAAGATGGTGTGGAGAAAGGGGTAGGATTTTTAGGCTAAGAAAAATGAAACTTTGTATTTTTACCAACCATTTTTTTCCAGAGGATTTTAAGGTAAATGATATTGCCTTTGAACTTGTTAATCGTGGTATTGATGTTACTGTTATCACTGCTATACCAGATTATCCTAAGGGAAAGTTTTTTGAAGGGTATTCTCTTTTTAAGCGCCGTAGGGAAGAAATTAGAGGTGTAAAGGTTATTCGTCTCCCCATTATTCCAAGGGGTGGGGGCGGGGCATTCAGATTGATTTTAAACTATCTTTCTTATTTTATATGTGCATCAATATTTACATTTTTTCATTCTTTTAGAAATAAATATGATGCTGCTTTTGTTCATTTAACATCTCCATTTTTTATCGGTTTGCCAGCTGTCCATCTGAAAAAACGTCAAAAAATCCCGTTGTATTTCTGGACATTGGATTTATGGCCAGAGTCACTGATATCTGCAGGGGGTATTTCTCATCCTGTGATTATCAAACCTCAAGATAAAATGGTTTCCTACGTGTACAAAAACTGTGATAAAATCTTGATTGGTTCTAAAGGCTTTGCTAAGTCTATTTGCAAAAAAGGTGATTTTGAATCTAAATTGGCGTATTTCCCCAACTGGGCAGAATCCGTAGCTACGTCACAAAGTGAAGATATAAGTAATTCAATTCCTCCCTTCAATTCCATGAGTCAGGATGATTTAATCTTTTTGTTTGCAGGAAATCTTGGTGAGGCTCAAAATCTAGATACAATTCTTTTTGCTGCAAACCAACTAAAGAAAAAAAAGAATATCAAATTTGTATTTATAGGTGATGGAAGGCGTCGAGAAAACCTTTTAGCTTTGGTGGAAGAGCTTTCATTGCAAGAAACAGTCTTTTTTCCCGGACGCTTCCCCTTGGAAACAATGCCTTTTTTTATGCGAAAATCTTCTGTTTTGATGGTTTCTCTTAAAGACGAGCCTTGCTTTAATCTAACTGTGCCAGCTAAGGTTCAGTTTTATATGTCACAGGGAAAGCCTGTTCTTGCCATGCTTAATGGAGATGGTCAAGATTTAATTCGAGAAGCTCAGTGTGGTTTAGCTGTCAATGCAGATGACGTGGATGGTTTTGTACAGGCTATTGAAAAAATAGCAAATTCCTCAAAAGATAATCTTTCTACTTGGGGAGAAAACGGAAAAAAGTTTTACGATAATAATTTTACAAAAGAACAGAGAATTAATCAGTTAATGGAATTGATGATGCGTTCGCTTCCAACCCCCAAGGCGTCGTCTTCCTCCCACAGTTACCAACTACCAGCCGAACAGCACAAGCCCCTACAAGCCAAAAACTAATCCTAGCTGTCAATCAATTCTTGTATAGTTTCCATCGGAAGCCCTGTCCCCTGTGCAACTTGTGCTGGAGATAATCCCATGGTCAGGAATGTTCTCGCCGTCTCCAGCGCCGTCTCCAGCTTGGTCTGGTAGGCCCCCGTTCCAGCCCTTGTTCCAAGCCACGCTCCAGCCCGATGGAGATACCACTGTTCAATTTTTGTTCTTTTGTATGTTTCCATGTCTCCTTTATAAGTTCCTTTTGAAAAGCTGGTTTCATTGTTAATGAGTGGTAAAATATTGTTTCCAAAATAGAGGAAAAGTGAAGCTACAATAAAGTCTTTATGACGTGATTTACCAATTTTATTGAATTCCTTTTCAGTATTTGTATCGATATAGTCATAAATAAAGTCCAGTATTTTTATAAAGCTTTCTTTGATTATTTTTTGCTCTAGAGAATTTTGGTCACTCATCCATTCTGAAATAACTTTAATGGATTACGCCTTTTTTTGTAAATTTATTTAAAACTCGAAATTTGAGCTCATAATCGCCTTGCTTATTCAATCTGCAAGACTAATGAGTCCATGGTAAATCACCATGTAAGCCAGCCGAATATAAGTGAAGAGTCAAAAGAGCGCATAATCAAATACGGTATTGATTCCAATGAGAGGATCGTTCGCCATGCAAATATAAGAACAGGAGTTGGAGTTGGACTTGGATTAACAGTCTTGGGGCTATTCTCCGTTGCGTCTAAAAACACTAAATCCTCATCCAACCCATAATCTTGCATACCGAATGTAACAATAAAGGCTCCAGCTTTTGCAGTTGGAGCCTTGCACTTTTCTCATCTTTTAGCTTGCAAGTACATATCGGCCAGGGTAAGCCAGGTCATGGCTTCCACTACTGGTACAATTCTGGGGCAAAGGCATACGTCGTGGCGGCCGTGTATGGTCAAGGTGGTGTCCTGATAGCTTCCCTCTGGAGTGGTGCAAATAGTTTTTTGCTCCACAAAGATGCTGGGAACAGGCTTTACCGCCACATTGAATTGTATTTCGTTACCGTTGGAGATGCCACCAAGGATGCCTCCTGCGTTGTTTGTTGCAAAGGCCGCTCTTGCAGAGCCATCTTCTGTACGGGCTACATACATATCGTCGTTCATGGTGCTGCCTGTCATATCAACACAGTCAAAGCCGGCGCCAAATTCCACGCCCTTTACAGCACCAATAGAAAGCATGGCCTTGGCAAGCTCTGCATCCAGCTTGCCAAAGACAGGTTCTCCAATGCCAGCTGGAATTCCCCCCACCCGGCATTGCACAATTCCGCCGGCGCTATCGCCCTGCCGCCTCAGCTGGTCAATCCTCTCTGCCATCTGGTTTGCCGCCTCCAAATCAGCGGCTCGTAGCTGGTTCCGCTCAATAACAGAGAGGTCTATTGTCCGGCAGGAGATTCCGGCTGCCCGCAAGGTAAAGGCTGTAACGGTGGGGGAGGCTAGCCGTTCACCCAAAAATGCCTTTGCCACGGCTCCTGCTGCCACACGGGCTGCGGTTTCCCTGCCAGAGGAGCGGCCCCCTCCTCGATGATCCCGCAGTCCATACTTTTGGGTGTAGGTGTAGTCTGCGTGACCTGGGCGGAAGGTATCCTTTAGTGCATTGTAATCCTTTGAGTGCTGGGAGGTGTTGTAAATCACTATGGCAATGGGGGTTCCCGTGGTCTTTCCCTCAAAAACCCCGCTTAAAATCTGGCATTCATCAGCTTCTTTTCTTGCTGTAACTGCCGCATTGAACTCCTTCCCATGGTGGCCGGGCCGTCTCCTGTCAAGTTCCCTTTGAACAATCTGTTCGTTTAGGGAAATGCCTGGGGGGCAGCCGTCAATTACAACTCCCAGTCCAATTCCATGGCTTTCTCCAAAGGTGGAGATTCTAAAAAGGCTGCCAAAACTGCTTCCAGACATTCCTATTCCTTTAAAAGCTCAGAGACGCTTACAATGTCGTAGCCTGCGTCAAGGATGGCCACGAGCAAAAGATCCAGCTTGTCGTAGAGGAAATTTTCCCTGCTTCCTGCTCCTACGCCTACAGCTACAGGGATTATCATTTCATCTTCCAGCTGGGATACAATATCCTCTATAATCTTATTGGAAGTCTTGTAGGTGGAAATGTCGCCCATGGCAGCCTGCTCAAAGGTTACTGTGTCCAGGGGGTCAAGACTTCTGTCCACGTAGATATATCCTGCCAAGTCTCCTGCCTCCAAAACAGCCTTGTTGGCAGCATAGTACGGAGCATGCCAAATTACTGACAATTCCTTTCCTGTAAGGTCAAAGAATTCATCTTCGTTACGGGCAAGTCCACGGCGGACAAAGTTCACGTCCACCAAAAAATCCTCGCTGGTAGTCAAGTCCATGGCGGTATAGAACATGGAGCCGCATTCATGGCCAGCCTCTACAATTCGTCCTGTCTCCGCAGGATAACGGCGGATGAATTCCCCGTTGATAAAGAAGGTGGAGCGGACATTGTATTTTTCCAGGGTGTGGAGAATTCTTGCCAAGCCATCGGAATTGTCCACCGCATCAAAGACCAGGGCAACCCTCGGCTGTTTCTCTTCCTCGTGGGCGGCTGGTTCATAGAATGGCCGTGTAACTGCTGCCCCGGTAAGGGTCCGAATATAGGGCATATTGGTAAAGTTCTCGTTGGGACTTGTATCAAGGAAGACACGGTAATTGTCGTTGCCGATTTTTGTAGCCTCCATTTCTGTAAGCCCGGAATAATCCCACCTTCCAGCCTCCTGGTTGTATTCCATAATGCCCCAGGGGGTTTCAAGGATTGGGTTGCCGGTGGCAGAATTCCAACTATAGCTTTTTGCGGAGACAGGGAACAATACATGGATTCCCCCCTGATTCACTATGTTAAAGCTCCACTGGAGGACAGCATCTCTTGTTCCCACAAAAATAGTTTCTGAGCTACCCCAATCATAGTCAATTGCATTTGAACAGTCCATAGTGGCGACTTGCTGCCAATTATCCACGGAAAAGACCACAAGCTTATCCTTTGTCCTGCAGAGAATATGCTTTCCGTCTGGAGAGATTTGGGGCTCAATGGCGTTTTCGGGAACTGTCTGCACAACGGCCTTTACCTGACCATTGTGAATCTCCAGGCGGTACACGTCACTGTCAGTGTTGCCCACGGTGTGATATTGGAACCAAAGGATGGGATTTCCCCAGCTATCCCAAAAGAACCGGCAGTCCTGGGTTGAGCCTACAAGGGAAACCTGGGTTCCCGTGTACATTTGTCGTACAAAGGTGGCATTCCCAGGAAGGGACAGGTAAGAGATGGTCCTTTGGTGGCCGGCCATTACCATTGCTGTACAGTCTGGGTTTATGCTGAAGGTATCTGTGGAAGCAAAGGGGTGGGGGAGACGACCTACAATGGTTCCTATACCTACAAATTCAGAGTAAAGGGCCCGAGTATACATTTCATAGATGGGAATTCGGTACACCAGGTCATTGGTAATGTACACAAGATTTTTGTCAGAGGCCCATGCTACACAGTTGATGGTTCCTCTTCCCACCTTTCGCAAATGCTCTGGAACCTGGTTTGTCTTGAACATGGCTTCTGGTTCAGTAAAATAGATGGCTCCGTCCTTTTCATAGACAAGGAATTTACTGTCTGGAGACCAGCGGACAGGCACTTCATTAAAATTCATCTCCGTCTTGTCCACCAACTCCACTTCTGTATAACCAGCTGCGTTCCTCAAGACAATGCTTCCTGTAACAGGACCTGTTCTCTGGATGGAACAAACCCATTTTCCGTCCGGACTTACAGATTCTGCCGCCGGAATGATAGAGCTGGTGGGAATAGATTCCTCGTTTTCTGCGGAGCTATGGAGCAAGACCCCTGTGTCCACATTGTAGTGGGTTGTGCCATATCTGTTTCTAATTCTCAGGGACCTGCCACCCAACAGTGCGGAAAGCTGTTCCGGGTAGCTTGTGATTTGCTGTGGTTCGCCCAAATCCTGGTCAATTTTAGCGGTAAAAAATGTGGGATAGGAAGGTTCCCCCGGCTTGTTGTGAGTCACCTCAAAAAGAATTTCATTCCTTCCGTTGATATATGGGGTAGAAAAGGTAATCTCTGCCGGCAGCATTGATGCTGCCAACAGCAAAAAGGTAGCTGCTATAACCGCCGTTTTTTTCATGAATGTAACTCCGTGCATAAGACCAGTTCATCTAGCTCCTTTTCTAGGTCTGCTAGCTCTGCCTCCAATTTATCAAAATGCTTGATTCTGTCCCGATGTTGAATTACCTCCAACTTGTCAAAGACAGAATTCAGTGTCTCCAGCCCATAGTCCGTTGTCTTTTCCAGACCACACCAGGGACAGTACAAGTACTCCTTGTTTACGGTTCTGCCACAACCTAGGCAAACTGCTACAGATTGCATGAGTCCTCCCCCAGGAGAAAGGCTGGTGGCCATATCTCCTAACGTTTTAGAACAGTTTCCGGATCAACAAGCTTTCCGTTCTTGTAAACGGTAAAGTGCAGGTGGGGGCCTGTGGAATATCCAGTATTACCTACTGCACCAATTTGTGTTCCCTGAGCCACCCGCTGCCCCTTCCTTACTGGAGCTGGCTTTTGCAGATGTGCATAGAGGGTCTGATAACCGTTCTCATGGTCAATTATAACATAGTTTCCATAAACATTGGTATATCCTACCACCGCAATTTTTCCACTCATTGCGGCTTTTATCGGGGTTCCCTGGACAATGGCCAGGTCAATTCCAGTGTGAGAGGAGGGAACTCCGGTGAAGGGGTCAAGTCGGCGACCAAAACGGGAGGTAATGCGGTAATTTCCGCTCAATGGCCAGATAAACAGCTCTCCCATGGCCCGCTGCAGGGATGTGGCATCCATCTTTGCACCGGGGATAAACAGCTGCTGTCCCTTCAAAAGGCTTGCGGTGTCAAGGTCGTTTGCGTCAAGAATATCCTCTACTGCCACCTTGTACCGTACAGAAAGTCCATCCAGAGTTTCGCTGGCGGCTACAGTGTGAATCAGTCCATCTACAGAGGGAACCTTTAGTTTTTGTCCAGCCCGCAGCTGGCGGACATTGCCAATGTCGTTTACAGCGATGAGGGTGGAAATATTCGTCAGACCGAATTTATAGGTGATGCCAGAAATTGTATCTCCATTTCTTACTGTGTAGTTTTGGTAGCTTACTGGCTGACTGAAGTTGATGGATTTTAAGGATACTTCCTTTCCATCAACAAGGAGGTTTCCGTCCGCATCAACTTCATTGTCATCCATAAAGGCGAATCGGGACATGGCACTATCAAGAATCTCCAATTCTTCCGCTGGCAAAGAGGGAATGTCTACTGGACGACCTATGCTGGAAAAATAAACTGCGAAATTTCTAATTCCTGCAGAAAGAAAAAAGCCGCTTGCCGCCATTATGACCAGCAAGAAAATGCGGAAAAAACGATGGGTTGCGTACCAAAGGATTGTCTTTGAAAGGGCAACTGTTTTTTCTGCAAGGATTTCAAGCTTGGGGTGCTCTGCAACAGGGGAAAGGGAAGAAATTCCATAATGGTGGGACCTGATTATCTTTGAAGGAAAGCCAAACTTCTTGTGATTTTGTCTTTTGCTGGTATTATTAATTCGACGGGCAAATTTGGTCTGCTGCCCATAATTTACCTTGCGATTATCCATATAGGTGATAATTTCCATACGTCTACTATCGACATAAAATAAATGCCATATTAGAATATTAAATGATGGAAGTAGAAAAAAAACAAAGTCCCCTCAAATTTAAAGGTTCCCTTTTTTTTGTCTTGACGGGAATACTAGTTGGAATTGTCATTAAACTTTTTTGTTTTGACTTATTGAGGGTGTCGGGCTCCTCCATGGAGCCAGCCATTCATTCTGGAACTCAGATTGGTATAAGCAAATTATCCTATGGACTGGTGGAGCCCTTTGGAGATGAGCTGCTGCTTCAATGGAGCGAACCCCAGCGGGGGGATGTGGTGCTGTATTTTTACAACAATCGGGCAGTGATAAAACGATGTGTTGCCGTGGCGGGGGACCGTCTAGATTTTTCCCATGGTTTAGGATATAGTCTTACTGTGAATGAAAAAAACATACCGTTGACGGAAGCTCAGTATCAGCGGCTAAAACATAATGAGCGGGTGCCTCAGGGAATGATTCTTGCCCTGGGAGACAATTACCGTGAGTCTGTTGATTCCCGGGACTACGGCTTTGTGTCCATAAAAAATGTGTTGGGAAAGGTAATTGGAAAATGAGTGATTTTATATCCCAAAAACGATTTTTAGTTTTTGCCGTGTTGCTTGGTCTTGTGGCCGTATATACTATTGCAACCTATGGATACCTTGCAGTGCAGGATGTGCCTGAGCGGGTTGTAAAAAGCCCGGAGATGGTGCGGGGTACCATTGTAGACAGAAATGGCAAGCCACTGGCTGTTTCCACTAATTTTTATCACCTTTCGGTTACTCCTTCTGCTGTTCGCAACCTGGAGGGGACAGCTAAACTGATTGCCCCTGTGTTGGAAATGAGTCCCGAAGAAATCGTTCAGGAAATTCAAGGGTCCTCACGGGTATTCTACCTTAAAAAACACCTTGATGAGGCTGAGTACGATATCCTCAAGACCACAATAGATGAAAATGGTCTGAGCGGTTTCCGCTTTGACAAAATTCCGGGCCGAGTCTATCCCGAGCACGATTTGGCCGCCCAACTTGTTGGTTTTATGGGCGATGATGGTGAGGGGCTGGCAGGAATCGAATACTCCATGCAGCGGGAGCTGGCTCCTGTTTTTGGCTCTAGTTCTGCAGAAAAACGGGATGGTCAAAATGTATACCTCACCATTGATGCCAACCTTCAGTATAAGCTTGAGAAAATTGCCCACGATGCCATGGAAAATACCCAGGCTGAAAGTGTGATGATGGTGGCTGCCGATGGAAAAACTGGAGAGATTCTTTCCTACATTTCCCTTCCTTCTGTGGACTTGAATCAGTATCGTGCCTCTACCTCTGCCCAGCGTCAAGACAGGCCTGCTGTTGTTGCCTATGAGCCAGGTTCCGTGTTCAAGGTGTTTTCTGTAGCCACCTTCTTTGATGCGGGGGTAATTACCCGTGATGAAACCTTTGTTTGCGATGGGAGCTACGATGTAAGCACCTCTAATGGGGAACGGGTGCGCATTACCTGTCTTGACCACCACGGCGCTATTACCGCTGAACAAGCCCTGCAGTATTCTTGTAACGATGCCCTGGCGCAAATGAGTGCCAAAATAAATTCTGAGTATTTTATCAGCAAGCTGAAGGAATTGGGATTTGGTTCCCGAACAGGAATAAATCTCCCCGGCGAAACGGCGGGCTTGGTAAAAACTCCCTCTGATCGCCTCTGGTCCGGGCGCTCAAAGCCCACCATTTCCATTGGACAGGAAATCAGCGTGTCTGCCCTCCAAATGGTAAGGGCTGCCACAGCTCTAACCAATGGAGGCGTTCCCCTTGAGCTTTCCGTTGTTTCACGCATCACCGACCGTGACAACAATGATGTTACGGTTCACGTTCCTGTAGAAGGAAAGCCTGTTTTTTCCAAGGCAACCGCAGACTATCTGCTTGAGTGCATGGAATCCACTGCCAAGGTAGGAACCGGTCATCGTGCAGCCCTTGGCGACATTTCCATCGGCGTAAAGACAGGTACAGCCCAGATGATTGATTCAGAAACCGGTGGCTACAGCGACACGGACTTCATTTCAAACTGTATTGCCGTATTTCCGGCGGAAGACCCGCAGATTATCCTCTATATCGTCATAACAAAGGCCAAGGGCGAAACCTATGCTGGCCGTATTGTTGCGCCTGTGGTGGCAGAGGCTGCCGATGTAATCATCGACCACATGGGACTTTCCCGTGAAAGTGCCGCAAGCCTTGCCCATTCTGGTCTCATTTCCGTTCCCCCCGGCTCCTTGCCAGAGATTCATAACTATTTGCCGGATTTTACTGGTATCCCAAAACGCAATCTTACGGCCTTGCTCACCAGTGACAAGCTGAACATCATAATTAAGGGTGACGGTTATGTGGTGAGACAAAATCCCCCGGCGGGAACACCAGTAACGGAGGGCATGACTATTGAATTCTATCTGGAATAAGAACTGTAGTCTTTTAAGGGAGCGGTTTCCCCACCTTTACTCCATGCTGGAAGAGGATTTACGTGGAGCCTTGCCGTCAGATTTTGCCACAGGTAAAACTCCTTGTGAAGATTTGGAGGAACTTGATTTTCCCTGTGGCTGGAAGCTCAAAAAAGCCCGCACAGGGGATTGGACTGCAGAGCCAGCCCTGCATTCTCGCTACGACCCGGTGAGGGAATCCCGACGTTTTGCCCAGTCCCTGTGTGAACAAATGGTTGAATCGCAAAAAACTGTTCCGGTGTTCATGGGCTTTGGCCTGGGCTATGGTGTTGTTGCATATGGTGAGCTTGTGGCTGGCAAAAGTTGTGCAGTAGCCCAAGGGGGAATGAACCAACAGGGTGGTTGTTCCGGGCTCGTGTTGGTGGAGCCAGATGTTGCCTGTTTTGCGGCAGCCCTGTGGAGCCTGGATTTTGAACCTGTTTTTACCATGGAGCGTTGTGCCTTGCTGGTGGGAGCTTCCCACCAGTCTGTTCTGGGAGTCTTGGAAAGCTTCAGTCTGGATACCTGCCATTTTGTGTGGAATAAGACCCATACCAGCCACAATCAGGCCTATTTTGATGGACTCCATACCCTGATTCAACGGAATCTGGATAAGGATGCCATTAACAGCCGTACCTTGGATAAATTCGGCCGGTTGTGGCTTAGGAACAGCTGCCGCAATTTAGACAAGCTGGCAGTTTGTGACGGGGTTAGCCGCTATCAAAACCTTGGGTGGAATCTGGATGCCTGTGTAGTGGGTGCGGGGCCCTCCTTGGATTTGATTTTGCCCCATCTTGGCAAGATTAAAGAACGCTGTATTTTGATTGTGGTAGATACGGCTTTGAGAGTCTGCTTGCGCTCAGGAGTGGAGCCAGACTTTGTGGTTTTGGGTGACCCCCAGTATTGGAATGCCCTCCATCTTGCAGGCTTGTCCTCCCCTTCTACCGTTTTAATTACAGAGGTGGCAGCCTATCCCTCTGTTTTCCGCTTTCCCTGTGCAGAAACAGTGTTGTGTTCCTCCCTATATCCTGTAGGAAGGTTTTTTTCTTCCAACGGACTGGATAAGGGAGACTTGGGAGCTGGTGGTTCTGTTGCTACTAGTGCCTGGGGATTTGCCCGACTCTGCGGCTGCCACCGAATTTTTCTTGCGGCGGTGGATCTATCCTTTCCTGGCAAGAGAACCCATGCTCACGGCAGCACCTTTGAAGAAAAGACCCACATGACCTCTACACGATTGAACCCCAGTCAGCAGTCCCAGGTAGCGGCCCTTTTTTCTGCCGACACCTCCCTTGGAACCTCCTATGCAGGGGAGGCTGTCATTACAGATCAACGTATGGAATTATATGCCTGGTGGTTCGAAAGCAAGGTTGCCGCCCATCCCGAGCAAAAAACCTTTTCCCTTACTGCCGACAGCCTTTCCATCCCCGGAATAGAGTTTTTCCCCTTGGAGGATTTTTTGCAGCAAGCCCCTCGTTGGGCAGAACGACAGGAATTTTTTGACAATCAACAAAAACAAAGGGAAAAATTTCTTGCCAACATGGAAGGGCTTGCCACCACCTTCCGCCATCTTCGTGCCAGCCTAAAGGATGGCTTGTTCCAAATATACAAGGCGGCTCACAAGGGACTGCAGCTGTGCCAGGATGCCTTGGTGCTCCAAGACGGAGCTGCCTTTGAGTCAGCCTTTCATCAAGTTATTTCCCAGTTGGCTGCCATAGATCAGGCTATTCGCACCAGTCCCTACCATGAGAGTGCCGCCTTGGCCTTTCCCAGCCAGCAAAAACTTGAGCAGCTGTATTTGGAGGCAGGCTTGTCCCCTCATCCTGGTCGTGCCACCCTGGAAAAAAGTCGTATCTTATATCAACAAATTATGGTTGCCTTGGCAGATTACAATGATTTTATGGACTGAGATAAAATCATGTCTTCCTATGCAGGTGTGTCAGAAAACCATGATTTCCAATCTAATCCATTGTCACAAGTGAAAGAAAGAGGTATACTAGTTTCAATAGGAGATTCAATATGAGACAATACTACATTGCTGGTAACTGGAAGATGAACAAGGTTAAGGGCGAGGCTGTAGAGTTGGCCAAAGGCCTGGTAGAGGCCCTTAAGGATGGAAAAAACAAGTACATGATTGCACCCTCCTTTACAAACCTGGACGCTGTTTCTCAGGTGGTCAAGGGGTCAAACATCCTCTTGGGTGCACAGAACATGTCCACCGAGGTTTCTGGTGCCCACACTGGAGAGGTTTCAGTTGCCATGTTAAAGGACCTGGGAGTTCAGGTTGTAATTCTTGGTCACTCTGAGCGTCGTCACATCTATAAGGAAGATGACGCAATGATTAACAAGAAGGTTAGGCTGGCTCTGGAAGAGGGTCTGGATGTAGTTCTTTGTATTGGAGAGCTTTTGGAAGAAAGGGAGGCTGGCAAGGCAGAAGCCGTTTGTGAGGAGCAGACCCGCAAGGGCTTGGCCGATGTAACTGCAGAGCAGATGAAAAAGGTAACTATTGCCTATGAGCCTGTTTGGACAATTGGAACAGGAAAGACCGCCACTCCAGAAGATGCCCAGGCTATCCATAAGTTTACCCGTGGAATTCTTGCCGATATGTTTGGAAAGGAGGTGGCGGAGGCTACAACTATCCAGTACGGTGGTTCCATGAATGCCGGTAATGCTGCGGCTCTTTTGGCCCAGGAAGATATTGACGGTGGTCTCATTGGTGGTGCCTCTCTCAAGGTAGATACCTTTGAGCCAATTTGTAAGACATACTGAGATTTTACCCTTAGGTCTAAAAGCTGTCCTTGAAGTAAACTTCTAGGGCAGCTTTTTTTGTACATTGATTTATTCCTTCCTATAAAGTATAATTCCCAAATCTATTTTAAGGCGGTGTCTTGTGGAAATTGCGCTGAAAAATCTTGTGCGTACCTATCCTGCTGCTTCGGCCTCAGGTCAGGATGTGCATGCAGTTCGGGATGTGAGCCTCACCATTCCTTCCAACAGCATTTATGGCATAATCGGTAAAAGTGGAGCAGGAAAGTCAACCTTGGTTCGGCTCATCAGTCTCTTGGAGAAGCCTGATTCAGGTTCTGTACTTTACGATAATCAACAGGTGGATAACCTTAAAGGTGATGCCCTCATCCAGCGTCGCCGTCGCATTGGTATGATTTTTCAAAGCTTCAACCTGTTTTCATCCCGTACTGCTGCAAAGAATATCGCCTATCCCTTGGAGATTTGTGGCACGCCTGCCAATGAAATAAGGACTAGGGTAGCAGAGCTGCTGGAGCTGGTTGGTTTGGCAGACAGGGCTAATTCTCCCATCAGCCAACTTTCTGGTGGCCAAAAGCAACGCATTGCCATTGCCCGAGCCCTGGCAAACAGGCCGGATATCTTGTTCTGTGACGAGGCCACCAGTGCGCTTGATCCACAAACCACCCGCTCAATCTTGACCCTCATTCGTGAAATACAGCGGAGGATGCAGCTTACTGTGGTTATGATTACCCACCAGATGGAGGTTGTACGTGATGCCTGTGATTACGTGGCTGTTCTAGAAGGGGGAAAGGTGGTGGAGGAGGGGTCTGTGTCCCAAATCTTTTCATACCCCCAGTCTCCTGTTACCAAGGACTTTTTGGCAAACCTTAGTGTTATGCCCTCTGATGCTGATGAGTCGGCTTCTTCTGCAGATTCCAGGAAGGGGCAGGAAATGGATGGGCAGGCTGCAGGCACTCCATCCCAGGGGCTTGTACGGTGGTCGGATGAAGGTGGAAAATATACCCTGCGATTTATAAACCATCTTACAGGGGAGCCTGTTCTCAGTAGAATGGCCCATCAGTTTGAGGTTGAGTTTAATATCAGGGCTGGAGGTATTCAGCACATCGCTACTGAGTCAGAGGCTCGTGACATCGGAACCCTGCTGGTGGACATTCATGGTGAGCAGGAGGAATTGGACAGGGCCCTTGACTTTCTTCGTGAGCAGGGTGTCATTGTGGAAGAGGCTTAAATCTTCCAGTAAAACAGTTTTAAAATAGGAGTTCTTATGGATTTTTCTACCGTCATGTCTTTGGTATGGCCCTCAACCCTGCAAACCCTTGCCATGGTTTTTGCTTCTACTGTGTTCTCTGTGCTTTTGGGTCTGCCCCTGGGAATTTTACTCTGCGTTACAGATCCTGCTGCTGGTATCATGCCCAAGCCCGTTCTGTATCAAGTGCTTACCCGCATTGTAAATGCCCTCCGTTCCTTTCCATTTATGATTCTGATGATTTTGCTTTTCCCCCTGTCCCGCCTCATTATTGGAACAAGCATAGGAACTGCGGCTACCATCGTTCCCCTGTCCATTGCAGCGGCTCCCTTTGTGGCCCGTATCATAGAGACAGCCCTAAAGGAGGTTGACCCAGGAGTCGTGCAGGCAGCCCGGGCTATGGGTTCCACAAACATCCAAATTATTCTCAAGGTTTTGTTGCCGGAGGCCTTGCCCTCGCTTGTATCTGGAGTAACCCTTACCATCATCAATCTTATTGGTTATTCTGCCATGTCTGGAGCCATTGGTGGCGGTGGGTTGGGGGATCTGGCCATACGTTACGGTTATCAAAGAAATCAGCCCATGGTAATGATTCCTGCTGTTGTCATCATTTTGATTCTGGTGGAAGCAATCCAATTTATTGGTTCCCGTATCAGTGCCAGGCTCATGTCCAAGCGGTAAGGTGGTTTCCTCTGCTTGACAATATTGGTGACTTTTGATTATATAGTAATTCATACTAGTTCGATAGGATTAAAGTTATTTTACAGGAGAAAGAAGTAAGATGAAAAAGATTTTTTCTACTTTGTTTGTACTGTTGGTTGCCGCAAGCCTCTTCGCAGGTGGTGGCAAAGATAAGGCTACGAATGTTCTGACTGTTGGCGCAACACCAGAGCCTCATGCAGAAATGCTTAAGCTAGTTGTAGATGACTTGGCTCTTCAGGGAATTACCCTCAGAGTAATGGAATTTACCGACTATGTAACTCCAAATGAGGCTCTGGAGAGTGGACAGATTGATGCAAACTTCTTCCAGCACCTGCCCTACATGGATTCCTTCAATGCTGAGCGGGGATACCATTTGGTAAACGCCGGCGGCATTCACATTGAGCCCATGGCTCTTTATTCAAAGAAGCTGAAGTCCCTTTCCGAGTTGAAGGATGCAACTATTGCCATCCCCAACGACCCCACCAACGAGGGGCGTGCGCTTCTCCTGCTGCAGTCCGCAGGTCTTATTAAGCTCGACCCAGCCGCCGGAATCACAGCTACTCCCATCAACATCATTGAAAACCCCAACAACTTGAAGTTCACCGAGTTGGAGGCCGCTACCATGCCTCGTATCCTGGCTGACGTGGATGCCGCTGTAATCAACGGAAACTATGCTATCCCCGCTGGTCTTATTGCCAGCAAGGACGGACTTTTTGTAGAAGGTTCTGATTCCCCTTATGTAAACATCATTGCTGTGAAGGACGGAAATCAGACAGACAAAAAAATCGTTGCCCTGGTAAAGGCTCTTCAGAGTCAGAAAATCATTGACTTTATTGCCAGTCGCTATCCCAATGGAGAGGTTGTAAAGGCCTTCTGATGAGGTGTGGTTAAGCCTTAAGTTACTGAAAAACCGTAGTTGAAGGACATCTCAACTACGGTTTTTTTTTCGAAAAAATGCATCAAGCATTGAGCCCACGCTCAGGGATTCATCCCGGGGATGAATCCCGATGAATCCCAAGGATGTTTATATTTCCTTGTTGGCCAAGAGACTTTGCATAAGAGTTACAAACAGATGGAGCTTTTTATAGATGGCCACAGCCTGCTCCTTGATATTGTAGTCTGCAAAATGCTCCAGCTCCTTCCAGTTGATTACCAGCTCTGGATGTGGTTTTGCATAATCCTCCAATACCAGTTTTAAGTTACGGGCAAAGGTAATGATTTCCTGGGTTCCAGATACAAGGATATCACGGGCGGCGCTATTTGTGTCCTTTAGAATGGTTCTAATGATATTGAGAGCCTCTTTATCCCTGTCACATCGAGTCAACAATGTCTTCAACTTGCCACTAATAGCACCAGTGTCCGACAAGGTTTCATCAAATTCAACGATTTTATTGGATAATTCCAGCATTTGATGATAGGCTTCGGACATGGGTGTTGCCAATGATGAGGTGGACCACTTTCCACGTACAAGAACCAAATCCGCCAATTCACGGACATCCTTCTTCACATAGTCCAAAAGGAAGGCCTTCATATAATTCATGGGTTGCTGATAGCTAAAGGAACCAATATTTCTTCGCTCAAAGACAGCACTCTGCTCTTCCGTGTAATTTTTCATGCGGGAAATGGAGGTGGTTCCAAAAATTGAACTAACCAATGAGTCAATCTTTGAGGATTTCTGTTCAATTTGAATACGAGACAGGGCCTTTTCCGCTTCTTGTCGAATACTATCTATGTATTTTTCTGTAATATGCTCCCGAGTCTTTGCTGGCTTTGTAATGTATCCAGGATTCTGTTGAATCAACTGAATCATCATCTCAAAGACACGACTACTTTGCATATCCAATAGTCTGTTTACCAACCTACTCCATGTTCCCTTGGATACTGGCTCCACATCTTTGACCTTCTTTAGGAACGCAAACAAATCATTCCAGTCGTCATACTCTGAAAGATTATATGCAATAGTTAAAAAATCCTGCAAGTCATCGACGATGTATCTACCAGTAATTGCCTCGAACTGAGGAGTCACTGAAAAATCGTTTTCTCTTAGTGATGAATCGAACTTTTTCAACATGAAAAAATAATCATATTCACAGAATGACTTGAAAAGCATGAACTGAGAATACAGGGTATCAATGCGATTGATTATATTGGCATCAAAGAAGGTAAAAAGGGTCTCACACTTTTCCTTTACTTGGATTTTGAGCTGGTTCAAAGACACATTCTTTGCCTCTTCAATGATGTTTTCTTCCGAAAGTTGGTCTATCAACTCAAGATGTTTTTCACTCATCATGCTATTGAGAACCATACGCTGATACAACTTTTGGTTTGCATTTGACTGAAAGTAAATTTTTCCAGGAGAAACGGTTTTGTAGATAGTGAAAAAGGTTTTTGCAAAGGCAGGAAGCACCTCGTCCGTACCGTACTTGTAGAACTTGTACTTAGTCTTTGACAATTCCTTTGCAATGAGTTTCATTACACGTTTTTTTTCCAATTCAGGATCATCGTTTTTTAACAAACCATCTATGAGCCTCTGGAAAAAACCACCATTCTTTGGCTTATTATTTGTTTTAGACATAATAACTAAATATACGACAGTATCGATTTTGGGTCAAGATGAAAATGATTGTGAAAATAAAAAGAAAGGGCTGACCTCTGCAAAATAAAATCTCCAGGACAGCCCCTTGTCCAGCACCTATAGCGCCCTTGCAATTTTTAACAATTCTTCACGAACAGTACCTGCAGTTGCTGTATCCTTTCCCTTGTACACATCTGCAATTTCTGTAAAGAAGCCCTTCAGACTTTCGTGAACAGAGGTGTCCGCTAGGTTTTTTTGTAAATCTGGAACAGTAAGAACCATTCCCGGCTCAATCAAATCTGGGTCTAAAACTGTTTCAGAAGATGCCAACATAATCAAAGGAAAGTAATAACCATTGTCATCCCCATAAAAATCCTTTGCAATCTTTGAAAGCGTATCACCCTTCTTAACCTTATAGTCCTTTGCTCCATCCAGAATCAGCAGCTTGTCAAAGTGACCGTACACCTCTTCAAAAGCCTGATTTACCTCTTCTTGGTGAGCCTCGGCAGCCTTTTCTGGAGAACTGGCGCAGGAAACGAAGAGCAGAATGGTGGATATTGCCAACAAAACAATCTTTTTCATAAGAATCCCCCTGTAGATATGAAAATATTATCACTACAATGGTATACCGAAAGTCTAAAATTTGCAAGCCGATATTTTTTTAATGACAAAAACCCCATCTAGCCTTATAATCTAAGTTATGGACTTTATTCTTCAATATTTGCCATGGTTTTGGTTTTGTCTTGCAGTTTTGTTCACAATAATAGAGTTTTTTACCTTTGGGTTGGCCACCATTTGGTTTGCCTTGGGGGCTCTGTTGATGATGCTGCTTTCACCCTTGCCAATTCCCTTTGTGTGGCAGGTTTTAATTTTTCTTGTAATTTCTTCCCTCCTGCTGGTTTTTACTCGTCCCGTCGCCATAAAAAAACTAAAGGTTGGAAGGGAAAGAACCAACACAGACTCCCTCATAGGGGCAAGGACTCTGGTTGTGAAAGAAATCACTGAATTTGAAAAGGGGCTGGTCAAAATTAATGGTGTGGAATGGTCTGCCCAATCCATTGACAACAAAACCATAGAAAGGGATGCTACCTGTATTGTTAGAGCAATAGAAGGTGTTACCCTCGTGGTTGAAAAATTACCCAGTGAGGATAATTAGGAATTTTCCTAATTTGGATTGTTTGATTTGTAGGGAGGTTAAAATGTTCTTGTACATTGTCATTGCCTTGATTGTCTTTTTGTTGGTTATCATCATCAAAAACATTCGCATTGTTCCCCAGTCACAAGCCTTTATTATTGAGCGGCTGGGCGGGTATCTTACCACATGGGGTGTTGGTCTTCATGTAAAGGTTCCTATTATTGACCGAATTGCAAATAAGGTTTCATTAAAGGAACGGGTGCTGGATTTTCAGCCCCAGCCGGTTATTACCAAGGATAATGTTACCATGATGATTGATACCGTCATCTATTTTCAAATAACAGATCCAAAGCTTTATACCTATGGGGTGGAAAATCCCATGAATGCCATTGAAAATCTTTCTGCCACAACCTTGCGCAATATTATTGGCGAGCTGGAGCTAGATGGAACTCTTACTAGCCGTGACGTTATCAATACTCGTATGAGGAGTATCCTTGATGAGGCAACAGATCCTTGGGGAATCAAGGTGAACCGTGTGGAAGTAAAGAATATTATTCCACCGTCTACAATTCAGGAAGCTATGGAAAAGCAGATGCGGGCAGAACGGGAACGGCGGGAATCTATTCTCATTGCAGAGGGACAAAAACAGTCTGCAATTCTGGTGGCAGAAGGAAAGAAGGCCGCCATGATTCTTGAGGCTGAGGCCGAGAAGGAATCTGCCATCCGCAAGGCTGAGGGTGAGGCCGAGGCTATTTTGGCTGTACAGACAGCCACTGCTGAAGGCTTGGCTCGAATCAAGGCTGTGCAACCGGATGATGGACTTATCCGACTAAGAAGTTTGGAGGCGCTGGAAAAGGTGGCTGACGGCCAATCTACAAAGCTCATCATTCCATCAGATTTGCAGGGCTTGGCTGGAATGGCGGCCACTGTTGCTGAGGTTCTAAAAAAATAAAGGTGCTGTGGGTAGCTCCTCAAAACAACCATTGTCCCTAGGATTGAGCAGTCCTGGGGGCATTTCTTTACAGGGTCCTGCTGAATGTCATAGCAGGAAAATGCCAAAAATTGCACCTGCCGCCACTATCAGGATGGGACTAATTTTAGTCTTGAACAAAAGAATGCAGGCTACCCCATAAAAGATTGCAGAGGGCAGTTTTACAAGGCTGGTTATGGCTCCGGTTTCTTGAAAGGCTGGTATGTTTAGTATGGCAATGACAAAAACCTGCACTGCCGCCACCAATACCATACCGCTGGTGGCTGGTCTTAATCCGGTAAAGGCTGCCTTGACCAGAGGTTTGTCCTGAAAGCGACCAAAGTACCTTGCAATAATGGTGATTATGACAAGAGAGGGGAGGACGGTAGCAGCTGTAGCGGCAATTCCTCCTATTACCCCGTAGAGTTCATAGCCAATGTAGGTGGCCATGTTTATTCCAATTGGGCCAGGGGTGGATTCTGAAATAGCAACCATGTTGTAGAACTGTTGGGAAGAAATTAGGCCACCCTCTACAATTGGGCCGTACATAAGGGTAATCGCTACCAATCCCCCGCCTATGGTAAAAAGCCCAACATAAAAAAAGGTAAACAGCAATTGCAATAGGGTCATTGCTCAAGTTCCTCCTGGTTCTGGACTTTTTTCTTGGCTGCTAGAAAAGAGAATGCAATTCCAAGGCTGGCGCTGACAAGGATTACCACAAGGGATTCAACTCCAAAGAAATACATGGAAACAAAGGCAGCCAAAAGCAAGAGCAGGCTCCAAATGTTCTTTACCGCCTTCTTGCTGAAATCCCACACAGATTTTGTTAAAAGGGCGGCTACTGCCACGTTGATTCCTGAGAGAGCCTTTTGAACCCACTGAATCTGAGAAAAGTTGCTGATGAATCGGGCAATAATGGTGATGATGATGATGGAGGGGGTGACAATACCGGCGGTGGCAACTACGGCACCGATAAGTCCAGCCTTGTTGAATCCAATGAAGGTGGCCACGTTCACGGCGATGATTCCCGGGGTGGACTGGCCAATGGCATAATAGTCCAGCATTGTTTCCCTGGTGGTCCAATTCCGCTTTTCCGCCAACTCACGCTCCAACATGGGGAGCATGGCATAGCCGCCACCAAAGGTAACAGCTCCTATCTTGAAGAAGACGAAAAATAATTCTACCAGTTCGGAAAGCTTGAATCCAGCGTTTTTCATACCCATGGAGTATATCACTGCCGGTATTTTTTTACAATCTGAAGGAAACTGGTGCAGGAGTGAAATGGGTGGCGGGATTCTTTCTCCAGGACAAAAAAAAGGCAACCGCAAGCGGTTGCCGAGCGCCCCCTGCTGGGCTTGAACCAGCGACAAACGGATTAACAGTCCGTTGCTCTACCAACTGAGCTAAGGGAGCATCATTCATTGATGAATGCATGGATGATACTATAGGAATCGTTAAAAAATGTCAAGGTGTAAAAAGTAAAAAAATTTATTTTGTTGTTTTTCTAGTGCTAAGGATTACAGGTAATTATTTTTGATGGAGTGAGAATGTAGTCCATCTTCACATCAGTCTTTTCCGTAGGAAGATTTTCCTCCACCTGAAAAGAATGGCAGACTCCCATTAATATGGGTCTTTTTTGTATTGGGAGAGGAAAGGGAATGTGAGATAAAAATCTATCGTAATATCCCTTTCCCTTGCCCAAACGTTTTCCATCCCGGGTAAATGCTAGGCCAGGTATGAGGATTAAAGAGAGGGAGGATATTGCATCCATAGCTAGCAAGGGTAAATGGGAATGGGGTTCCCGGATACCATAGCTTCCACAGACAAGTTGTTGTTGGAGTGATAGCTTGTTGTCTAGTTGAAAAAACTCCATAGAAAAATTATGGGGATAGGATTTTGGCAGGAACAAATTTTTCCCTTGCATTAAAGCCTGTTGAATAAATTTATCTAGGGAAAGTTCTTGGTGGGTGGCAGCATAGGCTAGGACTGTTGTAGCTTGTTGATAAGACTGGGAGGAAAGGAGCAGTTGTTTTGCAGCCTCTTCCTGCACATGCAAGTTTTCGAGCTTTTGATGTTCAGCAAGCCTTTGCCTTATTCTTTTGCGGTATAGTTCCTTTTCTTCAAAAATTTCCACCTGCCTATCATAGCAAATTATGTGAATGGTCTGCAAGTTTTTCTAAAGTTTCAAATTCCTGCTCCGATACTATGAGTGTACGGTGGGAGGGCCCGTACGGCGATATCGACATCCAGACGCCGTAAGTGTTTATCTCCTGTATTGTCTTGACTTGGCTTGTAGTTTTTTTGACTGCAAGCCATTTTTTTTATTTCGGGTATAGAATTTATGTACACTTTCCGATAGAGTATAAGGGGTGTTTGTTTTGCAGGAGAGAATATGAATTCGTTTAGTGTGCATGACTTAAAAGAGAATTGTCGTTTCACGGAAGATTTGTTGCTTGACGATACTTTTCTTCTCCTTAACAAGGGGGCAAAATTTTCTCCCAAGATAATCAAGGCTTTAAAAGACTGGCAGTTCACAGAAATATACTCTACAGGTACTGTTTCTATTGCAGATCAAGCGATGGGCGCTTCGGGCAGGGGATCCTCCACCTTGCCCAATAGAATTACTGCTTCTACTTCCTTTATTGGAAAAACAGAAGATGTTTCTATGGCTGAAATGGGGATAGATGTTTCACCTGTAGAGACTGAAAAGAAAGCTCCCGTTGAAAGTCAAGACATTGAAACGAAGTATGATTTTTCCTACATTACTGATGAGGTACACAGGATGACTGTGGTTCAGAATGTGTACAATGAGTATTATGGCTTTATTCTTGATGTATATACCTACTATGCAACCCACAAAAAAATTGACGTAGAGCTGTTGTTCCAAAGGATTAAGGAGCTTTGTATCTTTGTAAAGTTAAATCGACGCTATGTGCTGCAGGTTCATCCAAACCAAGATAAGAATCCTAAGAATTTTTTGATTGCCCATTCCCTCCGCTCCACTGTTCTGGCCATTACCGTTGGATTACAGCTTCATATGTCTGTTACAAAAATGACCGAGCTGGGAGTTGCCTGTATCCTCCACGAGATTGGAATGATTCGTATTCCCAGTCAACTATACCTTTCTCAGAGGAATCTGTCTCCAGTAGAAAAGAATTTACTGAATACTCACCCCATTGTTTCCTATACCATCCTGAAGGGGTTTGAAGTTCCCTTGAGTATTTGTTTGGCTGTATTGGAACACCACGAAAAAGAAGACGGAACTGGATATCCTCGTCACATTAAAAGCGATAAGATTTCCCTATACGCAAAGATTATTTCTGTCGTATGTTCTTTTGAAGCTATTACTGCTCCTAGAACCTATAAGGAGGCTGCCAGTTCCTTTGAGGCTATGGTTGAACTACTGCAGAACCAGACAAAACAATATGACGAGTTGGTCATCAAGGCTTTGTTGTATAGCCTTTCTCTTTTTCCAATTGGTTCTTATGTGTTCCTTTCCAATGGAAAGATTGGCCGTGTATCAGACGTTAATCCGGAAAACCCTAAGCATCCCATTGTTCAGATAGTGGGAGAGCGGGATGAAAATGGCAAGGTTATTACGGTAAAAACTGGTGATTCCGGTATAAGAATTATTCGTGTTCTTAACAGACAAGAAACAGCTGATATTGTAAAGACTACCGGAATCATCTAGGAGAAGAGCAGCCGGGTGTGTTGGGCTTCCTCTAAAAATTTTTCATCAATTACTGGCGGATGACTTTCAAAGTATAAAATCTGCTGCAATTCTTCTGGAAGCCGAGTTCCCCACAGGGGAATGACATTTTCGTATTGTTTGAGGAATCCGTATGCCAGGGGAATGTTCCTGAACACGCCACCACAAAGGGGTTGCATGGCAATAAATCCGATGTCTCTTTGCTCACAGATTTTGGCAACTTCTAGATTTAATTCTGGGGACAGAATATTCAGGGGAAACTGCAATGTTTCGTAAATATCCGAATCAATAGCCTCTTGAGCTAGCTCCAGGGTTTCTGTAACAAAACCAAGGTGATGAATCTTCCCCTGTTCCTTGAATTTTTTCAGCACCTTGTACAATCCATCCTGACTGTCTTCCTTTGGAAGAAAATCGTGATTTTCAATTTGATACAGGTCAATATAATCACACTGCAAGGCATCTAGACTTGACTCTATGTCAAGCCTTAGAGTTTCTCCATCTGTTGCCATTGATTTTGATGCAATGATGATGTGTTGACGGTGAATTGATTGTATGGCCTTGCCTAAACGTGTCTCACTCAAGGGTTTATGATGGGCAGTATCAAAAAAATTAATACCGCCCTGATATGCCATAGAAACCAATTGGGCAGCATCTTCGTCAGAATCCACATACTGCAAACCATATGCACCAAAGGCAATTCGACTTACAAGTAAATTGGATCGTCCTAGAACAACGTATTCCATAGGAACTTAGGGGCGCTGGTAGTTTTTGATTTCGTCACGGATACGTTGGGCCAGCTCACTGCGGGGCACCCGCACCTGTTCCATGGAATCACGGAAACGGATGGTAACAGTTCCATCTTCCTTTGTATCGTGGTCAATGGTAATGCAGAAGGGGGTTCCTACCTCATCCTGACGGCGATACCGCTTTCCGATAGTACCCGATTGGTCATAATCAGTTACAAAGTCCTCCTTCAGCTCGCTCTGGATTTCCTTTGCCAGCTCTGCCAAACCGTCTTTTTTCATCAAGGGCAATACCGCCACAGTAATGGGGGCGATTTTTGGGTGGAAGTGAAGAACTGTACGGTAATCCTCTGGTTCTCCCTCCTTGGCCACATTCTGCTCTTCATAAGCATCGCACAAGAACATGAGAAGGTTACGGGTAAGACCGGCTGATGTTTCCACGATGTAGGGAATATATCGTTCTGCACCATTGTCCTGGTCAATGTACTGCAGGTCCTTTCCTGCATACTCTGTGTGCTGGCTCAGGTCAAAGTTGGTGCGGTTGTGGATTCCCTCCAATTCCTGGAATCCCATGGGGAACTCGTATTCAATGTCGTAGGCATCCTTTGCATAATGGGCAAGCTTTTCATGATGGTACCATCGGAGCTTTTCCATACGGATACCATACTTCTTGTAGAAGTTCCATCTCTGTTCCCTCCAGTACTGGAACCACTTGTCATCTTCCCCTGGTTTTACAAAGAACTGCATTTCCATCTGCTCAAATTCGCAGGTACGGAAAATAAAGTTTTTGGTAACAATTTCGTTACGGAAGGCCTTTCCTACCTGAGCAATTCCAAAGGGAACCTTCATCCTGTTGGATTGGATGATGTTCTTGTAGTTTACGTAAATACCCTGGGCAGTTTCTGGCCGCAGGTAAACAATGCTGGCAGTGTCTTCTGCAGGTCCAATATGAGTCTTGAACATGAGGTTAAAGGCTCGTGGTTCTGTTAGCTCCCCACCACAGCCGGGACATTTCTTGGCGGCCAGTGCATCCTGATCCATTGTATCCGCGCGGTAACGCATCTTGCACTGCTTGCAGTCAACCAAGGGGTCTGAAAAGTTGGCCACGTGACCAGAAGCCTCCCACACACGTGGATGCATCAAGATGGAGGCATCCAATCCAACAATGTTATCGTGAAGCTGGGTCATTTCCTTCCACCAAGCATTCTGTATGTTTTTCTTTAATTCAATGCCGATTGGGCCATAATCCCAGGCTCCTGCCTGTCCGCCGTAAATTTCGGATGATTGAAATACAAAGCCCCGGCGTTTACAAAGGCTTACAATCTTTTCCATGGTAATTTCGTGTGAATCCATAGTTACAACCTCGAAAAAAAAACTCCCGTCATAATAACATAAATATATGATATATGACAACTGGACAGTTGCATGTCTTTATTTTATCTCTTATACTGTGAAGTAGGAAGTAGTTTTCTTACAGGAGTTTAGTATGATTAGATTACGTAGTAGTATTTTTTGTTTTGTGGCCGTTGTCTTGGCTGGAGGGTTGATGTTGACTGGATGCGCTTCGTCAAAGGGTGTTGCAACTTCCTCTGATGATTATGGAATTGCTGGAGATTGGAAGTTGACTTCTGTCTTGCGTGATGGTGCTGAATTGGCCATTCCTTACGGAGAGACCATTACTTTTTCAGCAGATGTTCCTAAGGCTGGTTCTTATGATTATGATGTGTACGGTTTTTCCGGTGTGAATAATTACAGTGGACCTGTTTCAATTGACGGTAACTTTTATGTTGGTGGTCCCTTTGGCGTGACAATGATGGCTGGTCCCGCTGATTTGGAGAATTTCGAGAGATTATATTTAGAGACATTGACAGATGCAGACGTATTTAGGATTGCTGCTGATGGTCATGGAATGGAAATTGCAAAGTCCAGTGGTGAAACAGCCTTGTTGTTCAATCGTCTAAAGCTTGATGCTACCCATTGGATTTTGACAGCATATTTTGATGGCAATGGCGTTCGTTCTGTTGACCAGACAAAGGCTGTGCCCATCCTTTCTTTTGGAACACGAATGGATGTGAACGGTTTTACCGGAACGAATTTCCTTTTGGGCGGATATGATGTAAATTATGCCACAAGACAAATCACCTTTGAAGACATTGGTGTTACAGAACCCCATGGACATGGTGGGGATGTTGCTGTCCTTGAGCAGGTATTCTTGAACCTGCTCCACAAGGCTTCCCACTATGTATGGTCTGGAAATACCTTGAGCTTGATTGGCAAGGATGGTACAACCTTGTTGGTATTTACTGAAAAATAAGGTTTGGTTTTAATCTTAGATGGCGATAATGGTTTGACATTATCGCCTTTTTTTGTTAATATATTCCTTCAGATATTTTATAGGCAGGTTTATTATGTCCAGAAGATGCGAAATTTGTGGAAAGGGTTCTATGACCGGTAATAGAGTGAGTAAGTCATATAATCATACACGCCGTGTTTGGAAGCCAAATCTTGTTAAGGTAAAGACTGTGATTGGTGGAACCACCATGACAATCAAGATGTGCACACGCTGCTTGAGAAGTGGTTACGTAACAAAGAAGGTCTAGGTTTTTGTTGCGTCCTTGACAACAGGCAAGCTTTAGTGTTGCCAAATCAAAAGAGGCAGGTTTTAATGCTGATTAAATGGAAGAAGGGCTGCTGGAAGGCAGCTCTTTTTTTGTCTGTGAGGACAAATCTCCCTGTCTTGGCATTGTTTTTGTGGGATTTTATGGGATGCTATGCTCAAGGTTCTTACATGAGGGGCGAGAACATTTTAAAGAAGGCCCAAAGGGCTCTACGGAGTAGGGGCATTGATTCAAACCATTGGCTGGTGGCCAAGCGGCTGTTTTCAATGTCGTTTTCAAAAATCTGTCTGCACTGACAGGCTAAATTCTCGTCATAAAAGATGGCGTTTACCTCAAAGTGTAGGTCAAAGCTTCTTGTGTCTATGTTGGTGGAGCCTATTGTAGATATTTTGTCGTCGGCTACCAAGGTTTTCGAGTGGATAAAGCCGTTATAGTGATAGAATTTAATTCCAAAGTCCAGCATTTCACGAATAAACTGGTAGGCAGCTTCTCGAACGTAGAATTTATCCCATTGGTCTGGTACCATAATCCGAACATCAACTCCAGACATGGCTGCGAGCTTTAGCGCCTTGTAAAACTCCTGGGTGGGAGTGAAATATGGTGTTTGAATATATACATAGCGCTTTGCTGCCATAATCATGCGGATAAGTGCATCTTCAATTTCTGTTGTACACAAATCATCTGGGCCAGCGGTAATTATTTGGGTGGGAATTCCTTTATGGCTGGGATGTTTTTCTGTAATTCCATGCTTGGCAGCGGAAAGCTGTTGCTGAAGGAGCTCTATAGTTTCTGGAGAAAAGAGTTTTGTAATGTCATCCGTTTTTTTTAGCCTTGTGTGCCAGGCAGGGGTGGTGAACCAGTCTATTAAAAAGGTGGAATGAAGATTCATTACTACAGGTCCTGTGAGGCGGATATGGGTGTCCCTCCATAGGAGTTTGTCCCGGCTTTTGCTGCAGTTGGCATATTCATCTCCAATATTTATTCCCCCCATATAACCAATTATTCCGTCAATCACAGTGATTTTCCGGTGGTTGCGAAAGTTAATGGAAAGGGGGAGTCTCCATTTTACCGGGAAAAATGCCTGAACCTGTCCTCCAGCCTTGGTTAAACGATGAAAAAAGCTATTGGGGGTTAGGATGGAGCCTACATCATCATAAAGAAGTTTTACCTCTATTCCTTCCTGCGCCTTTTTGCATAGCACATCCATAAGGGCATTGCCTGTGGTGTCATCGTGGATAATAAAGGATTCTATGTAGATGCTTTGAGTGGCTGCTTCCATATCTGCCAGCATTTCGGGGAACATATCCTGTCCCCAACAGTAGATGCGGCTTGTGACGGTGGTGACAAGGGGACTCTTGTTTCCAGTAACATTCATTTTTACCAGAGACTTATACTCTTCTACAACGGGGGTGTTAAGGGAACTATAAAAATCTTGTAGGGATTCCTTGTACTCCTGATAAAATAAAACATTCAACCCATCAAAGAAATGGGAAATGCGGGTAAGCTGTTTTGTCTTTGTAAAAAAATGACCACTCAAAAGAATGTATAGTATCACTCCCACTAAGGGAAGAAAGTATAGAACCAAAACCCATGCCCATCGCCGGGAATCCTCCTTTCTTTCAAAGAACAATACAAAGGTGATAAAGATAATGTTGAGAATGGCAGCAAGGTTTAGAAAGAGTTCCATAAGATGCTATTTGATTCTTTCCTCTATGAACTTAATTTTAAGTTGTCGCAACTGCTTTGTAATAGATACCTTGTAAATATGTGGATTGAGTATCCTCTTGTAAGTGTCATCTAGGGTTAACAGTTGTTGACGCATGGTTTTACGGGCGTCCTGGATAGCTTGTTGCGGGGTAGTTTCCTTGCTAAGAAACTGTCCCTTTTGGATTCGTAGCTTGAGAAGAGGTTCCACCTTGGCAGGGGTAAGGGTGAATTGGCGGTAGTCTCCTGAAGGATGATAAAAACGCTGTTCCTTGCCTTCTATAATTCGTTCATCTTCCAGGGACATGATGTCACAACGAGCCATTCCCTCCTGGTCGTAGAGCCGCCAAAGATTCTTTATGCCTGGATTGGTGGTTTTTTCTGGATTGTCAGAAAATTTCATGGTGGGCTCCATGTTTTGTGTGGAGGGGTAGTAGCGGGCAGCCAATTTATACACACCGGTAAAGGAAGACTCGTTCCCCCCAGTAACCATGTGGGTTCCTACGCCCCAGCTGTTGATGGGAGCCCTTTGTTGTACTAGAGTTTGGATGATTTCCTCTGTCAGTTCATTGGAAACAGAAATTGTGACCTCTGTCAATCCTTCCTTATTCAGATAGTTCCTAACCTTATTGGATAGATATTGTATATCACCAGAGTCTAGACGCACGCCAAAATTGTGGCCTTTTTCCAAGAGTTTTTTTCCTACACGGGCGGCATTTTTAATGCCGGAATTCAAGGTGTCGTAGGTATCAATAAGGAAGATGGAATTTTTGGGATAAAGTCGGGCATAGCTTTCAAAGGCTTCCAGCTCTGTGGGAAAGGACATAATCCACGAGTGGGCCATGGTTCCTTGTACAGGAATGTTGTAGAGTTTTCCTGCCAAGGCATTGCTCGTGGCGGCGGCTCCCCCAATATAGGCTGCCCTTGAGGCACTCATAGCACCATCGGGTCCCTGTGCCCGCCGCAGTCCAAACTCCATGATGTGCCCCTGCCCAGAAGCAAGCCAAACCCGGGCGGTTTTTGTAGCCACCAAACTCTGGAAGTTAATATGGTTAAGCACCAATCCTTCTATAATTTGCGCTTCAATCAAGTTGGCGTGGATACGAATCAAGGGTTCGTTGGGAAAAATAATTGAACCCTCATTTTGAGCGTACAGGTCTCCAGAAAAACGAAAATCCTTCAAATACTGAAGAAATCCATCCTCAAAAATATGGAGACTGTCCAAATATTCGATATCTTGCTGACTAAAAGAAAATTTTTCCAAGGCTTCTAGCAAGGAGTACAAACCTGCAAAGACTGAAAAACCACCGTTAAAGGGTTGCCGGCGGAAAAACATATCAAAAACGGCAGGATAATTCATTTGATTTTTCCAGTATCCCTGAGCCATCGTCAATTCATAAAAATCGGTAAACAAGGCGCTGGTATTTGAGTAGGTTGACATAGCATCTCCTGTTTTGACACTGCAAGTATCTTTATACTACTATAAATTTTAATTTTTCCTGTGTCAAATATAATGTAAAAGGGATTTTCCCATGGAGGATAAATTGGCTAGATAACAAAGGCTTCCTCCAAACCTTTTAAAATCTCCTTGTCTAGCTGAATGAAAAGATTTTTTTCTTGACTGGGAAGCACGAGCCCCTTTGGTCCATTTTTTGCCCGCCGTAAATGCTTTACCTGGGTACAATACAAGTCTGCCTCTCCACTTTTACGAGCCTTGGAATGGTAGACAGCTAGGTTTCCTGCACAAAGCATAATGGAAAGCGGGATGGTTTTTCCCGGGCGGTTTTTTACAAAAACATAACCGCCAGCATAATCCCTGGTGTGAAACCACATATCAAGCCCCTTTACGTGATGTCTCAACAGCTCGTCGTTTTCTGAGGCTGTGCGTCCCACTAAAATAGTCCAGCCTTCCACCTGATAGGCAAGGCCAGGACGTTTCCTTTCCATCTGTTGCCGGGGCGTGGTTTGCCTTTTTAACAGCTGCTGAAGACGAATGGGATTTGGTTCTTTGCACAGTTGCTGGTAGGTTGCCTCCAAATCAAGTAATTCCCGCCGTGCCTTTTTAATATCCTGTTCTAGGTCTGCTAGACCAGAAACGGTTTTTTTGTATGTATTGTAGTAGTGGGTAGCATTGTCCTGGGCACTTTTTTTAGGGTCAATTCTGATGCGGATAAGGCCGCCATTTTCATAATCCTCACACTCCAAAAAATCCTTGCTTCCGTCTACAAGGTGACCATAGGTAAGAATCAGGTCCCCATAATGCTTCCACTGCTGGTTTTCCAGGAATTCATCCCGCTTTTTTTCCAGGCGTTGAAGGGCTGTCTCCATTTTACTGTGGCGACTGTTGTAAAATTTTTGCACCTGTTCCAATAGTGCTTCCAGGGAAAGCTGCCCTGCGTGTTCACCATACCACTTGTCTACTTTTTGGTTAAAACTTAATTCTTGATGCTGGGGCAACTGGTCAAAACTGCGAATCTCCCATTCTTTGGATTTGGGCAATATGTCTGGGGCAGGCTCTTGAAAGATACCCCCAGTAACCTCATCTTTTTTTGGGCGGCGGTAAAAGGAGTCCAAAACAAGGTGGTTTGTGTCTGTGAGAATAATGTTTGCGGCATTGCTCCACAGGCGAATGTAGAGCAAAAACTCTTGGCCACAGTGAGCAAGCTCCAGCTTGATGATTCGTTCCTGCCCCAACTGGCAGATGGAATTGATACGGGCTCCCTTTATGCGGGCCTTAAGAAATTCCATAAAGCGGAGAGGCTTGTTGCTTTTAGGTACTGCTGACCAAGTTTGATGGATGCGGCAAGCGCCCGCCGCCAGACAGATTAGAATTGTTTTGGATTGACCATTCTTGTAGGTGTGGAAAGCTATTGTGTCAAAGTTGGGCTGCACAATTTGCTGTATAAATGAACCTTCCAGCTCAAGTTCTTCTAGAACACAGTCTATTTCTTTCCAATTAAGAGACATAGTTTAATTTATTGTAATGACAGAAGCAGTTCTTCCGTCTATGGTATAGGCTCTCTCGGGATTGGTTTTGTCCACAAAAGAAACCATTCCATCGTAATAGGCGTAGTAGTGGGTTCCCTGTGGCAGCGAAAGTTCCAGTTCATACAAACCAGGAGCAGATTCTTTCATAACGTAGATGGACGAATCCCAGTTGGTAAAAGTCCCTCCAAGACGAATAATCTGTCCTGGTTGCCCCTGATAGACAAAACGTACCAGATTTTTTTGAAGGGTTTCTGTGGCGGGTACTTCCTGGCGCTGAATGGCCACAGTGGAAAGTCTCAGCTTTGATTTTGGGTCAAAAATCTGTTTTTTGTTGTTGGGATCAACAGTCCACAATCCATCAATTACCAGTCTGTAGGAGACCTGGCTTACAGATTTAGGAACTTGAAGAATGTAGAAGTACACTGATTGTACAACCTTGCCGTCTATATCTGTTGTGTTTACTTTTTGAAAGGAATGGATTGTCTTAAAGCTTTCAAAGTCAAAGGCAATTCCCACATGACGGGAACTGCTATCTGCGGTGAAAATGATGTAATCATCCTCAACTATCGGAGCGCCAACCTTATCTATGAGGGCAATGAGGTTATTGTAAGTGTAGGTATCTTGAGACAAATCCTGGGACAAGTCTTGAGCTGCCAAAGGCAAAACTACAGTCAACAAAAATAACACAAGAAATTTCTTCATAATCGCTTATAATATCGGCATGGACTTTTAAAACTATAGGTATAAACTGTTTCCATAGGTGGTTTTGTCCATAATTATCTGTTGCAGGAAAACTAAAGGGAAGGTATAAAAAAGCCGATGATATGATGAACGCAAATTTTCCAACGGGGTTTAAGTTATAAGATGCCGGGATTAGAGCAGCTGAGACAGTTCAGCGAAGATGTAGAAAAATTAGGAAATGAACTCGCTATTCGAGAGGAAAGGGGAGAACCCATTTCTCGTGTACCCTTTCCCGAAAATATATCAGAAGAGGACGATTCTGACGACTTTGTTTTAGGAATGCCTATTCCTTCTGATTCTGAGGAAACTGATTCCAGTGATGAAGGTGAGATTCCGGAAAAGGATGTCTCTGCCGAAGCTGAGGGTTCAGTAGATTTTTCCGACTTTCCGGAGTTGGATAGTATTTTGAATCCTGAACCAGCTGGAACCACGGATTTTAGTGATTTCCCGGAATTAGCCGAGCTTTTAAATCCTGAGCCTGAAGTAACTGCAGCCCCTCCCACAGATTCTTTTGAGGACTCCATATCGGATGTTGCCCCACCATCAGAAACCGACCTAGGATTAGATGGGCTGGGAGACCTTGGGGACCTTGATCTTCCTGACTTTGACAATCTTGGCGCAGCAGCAGAGCCAGTAGACTTTTCCTTGGACTCTGTGGATTCATCTCCAGATTCTCTGGACTTGCCGTCGGATTTTCTGGAAGGAGGCTCCGACTCCTTTGTACCAGACACAAATGGTTTGGATGAATTTGGAGGCAC
>JAGBFT010000005.1 GCA_017936345.1 Spirochaetaceae bacterium
AATAACATCTCCACCACGGTTGGTGAGAGTAATGCGGGCCTTTCCCGTGTTGATGACAATTTCCTGCTCTTGGATTGCTTCCTCACTGTCAGGATAGGCCATGGCAAGACTGCCGGAAGCAACTCCCGTAGACTCCAATATAGTGGCTTCAAGGGCAGGCTGCTCCTGGACTACAACTGTCTCCTGAGCCGGCTCCGGTGGAAACACCACCGTCTGCAGAAAGGTAAAGGTGATAAGAACAATCGTAGACAAAATGATTGCTATTATTGTGTTTTTTTCCATAAAGATAAAACTCCTGAAACAGTCAAGGCCTATGGAACAGGGTCATATCCTCCCTTGCAGAAGGGGTTACACCTTGCAATGCGTTTGACTGCTAAATATGTCCCTTCGAAAGGACCATGTTTTTGGATTGCCTCCAAGGCGTAAGAAGAACAGGTTGGATAGAATCTACAACTTGGAGGAAAAAGAGGTGAAATACAGATTTGATAAAAACGAATGAGTACACACAAAAATCGAACCAAAAGCTTTTTCATACCGAAATTATTCCAGCTTTTAAGCATAAATTACGGACTTGTGCACACCGTGTACGGAACGAATCATTTCCCGGATACACTAAGAGAATCATATCATATCCGGTGTTCAGGAATGCTTTGAAATAACGATAGGCCTCACGACTAAGGCGCTTGGAATGGTTTCTTTCCACAGCGTTCCCATAGCCACGGGGCAGGGTAAATGCAATACGATTTGTATTCGTATCATTAGGCAAATAGAACATCTTTGCCCCTTGAACACTCACCCGCTTCCCCTTCTTAAACAGATTTTGAATGTCTGAGTACTTTTTAACACGCTCCTGGCGGGTAAAAGTCCCCGTCCTTATCAAGTCTGTTCCCATACCTGACTAACTATTAGTAAGGCTTCTTCTCATCAGAAACAGTGAGCTTATAGCGGCCCTTTGCACGGCGGCGCTTAAGAACCATACGACCACCACGGGTCTTCATGCGGGCGCGAAAACCAAATTTTCTATTTCGCTTCACTCTACTGGGCTGATATGTCCGTTTCATAGAACACGCTCCTTATTTACACGGGCAAGAAAACATCAAGCCCTAGGTTATACATGACAATTTTCAGAACAATATCATATTTATTTATTGTTAGTCAATATTGATTTTTTCATTCTAGAAAAGATTACTTCCAATTCTGCGGGGTATTCTTTATTTTCCCCAGAAAATTGAATTAATGTATCCTCTTTTTTTGATTCATCCATAATACATTTTGCCATTTCTTCCCTAGTTAAATTACGCTGAGTATTATAATCATTTTTTTTGTCCAGCTTATAAGAAATATTCTTAATATTAAGTTGAGGAACCTTCATTTCAAGTCCCCTAAGAATATATTTTTTATGTGTTTCAAAAAGTTGAATAAAGCCTGAGTGGTCAACCTCTAGAACCAAGGTAGTGTCTTTAATATCTATGACCCTACTATGAAAGAACATATTACTACCACTATTGGGATTGACAACGCTTTTTATTGAATAAAGAATAGACCTCCAAATGGAGATAAAGCTAGAACTTTCCTCCATCTTTTTTTTATCTGCATCAGAAATCAACCCCTCTAAAACACCCTTCATTATTTCGGAATTAGAATAAATTTTATCCATGAACAACCCCGTTTTCCACAAAATAAATCTTTGTCTCAGAAGTTTTATATCGTTCGTAGGGTTCGCCGGGCAAAAAAGTACAAAAAAGTTGGTTGTAGGGTGGCAATATAGATGTAAACCTTTGTCGTTTATGTGGATCTAATTCTAACAACACATCATCCATAAGGAGAACAGGTTTTTTACCTGTTGTCTCCCCATAGTGAACTGCTTGTGCTGCCCGCAACAGTAGAGAAATTAAGCGTCTTTGACCGGTAGAAGCTGTTGGAACAAAGGGTTTTCCGTCTTTTATAAACCGTATTCTGTCACGGTGGGGTCCAGACATGGTTGTTTCCATTGCACAATCCACATTTCTTTTTGAAATCAATAGTTCCAGAACCTGCTTGTGAGAAGGAGTTACATTATCTATTTCCTTCCAAGAAGGTTCATACAAAATTGATACGTTTTCAATGCCAGAAACTTTTTCATACAATCGAGTGAAAATCATATTAAACTTAAAAATCATTTTTTTTCGTTTATCTTGAATATAAATTCCACGTTGTACAAGTTGTTGATCGTACATCTCCAGCATATTGTAATCTTTATTTTTTAACACAAGGTTTCTATTCTTCAAAATCTTTTTATATGCTCTCATTTCGTCAATATAAACTGCATCGTACATTGAAAGAGATTGGTCAATAAAAAACCTTCTTCTCTCTGGTTCGCCTACAGAAAAATCCAAATCATCATGACAAAATAAAACACAAGGAATTGTATTGACCAATTCTTTTCTATCTGTGATTTTTTTTTGATTTTTTAATATTTTTTTTTGACCGCGCTGAAATTCAGAGTAAATGGAAATTATAGAATCATTTTCTTCTCTGAACATTGTACGTAGACTGAAAGCATTTTCTCCATCTTTTACAATTTCTTGTTCTGTGCGAGTCCTAAAAGAAGAACCATAGGCTAAATAATAAAGCGACTCTAAAATATTAGTTTTACCCTGCCCGTTTTCTCCAACAAAATAGACCTCCTTTGAAAGAAGGTCTATTGTTGCATCATGAAGATTTCTAAAATTGGTGCAGGATAAGGTAAGAAATGGCACCCATTACCCCATCATTTGCATTGGCATAATGACATGGAAATAATCAGCTTCTGGAACAGGTTTTACAGTTACTGGTTTCATAACCTCAGTAAACTCAAACATAACCCTATCAGCATCCATAACCTTTAGTGGCTCTTCAATACGGGTATAATCCATTGCTATAGTCACTGCATCTCCGTCATATCTACAAGGAATTTCCTCTCTAGCTACACCAATACTAGATTCCTGAGAAGTAATAACTAAAATGCCAGGTGAAAGTTCAAGATAGATGCGACGTATTTTTTGATCCACCAACAAAGTTACTCGCTTGAGAGCATCCATAAAATCAGATTTTTCTAGCTCAAAGCTAAATTTCTGGTTTTCAGGAATTACACGGCTATAGTTGGGAAATTGTCCGTCAATGAGAACGGAAGAAAAATTATAATTTCCAAATTTAACATAAATTGTTCTTTCAACAATTGCTAAAGAAATCATTCCTTCAGAAGGAGCTCGTTTTAAAATAGTTGTGAGGATTTTTGGAGGAACAATAACTGAATCAAAATCAGCCACTCCTTGACAAATTGGTTTAGAAACAAAGGCTAATCGAGGACCATCTGTTGAAACCATGTTTAGATTGTCTCCCTTTTTTTCAAAAAGAACACCTGTTAAAAAGTATCTTGTTTCATCATCAGAAATGGCAAAAATAGTTTGTTCAATCATTTGTTTTAATTGATCTGCAGGTACCTCAAAGAAAGGTACATTTTCTGTTGAAGAAAATTCTGGAAATTTATCACTTGCCATACTTTTCAAATCAAACTTAACCTTTTTTGTGAGAGGTTTAATTATTACCTTGATATCGTTTTGAATAAATTCGATTTCACCGGAGGGAATATTAGATAAGATACTCATAAACTTATCACAGAAAATTGTTGTACTGCCTTCTTCCTCAACAATGACTGGAATCTTTGTTTCGAAGTTTACTTTTATATCGGTTGCTTTAATATACAAAGTATTTTTTTCAGCAATCAAAAGTATATTTGAAAGGATGGACATTGCATTTTTGGTAGAAATGATTTCTTGGGCAATAGAAATTTCTTTAATCATTGCATCTCTATCAAAGGTAAATCTCATAAACTTCTCCTTATATTATAAATTTATATAAATTCATAATAGTAATAATAAGGCTTGTGGAAAAGTTGATAACTAAGCTAAATCGTTATATTAAAAATATATACAACGATAATAACTCGAGAGGAGTTTTAAGTGTTTTCCACATTTTCCACAGATAAAATATAAATTTCAAGTTTTCCACACAATATTAGCATATTATCAACAAGTTGTCTAACTATTCTTCTTGTATTCCTTTATATCCTTTTTAATTATTGTCAAGGTATCATTTAGACTCTCGTCTATCAGAAGCTGCTTTGTAATGACCTCACAGGAATGCATGATAGTTGTATGATCACGACCTCCAAATTCGTGGCCAATTTCTGTAGATGAAAGCTCTGTTAGTTCATGAATAAGGTAGACGGCAATGTGACGAGCCCAAGCTATATTCTTAAGACGTTTTTTCCCTTTGATATCAGAGTAAGATATATTGAAATAATCCGCTACAACACGTTGTATAATTTCAGCATTTATCTGTGTTGTGTCTTGAGCAAACATCTTTGATATCTTTTCCTTTGCCTGTTCCAGAGTGAGTTTACCGTTTGTTATGTCTGAATAAAGAATAATGCTATTTAAACAAGCTTCCAGATCACGGACATTCGAGTGAATGGTCTTGGCAATCAAGTCAATTATTTCTGAAGAAAGATGTTTTCCTTGTTTTTCCAATTTATGCTGAATAATTGCAGAACGAACCTCATATTTTGGCATATGGATATCAGCACTAACTCCACGAGTAAAGCGGGATTTTAATCGTTCTGTAATTTGTTTTAATTCAGAAATGGGACGATCACAGGTAAATACCATTTGCTTGTGTTTGTCATACAAGGCATTGAAGGTGTGGAAAAGTTCTTCCTGTGTTCTATCTTTGTCCTCAAAAAAGTGAATGTCATCAATAAGAAGAACATCTGCATTGCGATATTTATCCTTAAATTTCTTTTCAGATCTATCCCTGATAGATTGGGTAAATTCATTGGTAAAATTTTCCGCACTAATGTAGATTACATTCCTAAAGTCTGTTGATTGGAAAATGGAATAACCAATAGCCTTCATTAGATGTGTTTTTCCTAGTCCTACTCCTCCATAGATAAGGAGAGGATTATAAGCCACACCTGGATTTTTAGAAACAGCTAGGGCTGCATTAAAAACATAGGCATTTTCATCACTGGAAATAAAGTTCTCAAATGAATATTGTTCTGATAATTCAGGATGGGTTTTCTTTTCAACAATTTTTTCATCTATATTTGAATTATCAAGAGAAATTGATTCCTTAACCTCGGACTGAAATGTATGTTTAACTGGATTCGTTTGTTGTGAAACCTGCTGTGTAGGTGAATTATCTGAAAAAGAGATGGATGAACGTGATTTATTGGAATTTCTCTCTTCTATGACAATTTCTAGTTCCATATCTAAACCAGAGATTTTAAAAAAAGTGTCCTGAATTGTGGAAAGATAGCCTCTTTTATTCATTTCATTGCGAATGTAATTGGAAGCAACAGATGCAATGATTTTTCCTTCCTGTGAACCTACATAGTTTATATTGTACCAAAGAACAAATTCATTTAGTCGACCTTTTTCTGTTAAGTATTGTTTTATTTGTCGTAGGGTTTCTTCCCAAAAAGGTGTGTAGTCCGGTGAATCCATGCCAACATTATAACCCGCCTTTACTTTTTTCTGCAATATAGATATAATACTATTTATAGAAAACGATTATTCTCTATAGAAATCTTTAGTATTTTCATAGCTATTTGCTTTTAAGGAAAAGAAATGAGTGCGAATTATTCTGCTTCCAATATTACTGTTTTAGAAGGATTGGAAGCTGTAAGAAAACGCCCTGGTATGTATATCGGATCAACAGGTCCAGATGGACTACATCACTTGGTGTATGAAGTTGTGGATAACTGTATCGATGAGGCTATGGCTGGTTTCTGTGATACAATCTACGTGGTATTGGAAAAAGATGATGTTGTTCGGGTAGAAGACAATGGTCGTGGTATTCCAGTAGATATTCATCCTGGAGAAGGAATTAGTGCCCTTGAACTGGTTCTTACTCGTCTCCATGCTGGTGGTAAATTTGACAAGGGTTCGTACAAGGTTTCTGGCGGTCTTCATGGTGTTGGAGTTTCTTGTGTAAACGCTCTTTCCACCTGGCTTGAAGCAACAGTTGAAAAAGACGGAAAAAAACACTTTATGGAATTCCGTACAGGAGAATCTGTAGCTCCAGTAAAAGAAATTGGAACTTCAAGCCGCCAGGGAACTACTATTCGCTGGAAGGCTGACCCTACCATTTTTACTGAAACTACGACATATAATTTTGATGTTCTTTGTGGACGGCTCCGTGAACTAGCCTTTCTCAACAGTGGTATAAAGATTTACTTTAGGGATGAGAGACTTTCTAATCCCAAGGAAATACTTTTCCAATTTGAAGGTGGAATCAAACAGTTTGTTACATATTTGAACGAAGGAAAAAAGGTTATTCCCGAAGCCCCTGTTTTTATCAGTGGTGAGCGTGATGATGTACATACAGAGGTTTCCCTTCAATACAATGATGGATACAACGAGAATATCCTTACCTTTGTAAATGACATCAACACAAAGGAAGGTGGAACCCATCTGGAAGGCTTTAAGGTGTCTCTCACTACAGTGATGAACGAATTCCTCAAAAATAATTCCAAGCTCTTAAAAAAGATGGAAAAGGAGGAAAAACTTACTGGAGAAGATGTTCGTGCCGGATTGACAGCTGTCATTTCGGTAAAGGTGCCGGAGCCTCAATTTGAAGGTCAGACAAAAACCAAACTTGGAAATACAGAGGTTCGTGGAATTGTCCAGTCTCTGGTAAATGAGCATTTGACCCTATTCTTTGAACAAAATCCAAGGACAATAGAGCATATTCTGGAAAAGGCTGTGGCAGAGGCAGCCGCTCGTATTGCTGCTCGCAAGGCAAAGGAAGCTACCCGCCGCAAGACAGGAATGGATAGCTTTGGTCTACCGGGAAAACTGGCAGACTGCTCCTCAAAGAATCCTGAGGAATGCGAGGTGTACATTGTTGAGGGTGATTCTGCGGGAGGTTCCGCCAAGCAGGGGAGAAACCCAAAAATTCAGGCAATTCTTCCTTTGTGGGGAAAGATGTTGAATGTAGAAAGGACTCGAATAGATAAGGTTATCAACAACGAAAAACTTCAACCAGTAATTGCTTCTTTAGGGGCAGGTATTGGCAAGGACTTTAACATTGAAAAGCTGCGTTATCATAAGATTATCATTATGGCGGATGCAGACGTTGACGGTTCTCACATTTCTACCCTATTGCTAACCTTTTTCTTCCGTTATATGCCCCAGCTTATTGAGCATGGTTACGTGTACATTGCAATGCCGCCCTTGTACAAGATTAAGTACGGAAAAAAAGAATACTTTGTTTTTTCTGATGAAGAACGAGATGAAATTCTTAAAAACATTGATGGAAAGGCTGATGTTCAGCGATACAAGGGTCTTGGTGAAATGGAGTGGAAGGAATTAAAGGAAACTACTATGGATCCGGCCAATCGTAGAATGAAGAGGGTTCAGCTTACAGATGCTGTGGAAGCTGACCACATCTTTAGTACCTTGATGGGAGAAGAGGTTGAACCACGCCGTAGATTTATAGAAGAAAATGCAGCTTATGCTACATTGGATGTTTAGTTCAAATATGCTGACCTAAGGATGATATATGGAAGAAATAATTACCCCGGAAGGTGGAACCTTAATTCCAGTTTCCATAGAATCGGAGATGAAAAAGTCTTACATTGACTATTCTATGTCCGTTATTGTAAGTCGAGCCTTGCCCGATGTTAGAGATGGTCTCAAACCCGTTCACCGACGTATTCTCTATGCCATGAATGAGGAAGGGCTCCATTACAATGGTAAGACCCGCAAATGTGCCACCGTTGTTGGTGACGTGTTGGGACGCTACCATCCTCACGGGGATGCTTCTGTCTATGATGCCCTTGTTCGACTTGGCCAGCATTTTTCCATTCGCTACATGCCCATCCACAAGCAGGGTAACTTTGGTGGAATTGATGGAAGTCCCGCTGCTGCCTATCGATATACCGAATCCAAGATGTCTACCATTGCAGAAGAGATGGTGGCAGACATAAAAAAGGAGACGGTGGACTTTGTTCCCAACTTTGACGATACCCGACAAGAGCCCACTGTTCTTCCTGGAAAATTTCCCTTCCTTTTAACAAATGGCTCCAGCGGTATTGCTGTTGGTATGGCAACCAATATGCCTCCCCACAATCTACGGGAAGTATGTTCTGCAATTTGTGCTTACATTGATAATCAGGAAATCTCTATAGACGACCTTTGCAATATTGTAAAGGGTCCAGACTTTCCCACCGGTGGAATTATCTTTGGCAAGAGGGGTATTCGTCAGGCTTACAAGACGGGTAGGGGAAAGGTTCTTATTCGTGGTAGGTTTACCATTGAAGTAGACAAAAGGGGAAAAGAGACGATTGTCTTTACAGAAATCCCTTATCAAGTACGTACCGATGATCTTTGCAAGCGTATTGGTGAATTAGCTCGAGACAAGATTATAGAAGGAATTGATTCTGTAAACGATGGTTCTGCCGGAGATGATGTTCGTATTGTTATTGGTCTCAAGCGGGGTGCCATTGCAAAGGTTGTTCTCAACCAGTTGTTTTCTAAAACATCCCTACAGTCTTCCTTTGGTGTTATAAATCTAGCCCTTGTAAAGGGTCGCCCAGAAGTACTTACACTCAAAAGCCTAATCCAGTATTTTGTGGAACATCGTCAAGATGTAGTTACACGGAGAACTAAGTTTGAATTAAGAAAGGCTGAAGAGAGAGCCCATATTTTGAGAGCTCTCATTGTAGCCATCGATAATATTGATGAGGTAATTAAGATTATCCGTGGTTCACGGGATACCCAGTCTGCAAAGAATGCTTTGATGGAACGATTTGGCTTTGATGATGCACAAACTCAGGCCATTGTTGATATGCCATTAAAGCGGCTGACTAATTTAGAAATTCAAGATTTGAAAAAAGAATTAGAGGAATTGGAGATTTTGATTCTCCATCTAAAGGACTTGCTAGCTCATCCAGAAAAGATTCTTGGAGTTATCAAAGATGAAACTTGTCAGTTGGCAGAAAAATATGGGGATGACCGCCGTACCGATATTGTGGCTGATGAGGTTGAGCAAATTAATATTGAGGACTTGATTAAGGAAGACGAGATGGTTGTTCTCATCTCTAATCTTGGATATATTAAGCGCCTTCCTGTTACTGCCTATAAAACCCAGGGTAAGGGTGGTAAGGGTAGCAATAGTGCTAAGTTGATAGAGGACGACTTTGTTAACCCGATTTTTATTGCTTCTACCCATGACTATGTTATGTTCATAACCAACGAAGGAAAGGGCTACTGGCTCAAGGTTCATGAGATTCCAGAAGCTGGTCGTGCTTCCCGAGGTTCTCATATCAAGGGCTTGCTTACCGTCTCTCCCAACGAAGAAATTACTGCTGTTGTCAGCTTAAAAGAGTTTAGTGATACTCAATATGTACTCATGGCTACTGCGGCAGGTGTTGTGAAGAAGGTTCAAACTAGTCAGTTTAGTAATGCCAAAACAAGGGGTATTATTGCTATTAAACTGGATGAAGGTGATAAGCTGGTAACAGCCTTGCTCACTTCTGGGGAAGATGAGCTCGTTCTCATCTCACGACGAGGCCAAGCGCTCCGTATGAATGAAACTTCAATTCGCCCAATGGGTAGAGCTGGTCGGGGTGTTACCGGGTTAAAGTTGTCTCAGGATGATGAGCTTGCTGCAACTCTTCGTGTAGTTGAGGGTGAAAACATGATGCTCTTAACAGAAAAGGGTGCGGGTAAGCGAGTTGGATTTGATGAGTTTTCTGTCCACGGCAGAGCAACTGGTGGACAGCGTGTTTATGGGGTTTCTGAAAAGACTGGTGAAATCATTGGAGCAATCAATGTAGCAGATTCAGATGAAATTGTTTGTATCACTAGCCAAGGAAAATCTCTTCGTGTAACGGCTAATTCGGTTGCCAAGCAGGGAAGAGGTGCATCCGGTGTAAAGGTATTTAATATTGATCCACCAGATATTGTCATTGGTATGGATAGGGTTGCTAGTGATGATAATGAAGATTAAGTAGAATGCCGTCTATGAGGGGATAGACTTCATTCTTATTACATCAGGCGGGGCAAGCATCAAGGGTGTCATTGATGCTTGCCCCTTTTTTTTGTTTCACGTGAAACATTCTATATTTTAGCCTTTCATCTTTATTAAAAGTAAGGGTGTTTCACGTGAAACATTTTTGCTTTTGTTTTCCAGAAAAAATTGTTTCACGTGAAACGTTTTAGTAAAGAAAGAGGTAGTTCTTTAAGGAAATGACTCTCAAAATGATAATAGCAACAAAATCTTATTTTTTTAATTTCTTCCTAAAAAGCTTGGAACCACGGGATGGAGACCATTGCTCCTTTCTTTTTGCAGGCAGAGTAGCAATTTCATCGGGAAAAAATCCCTGCATTTCAAACCAATCCGCTGTTCTTGTTGTAAGAATAAAAACGCTTTTAGCTTGAAGTAGTTCAGCCTTATTCAGAAGATGTTCCATCATTTTTGGCCCAATTCCCAAATGGGAACAAACTGGATCAACAGCCACGGATGCAATTTCTGATTGATAGTCGTTGTAAAAGTGGAGTGCGGCACAACCTTTAATGCCGTCATCAAGTTCATAGACAATATAGTCACTGAAGGTGTTTGCAAGGGTTTGTTCTGTACGTGGCAAGAGAATGCCTTCTTCCACAAAGGGTCTGATAAGATTTAGTACAGCAGGAATGTCGTCTGTTGTCATCTCTCTGATACAACCATAATCCTTTTGATAAATCATGGTGCCGCACCCTAGGTTGGAAAAAATTTCGCAGGGAATCGTTCCATCTACAAAACCATCCAAAAGATGAACTCGAGAAACTCCGTTTGAACAAGTTCGTATCCCGATTTGTATTAACTGAAGAAGCTTTTCTCGTTGAGATAGATTGGCTTCCGAATCAGGAGCTTCTTTCTTCTGGCTTAAAGCTACCTTAGACTGAGTGGAATCTGCTTTGTCTTTGCAGGTATTGCACTCCAATAATTCCTGTGCCTCTGCAATATTTAGTGCAGGAATTGTTTGTTCTGGAGAGCGGGAGATATGAGAAGGTATTATGAAATTCGATTCACTTATATTTCCGTCAGGAAGAAGGAAGAATAGTTTGTCTGCTTGCAGTCTTTGGGCGATTTCTGCAGCTAATTCCACAGAAGAAATATTGTAGGGTTTTCCGGCTAGACTCCATCCTATGCAGGGAAATATAGGAATAAATCTGTCTTCTAAAATTGTGCGTACTGCATCAGTTTGAATTTTATCTATGTCTCCTGCTGCAGAAAAATCTATTCCGTCAAGGATTCCCATGCTTCGGGCGCGAACCCAGTTTCCTATGACAGCTGTTTTTCCTTCTCCCGCAAGGCTTGTCATAATTCGGTTTGCCACGTCAAAGGCAGCCATTTTAATCAAGGGGAGTGCATTGTGGTGAGTAAGGCGAACTCCGTTTTTCATCTTCCATTGAATCTTGTTGGCTTCTAGTACTTCATCAATTCTTTTGCGGGCACCAGGAACAATCACTACTTGTATTCCTGTCTCGTGTATCATAGCTATATCACGGATATGGCTAGTGAATAGAGGTTGTTCAAGAAGTCTATCGTCAATATAAATAACAACAGATGCGGCCTTGAATTTTTTTACGTATCGGAGTACATCTCTAATATTTTCTGCCTTGGAAGAAATTGACTGGTTGTTCATAAAATCATTGTATAAAATCACTGTAGTAAAATCAATAAGAGAAAACTATGTATTTTATAAATACTTAATTAATTAAGTATTTATAAAATATAATGAGATGCCAAAGGAGGCATTCTTAGAGGGAGAGTTTAAATCTAAATCCTGTTCTAGATATTACTAGAGTGTTCGTCTCTGTCAAGCTTTCTTTATACTCAATATTATTTCGAGAGGCTACAACTAGGGAAAAGGTAAAATAATTCGTTGTAAAAGTGAAATTTGCTTCATAGTTAATTTGGAACAAGGATAATAAGTCATCATCAATATAGGTTAAGGGCGAAAAAGAAATGCTGGTTTCGATAAAGAAAAGTCTATGCGGCCGAAAGATTAGTTTTCCGCCCACTATTATGGAATGATATGTTCTATCCCTAATGATTATACCCGGAGTGATTGGATTTAATTTATATCGAGAAAAGGTATAGCCAGTGTATGGTGCAAAGGAAAAATTAAATTTAAGATAAGAAACCTTTGCCGCATAAATGTCCGCTTCTAGGGAACTGAGATTGTTAAAGTGATAGGGCAATGTCTGTGTGGAAAAGTTCTTTGGAAAACTTCCCTTGGTGAATCCAAAAGAAATGTTTGAGTAGATTGAGAACAAGCCTGAAACATCAATTGAAATAATAGCTCCCTTATATTGATTTGAATAAAAAACTAGTTCTGACATGTTGAGGAATACATCATCTATGTTTGGAAAACCTCTCATATTTATATATTGAATTCCAGTATGCCAGTTTAAATTCCAAATAATGGGATGAATCCTTTTATGTTCATCCATCTTTTGCCTTCGAAAAAGGATGGCATCCTTCTGTTCCGGAAAGGTGGGTAGGTGTGTAGGACTTGGTGTTGCAGCAAAGAAATCAAGAGAAAGAAAAAATATGATTGAAAGAAAAATAATTTTCCTAATCAAAAAATACTATCCCCTAAAAGCCTTGCCATTAATTCTACTGCCATACGAGCAGTTTGACTGCGTACATCAAGAACGGGATTTACTTCTACAAATTCGGCAGAAACCACCATGCCAGTAGAAGCCATTTCTTCCATCAGTAAGAGTGCCTCCCTATAGTTTAATCCACCGGGAAGAGGAATTCCAACTCCGGGAGCAAACATGGGATCAATTACATCCATGTCAAAACTTACGTGAACTGCATCTACCCGTGACTTGAAAAATGCAGTTACTTGCTGGAGAACAGAAGCAAAGCCTTGCCTGTCAATGTCACTCATAGTAAAGGCGGTAACACCAGCTGCCTTCATCAGTTTTTTTTCTTCTGCATCAATATCTCGTAAACCAACATAGCAAACATTTTTTGGGTCAACTTTTCGGCTGGGAGTATATAGCTGAGTTAACTCTGGCAAACCATATCCGCAGGAAGCAGACAAGCACATCCCGTGAATATTTCCAGAGGGTGAAGTTTCATTTGTGTTAAAGTCTCCGTGGGCATCCACGTACAGAACCCCGATGCTTTGCTTTTTCTTTTGACAAGCAGTTGAAACTCCTGCGATAGTTCCAAGAGCAATGGAGTGGTCTCCTCCAAGGACAAGGGGGAACTCTCCTTGGGTAAGGGCTGCTTCTGTTTGGCTGGCCAGAACCTGGCAAGCAGAAACGATTTGATTTAGATACTTTGCGTCACTTCTTCCTGGAACTTCATATTCCTGAGGATTAATATCTATGGGAGAAAGGGAACGGCTAATTTGATGGTCCAGGGATTCAAGTCTCTCTTTCAGTCCTGCCAGACGAATGGCAGATGGTCCCATGTCCGAACCATGTCTATTCCCACCAAAATCCAAGGGCATTTCTATAATTCTAACCTTCATAATCTATTCTTCCTAAAAGTAAGCTAAAAACAATTTTATCCCATTAGAACACTATTCAAGATTTATGTCAAATCGCAGTGGTCTGGGACAAGTTCTACTACAAAGAAACATTTTTTGTGATAGAATGGAAACATGACATACAAAGAAGAATTCATCAGATTTATGAGTGACAGTGGAGTCCTAACCTTTGGGGACTTTACCTTGAAAAGTGGTAGAAAGGCACCCTATTTTATCAATACTGGTAATTATAAGACAGGTGCTCATTTGGCTCGATTAGGTGGTTTTTATGCAGATTGCATCAAGGAGCACCATCTAAATGCTGACATTCTTTTTGGTCCAGCTTATAAGGGGATACCCTTGGCCGTAAGTGCGGCGGTAGCCTTGTTCAATAAGTTTGGAATTGACATGGGGTACTGCTTTGACCGCAAGGAGGCGAAGGATCATGGAGAGGGTGGCCTCTTTGTTGGTCAGCAGCCTCAGTCTGGAGACCGTATCATCATTATTGAAGACGTGATGACCAGCGGTAAGGCTCTGCGAGAGGTTTTGCCAAAAATACAGGCTGCAGGTGATATTAAGGTTGAGGCAATGATTATAACAGTGGACAGAATGGAAAGGGCTCTGGACAGCGGGCTTTCTGCAGTTCAACAGGCTTACAAGGACTTTGGAATTACAGTCCATTCTATCGTTACCATCAATGATATCATCAAGGCCATTGAGGACGGTATTATTGAGGGTAGGGAACATCTGGATGCCATGAAGGCTTATCGTTTGCAATACGGAGTTAACTAGCTATCGGTGGGGAGCAAGGTATGTACGGCTTGAATTACTCCCTTTACTCCATCACGGCAAAGGGCTGTAACAATGGGCCGACCAATCATAACCTCCGTGACACCAAGCCTTGCTGCCACCACTAAATCTTGAAAAGCTCTGATTCCGCTGTCTACCCATAGTTGGTCACAGTGGGACTTGAGCGTACCGCCGTATTCTTGCAGGAACTGGGCTGTGCTACCTCGTCTTGTTTCAATGCGGCCTCCATGGTTGGAGATGACAACAATATCCGGCTTTAACTGGGTAATCATCTGTACATCTTCCTCTGTAAAAACTCCCTTAACGGCAAAAGGAAGATGTGATGAGGCTTTTAGTTCTTTTAGGTTAGCGGCAGTCTTTTTTTCTAGGTTTACCTTATTTCTCATAGTAATGATATTGTAGGAGTCAATGTCTACACCGTAGATTTCTGCAATATCTTTGCTCCATTCCATTCTCTCCAGAATGCGGGCATTTTCGTAGGGCTTTATAAAAACCGCTGCCTTTGATTTTGGGAAAAACTGATTGGCAGCCTTAACTGCTTCTATTCCAAAAAGAAGCTTTTCGTCGGGGCATCCATCACCAATAGAAAGTCTGATTCCCGCTGAACAGGAGGCAATGATAAGGTCAAAGTAAAATGTTCTTTCATCTTGGTATCCTACATTTTCCACCGCACCGGTCATGGGGGCCAATCGGATTGCAGGCAGGCTTAATCCTTCTTCTTGAAGTTTTTCCAGAAGTTGTGAGGTTTGTAAGGCAGCGGGGGAGTCAGTTGTTTGGGGAAGTGTCTGGGCTGCCAGTTTTTTCCACCCAGCAACGTTTTCAATAAAGTTCGCACTGCTGAAGGCTCCCCCCATTCCAGGCATTTCTCCAACACAGCCCAGTCCTTCACAGGTGGAACAAAAGTGGCACTTGTACTCTAGTCTCCGAAGCATGTGCCAACCTCCCGTCCGGCAAGAATCATTTGACTGTCAAGGGGAACCTTTTTTATTTTACCAGCAATGTCTTCTAGTGGCACACCTACAGCCTTTCCATTTTGCAGTGCCACCATTTTACCAAAGTCACCTCGTGCCAGCATATGAACAGCTTCTGTGCCAAAGAGGGTGGCCAGGGTTCTGTCGTAGGGAACTGGGATTCCTCCTCTTTGTACATATCCCAGCACTGTAACACGAGATTCTAGCCCTGTAGCTAGTTCAAGTTCACGAGCTACACGATAACCTATGGAATTTTGCATGGCCTGGCGAGCCTTCTTAAAGGTCTTTTTGTCCATTGTGGCTTCTTTTTCTGATAAGGCCCCTTCTGCCACAACAACAATGGAGAATTCTTTTCCATCATCACGGCGTTTTTTTAAGTGGTGGGCAATAGAATCAATTTTGTAAGGAATTTCCGGCAAGAGAATGACGTCTCCTCCTCCAGCAACCCCTGCATAAAGACCTAACCAACCAGCCTTGTGTCCCATAACTTCCATAATCATTATTCGATTGTGGCTATGGGCTGTGGTGTGGATACGGTCTATGGCCTCCGTAGCAATAGAGACAGCTGTGTGAAATCCAAAGGTTATGTCCGTGTGAACCAGGTCATTGTCGATGGTTTTGGGAAGACCAACAACGTTCAAACCTTCTTTTGCCAGAAGGCTACCTGTTGTATTTGTACCATTACCACCTAAAACAACCAGGGCATCAAGGTTCCACCTTGCATAGTTTTCTTTGATGTGGTCTATGGGAAGCTTTCCATCTCTATCTGGAAGGGGATTTTTAAAGGGTTTTTCCCGAGAAGTTCCAAGAATAGTTCCACCTCTGGTAAGAATGCCAGAAAAATCTGTGGCATTCATTTCTTTTGCATTACCTTGAATCAGTCCTCGGTAACCGTTTTGTATACCAACAACTTCCATTCCGTATTGCTCAATAGCTGCACGGGCTACACCTCGAATGGCGGTATTAAGACCTGGTGCATCTCCACCAGAGGTAAGGATTCCAAAACGCTTTACCTTAGAGTGTGTCATGTTGCTCCCCTTCGTATATAGGTCGCTCCAGTATAACAGATTGATTTTTATAAAACAACTGGAGTAAACTTGTGTGTGTTGAGGAAATCTTAAAATAATTTTACAATTTTTTTTATCCGTTTGTGGTATAATGGAATCAGATTTTTAAACATGGAGGATTTTAATGGATAATTCAGAATCTGCCAGTTCAAAAGTGTATTTTACGAATTTTCGTACAACATTTCAGGAAGGCTTGCTGCCTAAAATGCGTCGTCTTATGATTGCTGCCGGAATCAAAGACATCGACTTTGCCGGCAAATATGTGGCAATTAAAATGCACTTTGGCGAAGTGGGAAATCTTGCTTTTTTGCGTCCAAATTATGCAAAGGTAGTTGTTGACTTGGTAAGGGAGCTGGGGGGCAAGCCTTTTTTGGTGGACTGTAATACTCTTTATGTAGGAAGTCGGAAAAATGCCCTGGACCACTTGGATGCAGCCTACCTAAATGGATTTTCACCCCTGTCTACCGGTTGTCACGTACTTATTGGTGATGGCTTAAAAGGTACCGATGAGGTCTATGTTCCTGTTCCAAGGGGTGAATATGTTAAAGAGGCCAAAATTGGTCGTGTTGTAATGGATGCTGATATAGTTATTTCACTAAACCACTTTAAGGCCCATGAAGCTACAGGATTTGGTGGAGCAATCAAAAATATCGGTATGGGGTGTGGTTCCAGAGCTGGCAAGATGGAAATGCATTCTGCAGGAAAGCCATACGTGTACGAGAAAAAATGCATAGGTTGTTCCTCATGCCAAAAGAATTGTGCCCACGATGCAATTACCATTGCCAATAAAAAAGCCTCAATTGACCAAGATGCCTGTACTGGCTGTGGTCGTTGTATAGGGGTGTGTCCTACTGATGCTGTTCGTCCCGGAGCTGATAACTCTAATGATGTGCTGAACTACAAGATGGTAGAATATGCTGCGGCTATTCTTCACGGAAGGCCTCACTTCCACGTAAGCCTTGCCATGGACATCTCTCCCTATTGTGACTGTCATGCAGAAAACGATGCTCCTATTGTTCCTGATGTGGGAATGTTTGCATCCTTTGATCCCGTAGCCATTGATATAGCTTGTGCAGATGAGATAAATAAGCAACCTGTAAGTGCGGGTTCCTGTTTGGATGAAAAGGAACATATTCATGGAGACCATTTTTGTGACACCCATCCTTCTACAGATTGGAAGGGACAGATTGCCCATGCAGAAAAAATTGGTCTAGGGAGAGGCTCCTATGAACTAATTAAGATTTAACAGGAAAACCTGTGGAAAAGTTTTAGGTTAGTTTGTGAATTCTTGACTTTGCAAGCTAACCTCTCCTGAATCCAGAAGCTTGTACTTTCCATCTTCCATTTGTATTTGAAGTCGTGCATTTGAGTCAATTCCAAGGCAGGTAGCGAGATAGGAGTCCTGTGTTGAGCCTGCCAGGGGAAATACCCTTACTTTGTGGCCAGGTTTTAGGAGGCTTCTTTGTCGATATTCTTCCATAACGGTGTCTATTTCCTGGGGTCTGTCTCCCTGTCTCCACTGTTTTTCCAAGGCATGAAAGATATTTTGCATAATAGCTGAAATTAAGTCGTTCCTTTGTGAATTGTTTTCCTCAAAGTTCCTGTCTGTGGTATTGGAGAAAATGGCTCCTGCAATGGATTCCAGCTCTAGTGGAAAGCCTTTATCTGGAGGTGTAATATTGAGCCCAATGCCTACTACTGCTCCCGGAATGGTTCCATCGGAAGTATCCATTACTCCCTCCGTGAGAATTCCTCCGATTTTCTTTCCCTTGTAAAAAATATCATTGACCCATTTTATAGCTGGTTGAATTTGATAAACCTGTTCCAGAGCCTTGCAAACAGCCACTGCGGCGGATGCCGTTAGCTGGGCTGGATTCTTTACTCCTCCAGGGGGTATGATTATTGTACTAAGATATAATCCCGTGGCTTGGGGAGAAAAGAAACTTCTTCCCTGTCGTCCTCTTCCGTCGGTTTGATGGTTGGCTAGAACAATGGTTCCTTGAATAGAACACGCCTGGTTTGTAAGGGTCCCATTGCTGTAATGAAGCTTGTTTTCTTGGATAGCTTTTTGCAGGAGAGACCGGGCAAGAGTATTTGTAGAGTCGATTTCTTGGTATAGATGTATTCTTTCCTTCCATGCAATGGCGGCGTAGAGTTTGTTGTTGGGGTTTACTGAAAGGTGCTTGCAAATTGAATATGATATATTGACCTTGCGCGCCAATGTATCTGCCAAAGAAATCAACTCCGCTGATGTGAATTGCTCTCTTTCTGCTATAATGGCAGGGCAGGAATCACAAGCTTGAGTTTGGGTAAAAGGACATCTTTCTTTTTCCGAACGGCTTTGTTGGGGCATCTTACTGACTCCCTAGTTCTTGGACAATTCCGTAAACTGCTTGGGAACTTATAGTTCCACCCTCTTTTTCGTTAAAGCGGGCTGTTTCTTCCCCATTATCATCAGCCATATCAGACATGCACCGAATAACTACAAATGGGATTTTGTTTACAGCTGCAACGTGACCAATGGCGGCACCCTCCATTTCCACACAAGCAGGATTACAGAGACTTTTTATTTTATTTTTCAGTTCAGTTGAACCAATAAATTGATCTCCTGAGGCTATCAAACCCTTTACAATCTTCTTTTCAGGGAATAATTTTTTACATACTCCAGCGGCGATAGTAATAAGATTTTTGTCTGCAACAAATGTCCTGTCCATTCCGGGAACTGTGCAGCTCTCATATCCCCAGTTTGTTGCATCAACATCATGATACATTACTTCTGTGGAAATGACCAAATCAAGGACATTTAAGCCCTTGGCAAGGGCTCCTGCCACGCCTGTATTTATCAGGTGAGAAATCCTGAATTTTGTAATCAACATTTGGGCACAAAGGGCTGCATTTACCTTTCCCACTCCAGAGCGAACTACAACTACGGGAGTTTCTGCAAGAAAACCTTCCAAAAAGTCTAATCCACATAGTTGATGAAGGATTACCCCTGTCATGTGATGACAAAAACCTTCAACCTCAACATCCATAGCACCAATAATTCCGACTTTTATCATGAATATTTCTCCTATTTTATGCGAAATACCGTAAAAAAAAGTAATAAATGCGAAAAAAAGTATTGACATTTTTTTACCGATAAATTACACTCTATTTTAGTAGCAATAATAAAAGCCGTACCGCATTTTCTTCCTCCTTTAGCGGTACGGTTTTTTTTTATCCTAAAAGAATTGTTCCTTGCTGTCTTAACTGGTTGGTAACAGAAGGAAATCTACAGCCGGCAACAATTCATAGTACATTATCGGCAACTTGGTCAATACTCTCGCATTTGGATTATAAATATTGTCACGGAAAAATTTTCCCGCTAGTAAAAAAATAGTATTTTATTTATAGTACTTTTATAAGGCTTTAAGCACAAGTCCTTGGATATTGTTCTGTTGATGAGGTGTAACGTGTTTTTTGATGTTTATTATCTTTTTTTAGTGGTGCCTGCCCTCTTGTTGTCCATGTGGGCACAGGTAAAAGTTAAGTCAACTTTTGAAGATTTTTCTAAGGAGGCTGTTGAACGGGGAATTACTGGAGCTCAGGCGGCTGCTTATTTATTAAAGACCAACAATATCACTGATGTTCGAATAGAAAGGGTTTCAGGACATCTTACTGACCACTACGACCCTTCCCATAAGGTTTTGCGTCTTTCTGAATCTGTGTATGGCCAGTCAACCGTAGCCGCTGTTGGAGTTGCTGCCCATGAGACTGGTCATGCAATCCAACACGCAACAAAGTACGGGCCTCTTGTGTTACGAAGCACCTTAGTACCCGTTGCAAATATTGGCTCGGCTATTGGGCCTACGCTGGCCATCCTTGGTCTTGTAATGAGTTTTGGCCTGTTGGTGGATATTGGTCTCTTGTTGTTTGCTGGGTCTGTTCTCTTTTATTTGGTAACCTTGCCAGTGGAATTCAATGCTTCTCGTCGTGCCATTGAAATTTTGGGACATTCCGGTACCATGAGCCAGGAAGAGTTAAAGGGTGTAAAAAAGGTTTTAAGCGCCGCCGCCATGACCTATGTTGCGTCTGCAATTTCTGCCATCGGAAACTTTATCCGTCTTTTACTTATTTCCCGTAACCGACGGGACTAAAAGCTGTAGCCTGCTCCCACACCACCTGACCAAGTGAAAGGCTCTTTTGAACCGAAAGCATAGTCAAAGCTGAATTTTGGTTCAATATAGGTGTGACCACTGGTAATTCGCCAGCCAACGGAGCCCCCCATAGTAAGGTTCTTTTTGAGGGATTTGTTTATCCAGTTGAATTTGCCACCTATGTTTACTTCAACAAAGGCTCCTGAAAAGGGATACAGGCGGGCAAAGGCGGTGGGCGTAAGGGCAAAGGTATTTTCAAAATTCGACTGACCTGATAATTTAACTCCTGCACTGGCAAAAGAAAGGAATTTATATTCTAAGTTCCAGCTCCCGGTTCCCATGGGCTTGTTGTCACTTCCAAAGTTAACGTCTATGGAGCCACCGGTAGAGATGTTGGCAAAGGTTTGGAATCCAATCAAAAGGAATATGCTTATAAATAGGGATATTTTTCTTGTCATTATATTCTCCTGTTTAAATGGTCGGTAAAAAAGCCAATATGAAATAGTAAGTAGGAAATGGATATAAGATTGATATATTTTTCGGAAATGCAGATGTAAAAATATATGGATATTCGATATTCAGCTACACAATACAGACTTGTTAAATAGTGGAAAATCCTGTTTAATTCATATGAGAAGGAAGATTGTTTTGATTTTGTCTTTCTTTGGTTTTGTTTTGAGGAGATTTTTTATGGATAAGGCAGTTGCGGGAGTTCCTCGCTGGGATTTAAGCAGTATTTTTTCCAGTTTTGATGGAAATGATTACAAGGATGCTCTAATAGAATACACAAGTGGAATGGATTCCTTGGACAAAAGGCTTAAGGATGAAAAAGGCCAGATGAATGATTTTTGTCAGTGGCTTGCAGACTATCTTACCGCCTCAAATAAGGTGGGGGCTTTGGAGGAATCTTTGAACGCCTATGCCTATACCGCATACTCTACAGACACCACAAATACAGATTATTTGAATAATCTTTCTAAGCTGGAAGAGATGTCCTTGCAATCAAAGGCTCAAGGCTTGGTTTTCCAAGATATACTAACAAGAAATTCACAGGACTTATCCACCTTTTACACAAGTTTTCCACAATTTGCACAATATAAATATGTTCTTGAACAAATTATTGAGGATGGAAGGCATCGTATGAGTCAGGCTGAGGAGCAGCTGGCCGATGATTTGTGCCGAACTGGTGGAGCCGCCTGGAGTCGCCTTCACGAACAGGTTATTTCCAACTTGATGGATTCTGCCACAGGAAAAACCTTTAATGAAATTCGAAACGAGGCTTATAGTCCTGATGCTTCTGTTAGACGAAAGGCTTGGGAGACCGAAATTTCCTTGTTAAAGTCCATGGAAATTCCTGTGGCAGCAGCTCTGAACAACATAAAGGGAGCCACCGTTGCTCTAAATCGGAGACGGGGCTGGAATCATGCCCTGAGCCGAGCCTTATCTTCCGCCAACATGGGTGAAAAGACCTTGGCCGCCCTCATCGGTGCTATTGAAGATTCCCTGCCTTTTTGGAGAAAGTATTTGCAGTTGAAGGGGCGGCTACTTGCTGGAACTGATTCCAATGCAGTCGGTGAGACGGGCTGCCATTTTTACGATATGTTTGCCCCGCTGCCACAACCTTATTCCGGGGCTGGTTCTAGCTGCGGTGCAAAGGCTGGTTCCAGTGGAGTCTCGGAAACTCATGATTCTAGTGTCAAAATGGATGGCTGGACCTTTGAAGAAGCCCGCAACTACATAACAGAAAAATTTTATGGTTTTTCAAAGGATATGGGAGATTTTGCCCGCACCGCCTTTGAGAATAATTGGATAGATGCAGAGGTTCGCAAGGGTAAGGTTGGGGGGGCTTATTGTATAGATTTCCCTTCAAAGGGGGTTTCTCGAGTTCTGTCTAATTTTACGGGCAGTTTTTCTGATGTTACCACCCTTGCCCATGAGCTGGGACACGCCTATCATCACCATTGCATTGCGGGCTTGGACTACGGGCTTATTCACTATCCCATGACCTTGGCAGAAACAGCCAGTATCTTTGCAGAAAACATCATCATGAAGGATGTAATTGGCCGCTGTGAGGGCTTTGATAAGCTCCAGCTAATGGAACTTCATCTGCAAGATAGCTGCCAAGTATTGGTGGATATCCTAAGTCGTTTTTACTTTGAGCGCTCTGTTTTTGAAGAACGTGAAAAGGGGGAACTTTCTGCTTCTGATTTTTGTCGCCTTATGGCTCAGGCTCAGGAAAAATCTTACGGAAATGGTCTATCTTCTCAACGTCATGAATATATGTGGGCAGTAAAAACCCACTATTATAGCCCGGACTTGGATTTTTATAACTTTCCCTATGCCTTTGGCTTGCTTTTTGCCTTGGGACTCCATGCGCAATACCAGCAACAGGGGGCGAGCTTTGCAGAAAAATACCAGAGCTTGCTAAAGGATACAGGAAGTTTTTCCTGTGAAGAGGTGTGCCGCCGTGCTGGCTTTGACATTGAAACAAAGGAATTCTGGGCGGCCGGTATTGCAAGTTTTAATTCTGAATTGGAAGCCCTCCTGGATTATGAAAAGTCTCTGGCAAAGGCTTAGTAATGGATGATTTTACTGAGTCTGTCGGAGCTAGTTTAAAGGACACTGCAATAGGTGATGAATTCTTGGACGGCCGCCACTCTCGTACTATCCGATTGATAGGACAAGAAGCGGTGGAAAAGTTATGGAAAAGCAAGGTGCTGATTGCTGGACTGGGGGGTGTAGGCTCTTATGTGGTGGAAGCCCTTGCTCGTGCTGGTGTGGGGAATTTTATCCTCATAGATAAGGACAGGGTGGTGGAAAGTAACATCAACCGCCAGCTGGTGGCTAGCTATGAGACCCTAGGACAACTCAAGACTGAAGTGGCGGCGGCCAGGATTCTCTCTGTCAATCCAACTGCTAAAGTTACCTGCCTTCCGATTTTCTATGGCAAGGATACCGCCGCCCAAGTGGATTTTTCTGGCTGTGATTTTATTGCCGATGCCATCGACAATGTTACTGGCAAGTTACTCTTGGCTCAGACCGCTGCAGAAAAACAGATTCCCATAATTGCGTCCATGGGCACCGGCAACAAACTTGACCCTAGCCGCTTCCAGATTGCAGACATATCTAAAACTTCTGTATGTCCCTTGGCACGGGTTATGCGGCGGGAACTTCGTTCTCGGGGGATAAGCAATGGCTACACAGTGGTGTATTCCAAAGAGGAGCCACATGCAGAGGACTTTAGTCAAACCCCTGCTAGTATTTCCTTTGTACCTCCTGCGGCAGGCTTATTGATGGCTTCCTATATTGTTCGCCAGTTAGCTGGGCTGTGGTGATGGAGAGTGCAAAAGTGAATGCCCTGCCTTTGGAAGGCTGGCAAGAGCCTTGCTCTTGGCAAATTCCCGTGATATAGTTTTGTCGGAGGATCTGATGGCAATACAGATATTTGGAACGACAAAAAATTTCGACACAAAAAAGGCTGAACGATGGTTTGCCGAACGGCGAATCCCTGTTCAAGTGGTGAACTTAAAGGAGAAGGGAATAAGTGGAGGGGAACTAGAAAATGTTATCTCCTGTTTGGCAAAAAACTGTGGTTCTAGAATGGATGCCGTAGAATCTTTAATTGATGAAAGGTCTAAAGATTATGCTTCCATTGCATATTTAGAAGATGGTGCTAAAGCTGAAAAACTCCTGGAAAATCCCCTGCATTTAAAACAACCTATTGTCCGCAATGGTAAAAATGCTGCTACGGTGGGCTATTGCCCTAAAATATGGGAAGGCTGGCAGTAGGTAGGGTAAAGCTAATTGATTCGGAATTTATCAAAATAAATCTTGCTCAAAAAAGGGTGCTGTGTCTTTTACAGCACCCTTTTGTTTAGGCTAGAGAGAAAAGGAACTTGGAATTAGTTCCATCCATTCTTTTATTTTACTGCTGGTCGCAAGGGTTTTTCTGTGGTAGGAGTGGTTTTACGAACACTAGCTATAATCAGAGGAATAATGAAGAACCCGATTGTTCCCACCGCCACTACTGCCACGTAGGATTTGGGACTTCCTATAGGAAGCTGTGATGGAGGGAAGAAGGCTAAGATTAATCCGAATATTGCGGCAAGAATACCGATTCCTGCTACAATCCACATACCTACCATACCCCCAGGAACCTTGTATGGACGCTCCATATCGGGCTGACTCTTGCGCAGCTTGATGGCCGCCATGTACATCATCAAGTACATGATAATGTAGACGGCAACTGTCAGGGCAGAAAGCAAGAAGAAGGCAACACTAACGTTTTTCATCACAAAGTAGAGACTTGCCAGCACTGTAACAATAACTCCTTGAATGAGCATCATGTTCTTTGGGGCTCCACCTTTGGTGGTCTTTGCCAAAGATTCTGGCAAAAGGCCGTCCTTGGCGGTGGACAAAAGTCCCTTGCTAGGACCTGAAACCCAGGAGAGAACGCCGCCTAGAGAACCGAATGCCACACAGAAGGCCAGCACGTATAGCGCCCATTTCATGTTCACTGCCTCCAGCATGATAGTTAGGGCTTGCATCAAGCCAGACTCAATCTGCAGCTTGGAGTTAGGCACAACGGCTGCAATGGCCAAAGACCCAAAGGTAAACAGTACAAATACGATGATTGCAGAAATAAATATAGCGGCGGGGTACTGCTTCTTTGGATTATCCATTTCGGCAGCGTGTACAGCCTGAACCTCTACACCAGCAAACAGCAGGATAATTCCAGAGAGATAGGCCAAATTGCTGGGGTTTGCTAGGTTTGGAAGCCACCGAGGTTCCACCTTGCCGTTTACCATGGTAGCTACAGTGGTTTCTGCTGCGGTAAGTTCTTCAAAGCCAAGGGGCCTTTTCATCAGGAACCACATAATGCCAAGGGCAATTACTACCAGACCTGGCAATACAGTACCCACCAAAAAGCCCCAGCTAGTGACTTTGGAAAGAATTTTCGTTCCTCCAAAGGCAATGAAGGTGGCAATCCAGTAAAACATGATGATGAAAAAGCCGGTGAACATACCGTTGTTGGCTAGCTCTGGCTTTCCGATACCATAGGCAATGGCTGCCGCCGCAAAGGCTAGAACAGTAGGATACCACACTACGTTTTGAATCCACTGGAGCCAGATGGCGGTAAAGCCCCATTTTTTCCCAAAGGCAGCTCCTACCCAGCGGTATACACCTCCTTCTTGGCCGGCAAAGGCACTTCCCAATTCTGCAGAAACTAGGGCAGAAGGAATAAGAAAGAGAACGGTGGCAAAGGCAATATAGAAGAACATGGTCATTTCTTCCGCCGCCATGAGGGGCAGCCCTCGTAAGCTGATAATGGCCGCTGCCGTCATAAATGCCATCGCCCAAGTTGATATGCTTGATTTTTTTGTTCCTTGGTTTGTCATAGATTTCTCCTAAATCAACGTCCGTGATTAAAGCTGCCCTTGGGATTTGGATTGGGAGCGGGGGGAAGGGCTGTAAGCCGATTGATTGCTCTTTCCATATCCGCCAAAAGCAGGTCCATCAAATCAAAACTACAGCCATGACGTACCAGAACTCTCTGGACTGCAATTTTTTCGCAGTTTGCCGGCAAGGTGTAGGCAGGAACAAGCCAGCCCCGCTCCCGCAGCACATCCGAAAGCTGGTATAGGTCAAAGGGTAGCTTTGCATCATCTTTTAGTTTCCAGGTAACAGCTGGGATTCCCTTGCGAGAATCTGAGATGTACAGGAACTCAAATATACCGAACCTTTCCAAGCCCTTGGCTAGGAATTTGCCTACATCGTAGCACCCCTGCTGTACCTTAAAATATCCTTCCTTCCCTAGGCGCAAGAGGTTGTAGTACTGGCATACAATTTGGCCTCCGGGACGAGAAAAGTTAATGGCAAAGGTGGGCATGTCACCTCCAAGGTAATTTACCTTAAAAATCAAATCTTCTGGCAAGTCCTTCTTGTTGTCCCAGATAACCCACCCACAACCAAGGGGTGCTAAACCGAATTTATGTCCAGAGGCACTGATAGAACGAACCCGTGGAATGCGGAAGTCCCACACTAAATCAGGCTGGCAGAAGGGGGCAAGGAAACCTCCCGAGGCTCCATCCACGTGAATTGGGATGTCCCAGCCCTTGGTGCGGTGCAATTCATCCAGAGCATCTGCCACTTCACGGACGGGCTCATACTGCCCGGTAAAGGTAATTCCCAGGGTTTGTACAACACCGATGGTGTTTTCGTCGCAGAGCTTGACCACTTCCTTGGGGTTGGAAATATATCGAGTTCCATCCATGGGAATTTCTCTCAACTCAACATCCCAGTAGCGGGCAAACTTGTGCCAGCATACCTGTACGGGTCCACAGACAAGGTTTGGTTTGTCACAGCTTTTGCCCTTTGCCTTCATCATTGCCCGCCATCTCCATTTCATTGCCATTCCACCGAGCATGCAGGCTTCCGAAGAACCCGTTGTTGATGTTCCTATGGCTTCTTTAGGATTTGCATTCCACAGGCTGGCAATAATATTTACGCAGCGGGATTCTATTTCTGCCGTCTGGGGATACTCGTCCTTGTCAATCATGTTTTTGTCCAAGCAGTCATCCATAAGACGGTGGATTTCATCCTCTGCATAGGTTTGACAAAAGGTTGCCAGGTTTTGACGGGAATTACCGTCTAGCATCAGCTCATCCTTTATGAGCTGGTACATGGTTTTTGGGTCAGATTCTTTTTCTGGAATTCTAAACTTGCAGAGAGGACTCCCTGCTGCAGTCTTATCAAACAAATCATCGTTTACTGACCTGTTCTTAATAATATGTAAAGCCATTATTCCCTCCTTGGGATTAAGAATGATAGTTTGAGCAGGGTAAATCTCCTGCCCAGTTTATTTAAATGATAGGGAAGGATTTGACTGGCTTCAAATTAAGGTGAATGTTTGAGAGGTCTATTCTTTTTTTATTAAGTAGATTTAAGAAAAAAGGACCTGGAGCCAAGCTAGCTCCAAGTCCTTGATAGCAACAAAAGCCTTCAGAATATGATTATACTTTGAAAATGGAAACCTTTTGAGAAAGGTTTGCAAGAACAGCTTCATTTTGTGTGGTGGAATCATCCACAACATGAAGAGACTGGGCAATACTGGAGGTACTGTCATAAACCTTGTTCATTGAATCTGTAATCTGATGGGTTATGTCAGAAAGCTTTTCCATCTCTATGGCAATTTCCTTGCTTCCCTCCATCATGGAAGAAGAGCCGTTCCTTACAGCCGTAGTAACCTCGTTTATGGATTGCATCGCAATCAAAACCTGCTCGCTTCCTGAGGATTGCTCCTCCATAGCCTGGAGGATGACAGTCTCTTGGTCCTGAACTGATTCTGCCAGCTCGTAGATAACACTGAATATTTTTTCAATTTCCATAGTGTTGTCAGAAACATTGTTGATGGACTCTCCCAGTTCTTGCAGACGAGTACTGATAAGAAGACTCTGGGCACTGGAATCTTCTGCCAACTTTCGAATTTCATCAGCAACAACAGCAAATCCACGACCAGCCTCACCTGCGTGGGCAGCCTCAATAGCTGCGTTCATAGCCAGCATATTGGTTTGCTCTGCAATATGCTTGATGACATCGTTTGTTTCCAGCAAGCCCTCAGACTCCTGGTAGATTTGTCGTGAGGTGGAAACTGCACTTTCAATGCTCTGCTGTCCATCCAAGGCTGCCTTGAACAGCCTGTTCACAGAACTCTTGTTCTTTTCCAAGATGGAAGTAACGGAACGGATGTTTGCAACCATCTGCTCAATGGCAGCAGAAGACTGAACCACACTGGCAGACTGACTTTCAATATTCCGATTCAGCTGGTCCATAGTCCGTGTAATAGTGTTGATGGTTGCCTGGGTTTCTTCTACACCGGCAGCCTGGTTTATCATCTCGTTCTTTACCTCAGAAATATTGTTTACAACAAGCTGCACGTTGCTTTCAGAGACTTTTACGTTGTCAACAAGAACCGCCGCTGTATTTTGTGTTTCAAGTACGCTGCTGTCAATGTTTTTGATAATATCTCTCATTCCGTCCACAAGAAGATTCATATCGTTAACCAGAAGTCCCAGTTCGTTTCGGTTTGTAACCTGTAGCTTTGGAATGCTGTAGTCACCCTGGGATAGGATGTGTGTTGTTTCTGTAATTTCCTTGATATGCACCGTAACCTGTCTCATAAAGGTGTTGTAGGAGATGGAAGCAATGACTGTTCCAAAGGCTGCAATAGGCACAATTCTGGTAAATATGTACATGGTCAAATCTATATTGCCAGCGGTGTCCGCAACAAGAATAACCGGACCAAGGCACATTGCTATAGTTCCAAGGATTGATAGAAGTCCAAGCAGAAACATATTTACCCGAAGGGGCATGGCTATATATTTCTTTTTGAAGGGAACAAAGCTTAAAAACTTTTCAAATGAAGGCTGGAAATATACGTAGCCCAAAAGCCCTCCCAGGCCAACAGCACCAAAAAGCTGCATCAAGCATGCCACTGCGTGGATTATCGTTTCATTTTCATGGTCGTAGGCAATGATAGGAAGGGTAAAATTCAGCAGGGCTGGTGCGGCTATGGTTATGCGCAAAAAGAAAACCGAAATTTTATTCACAACTTCTTCTGCGTCAGGAGTCCCAAGATTTTTTTTGATGTGAACGCCACAGATAGAAATGATTAAAAGGGGTGTGACTACGGAGAGGACCACGTAGGCAACAAAAAAGGGCGACAAATAATAATCTGCCCGCATCTCTGGCGGAACAGATCCTGTGATTAGTGTTTGGGAAACAAAGATTAGAACAGGTATAAAATACACTAAAACATTCTGAAAAATGACCTTTGAGGGAAGCTTATGGCTAATTTGCATGTTTTCCATACTTAAATCCTTTGTGGAAATACTAGAATAAATAATTCTACTACTTTTATATTTATTCGTCTATATAAAAAAATATCGACTGTTTTGTAAGTGTTTTACATATCTAGTATTAGAATAAATATGAATAATTCATTAAAATTGAGATATTGGAAAAAGGGTATTTTATATACCCCCCATCCAAATATCCTTAGAAGTCTTACATCAATTCTTCCACGTCCAATTCACCGGCTACGCAGGGTACGGTAATTGCCCAGTTTTCCAGTACTGCAGGGTGAACCTCTCCAAAAATACCTACAGCCTTGTCCCCTACCATGATGTTTGCCTGGCGACCGGGGATAAACCGTGGGTCATTGGACTCGGATACGGTGTACTGGTGGTCTAGAAAATGGAGCAGTGTAGCAACCTCGCTGGCAGCAGTGTTAAAGTTGGCATCTCCAGCGGCGGTTAAAAACCCGAGGCTCTGGCGGGTACGAGTACCAGTTACTTCTTCCTCACAAAGGAAGGCTATCTTTCCTATTTCAAAAATCTTGTGGGGATATACTGCGTTGCCACTGCCAGTTTCTGCTGCCAACAGGGATGGAATAATTGAGGGGCGCACAAACTGGTAGTTTTCGCTCATTGGATTGGAAATTTCGATTACGTCCTGTCCATCAATATTCATCTTCTGAATGTAGTCTTTTTTTGAGCCAAGATAGTTAAAAATCATTTCTTGATAACCCAATCCAACCATCAATGACTTTGCTTTGCGGCTAAAAAGTGTGACAGGAGAAAGACGGCCGATGGTAAAGTCCCGTGGCTTTTCTGGCGGAAAGGAGGAAAGCTCCATGCCCATCATCACATCTTCTATGATGTCTACCTCGTGCAGAAAGTCGTTGCGGTAGGGTGGAATCTGAACGGTGATTTTATCTCCATCTACAGAAACCCTGTTTCCCATTTTTTCCAGGGCTGTTGTAGCCTGCTCCGGGGTTAGCTGGCTACCCAAAAGCCTGTTGATTTCTGCAAGAGAAGCGGTAGCAGGCTCCTGGAAATAGTAGGGAGCAACAATGTCCTTTCCAAAACCAGTGTCGTAGGGATGTTCTACTTTGCAGGGCAGGATGGTATAACCTGCGTCGGCAAAGTCGCAGGCTACAATGTTGGCAGAAAGAAGCAGGGAGGTCATGTCGGAGCCTGTCATTTCTACCAGCAGGTCCGAGTCTCCCACCTGAACAGCCCCCAGTGTTGCACTGTTGATAATTGGAGCCATGGACATAACCTCTCCATTGTCATCTGTCAACAGGGGGAACAAGGGTGCGTCTTTTAGAATCCAGCCGTAATCCTTGCCCTTGGGATGGTCTGTAAGGATTTGGCGACAGGTCATGGGCTGCTCAAACTGAAGGGGAACAAAGCTTGTCTTGTCTGGATCCACTGCCTTGTAGTGCACAGGCCACTTAATCATGGAAGAACGATACACTCCCATGGAAACGGTTCTCCGCTTGCGTCCAAAATTCCAGCACAATTTTTCCTGGGTTTGGATAATATCCAACAGCATGGGCTCATCAATGGGTTTGCCAGAAATAACAAAGGCAATCATGTAGGGACGGATGTCTTTAAGCTGGGGGTCAACTGTAACGGTACGGTTTCCGCAGTCAATATGCCTGCCCTTTGAAGACATAAAGCCGCTGTAGTCAGCTGGTTTTTCTCCGCCATGAACACGCAGTTGACGTGCAATGCCAGCGGTAGACCACAGGTCCGGTCGGTTCGTATCGTTCAATTCAATTTTAATTGCCCTCTGGTCTTCGGGCTGGGAGCTGTCTGGCTTTTCGTCTAGCTCCGCCTTTCCACAGGTGAGCCTTTCTTCCAGCACATCATAATCATATTTTTTCCCGAGCAGGTTAAAAAAAAGTTTTTCGTTTACCTCAATCTTTGGCATTTAAATCCCCTTCTACATGAAAAGTCCTACTATTATATCGAGACGGAGCTCTATTGTCTATCTGGACTTTCATATTTGACTACGATGAAATTTTTTACTATGCTTTATTGAAGAAGAATGTTGCCCTGATGGAGTTACCCATGCCCCCAATTCGTAGTGTTGTACAACAGTTTGATTCCTTGATTGAAGCAATTCACAAAGATATTGCCAATGGAAAACCAAAGCCAACCTTGCTGCTTCATGTGTGTTGTGGCCCCTGTAGTTCAGCCGTCATAGAGCAACTTTCCCAAGTTTTTCAAATTACCCTGTATTATTACAATCCCAATATTTATCCCCGGGCTGAGTATGAGCGACGGCGGGATGAGCTGAAGGCCTTTATTCAAAGCTTTCCGCCAGCCATGGGAATAGGGCTGGTTGTTCCATCCTACGATTCTGCGGAATTTTACCGTGGAATCGATGTGGAGCATACTCCCCAGTTGAAATTCCAGCCAGAAAAACAGGAAAGATGCCGTCGTTGTTACTTGCTGCGGATGGACAAGGCCTATGAGTATGCTGCCGACCATAATTTTGACTATATAACCACAGCCCTTTCCATTAGTCCTCATAAGGATTCACAGGTTATCAATGCCATAGGAGTGCAGCTTCAAAAAAAATACAGGATAGAAGGACACGGTCCCCATTTTATACTAGCAGACTTTAAGAAAAGGAATGGATTCAAGCGCTCTCTAGAAATTTCTGGTGAATATGACCTATACCGCCAAGAGTATTGTGGTTGTGTTTACTCCATGGAACGAATCTCCGCAAAGGGATAGGGTGGAATTAAAAGGTATTTTACAACATTTAAACAAGATTTAAGCCCTCCTTATGGCTTCTTGATAAAACAATGGCTTATGTTTTGATTGTAGAAATCAGGAGGGTTTTATGAACTCAAAGAAATTTTTTGTTCTTGGCTTGTTGATGGCCATGTTTTTTGGTTCACTCGGCGCACAAACTGCTAAGTCTGCCCCTGTGTATGTTTCAACTTCAGTAAAAGGCTTGGGTGCTCCAGTCTTGGCCATTACGGTGGACACTCCACAGTCAATCTTAGACTGGTTTGAAGAGCATGGTATGGCTGTGGACACAGTGGGAACCACCCTGGTCTCCATGCCAGTGTCATACCGCAATGAATTGCGTAAACTCTATGCTGACAATAAATATTCAGAGGAGCTACGAAAACTGGCAGTGGATGCGTTGAAAGGATACCTGACACCCAATGTGATAGAAACAGTTTCTACCACATATGGTCCTTTTACCTGGACAGTGTCCTACAATAATGAGGAAGAAGAAAAGCTGGTTGCTCCTCACAGCCACGACCGCAATTCAGGCGACTGGTAGGCGAGGAAAGGGCTGTTCTTTGGGTTTGCAATTCCATTGAGAACAGCCCTCTTTTAGTTTAGATTCAATTGAAAGTATTGTTTGATTCAGAAAATATGTATCCGATATTGCGAATGGTATTGATGTAGCCTCTTGGATTTTGAGGTGTTTTTAGCTTTTTCCTTAGCCAAGAAATGTGGGTATAAATGGTTCCCGAGGAAATTATTTCCCCATAGCCCCAAACAACACGCATTAAATCTTGGGTAGAAACTATTTCCTCTCGATGAAGTATGAGGTACATCAATAATTTGCACTCCATGTAAGAGAGGGGAACAGGAATGCCGTCTTTTAAAAGTTGTGCCCGTGTAAAAACCAATCTAAAGGGACCAAAATCAAAGCTTGGGTGGTGTACAAAATCAGAAAAAAAGTCCCTTGCGGGAATTTGTAAGGTATGCAAGGCTTCATCTTCATTTGCTACGACTGTAACATCGTATCCTGCTCCACGGAGCCTACTCGCAAGGATGTCTCCCTGTTTTTTTTCCTGATTGATAATGAGAATTCTTTCCATGGTTTAAATGATAGTGTTGAGGCACACTGTTTTTCAAATCTAGACTGGCAATTCAATTTCAAATCGTGCTCCAGATTTGCCGTCCTTGCGGTTGCAGGCTTTAATCTTTCCTCCGTGAAGGTTAACAATATGGTGCACAATGGCAAGTCCCAGTCCTGTTCCACCTGTTTCCCTGCTCCGTCCCTTGTCCACACGAAAAAATCGCTCAAAAACTCGTTTCTGGTATTCTACTGGAATACCGTTTCCCGTATCTTCTATTACAATCTTAACTCGAGATTGTTCTCTATTTGCAGAAATTTGAACGTGAGACCCTTCTGGACAATATTTTACGGAATTGTTTACGATATTGCCTATGGCCTGACTCATAAGACCAGGGTTGGCAGTTAGATAAATAACTGTATCTTGTGGGAATGATTCGTAGTCAATGGAAATACCTTTTGACTGGGCTAAAAAACCTTGCTCTGCCAATACATCGGCAACTATATCCATGAAATTAACTGGTTGTACTTCAACCTTTGCCCCTGATTGTTCCAGTCGTGACAGGGTTAAAAGGTCGTCTATAATATTGTTCAGCCGGACGGATTGTTGAGACATAATGTCCAAAAAATGCTGGGCTGTGTCCTTGTCGTTCAAGGCTCCATCCTGAAGAGTCTCTATAAATCCTGTAATGGCGGTGACAGGGGTTTTTAATTCGTGAGATACATTTGCAACAAAATCTTTTCTTACCCGCTCCAATCTCCGCAGCTCATCCCGACTTTGGGATAAATCTTGAATATTTTGCTGGAGGGTTTTCCCCATGGATTCAATATTATCTGCCAATTCCACAAATTCTCGTGGGGATGTAACTATGGGTTTATAGTCGAAATCACCCTTTTCGTAGTGATGTGCCGTTTCCTTTAGTTCGTTGAGGGGACGAAGAATCTTTGCTGCAATAACAAAGGATACTATCAATACAACTGTAAGAACGAGAAGCATGGAAAAAATACTGTCTTGTCTTACGTTGGAAGAAAAGAATACGTTTCTCCTGATGGGTATAGAAAGGCGGAGAGCCATGTTCCTTCCTTGAGTAACAAGAGGAATGGCGTAGTAAATCTGCGTTTCGTGGTAAACAGAGCTTATTCTAATCTCTGAGGCTTCTCTTCCAGCCAGGGCTTCCCGCACTTCGTGTCGATTGCTATGATTTTCCATGGTGGATAGCTCCACGTCGGAATCTGCCACCACTGTACCGTCCTTGTCAATAATGGTAATCCGAAAATCTGCATCATGGGAGGCCGTTTCTCTCACTAGCCTATCTATGGAATGAAAAAATAGCTCCTGATTTTCTTTTAGAGGTTCTAGCTGCTGATTTTGAATTAGTTGCTCAATCACGTAGGCAAAGGTTCTAAGGTTTTCCGTAGTTTGGATATTGGCTGTTTTTTCTAGGGTACTTAGGGTAATCATGATAAAAAAAACGACCCCACCACAGAGTGTAAGTCCATTGATGAGAAACAGATAGTGAGGAGTAGAAAGGGGGCGCTTCTTATTAGTCACCTACTTCGAAGACCTCTACAAAGCGGTATCCCACACCACGAACAGTCTCTATCATGTTTGCTATTGCAGGAGAATCAGCTGCTTCTGCCAGTTTTTTTCTGATGCTAAGAATTTGCACGTCGATGGAACGTTCTGTAACAGGATAGGATGCTCCCTTGATGTCGTTAATAATCTGGATACGGGAAAAAACTTGTCCCGGATGGCGTGCCAAGTGGTACAGGATGGAAAATTCCGTGGCGGAAAAAATAATGGGAACTCCCTTGTAGCTTGCCTCGAATTTCTGCGGGATGATTTGAAGACCATGGATATGAACTGTGTGGGTTCCTCTCTGGTTGGAAGCTCTATCTTGTCCATTTTGTACTTGGAATCGGCGGAGAGCACTTTTTACCCTTGCCACAAGAACTTTTGGGGAAAAGGGCTTTGTGATGTAGTCGTCAGCTCCCAGTTCCAAACCAGAAACAATGTCTGAGTCGGAAGTCTTTGCTGTAGCCATGATAATGGGGATATGGGCTGTGACTGCATCGTTCCGTAGGATACGACAGACATCAAAGCCTCCCATGTCAGGAAGCATGAGGTCTAAAATGATGAGATTTGGCTTTTCTGTACGAGCCAACTCCAAGGCTCTCTCTCCATTTTCTGCGGCCAAAACGGTAAAACCTTCTTTCTGAAGATTGTATCGAATCAACTCAATGATGGGCTGTTCATCGTCAACTACAAGAATGGTCATACCTCGATTGTACTCCTAAATTTTTATTTTGTGTAGACAATTTTGTTTCAACCGTATTGCTTCTTTGATGGAAGTTTGACTTTTCTTTATTATGGATGGCATCAGCTATGATTTTACAGAAGCTAGACAAAGTGCCGGGATGGGCTGCACGGAACTACGGCTCTGGTTGAATCAAGTCTCGAATAGTTTCCAAAGGAAGGTTTGTGCACAGCTGAATTTGTTCCTCAGGCAATCCTATCGATATCATTGTCCGTGCTGTCTCCAGCTTGGTTTCGTAGGCTCCACGTTCCAGCCCGATGGAGATGCCTTCTTCTCGACCTTCTTTCCGGCCAGTTGCCAGCCCTACGAAAAGCCCGTCCTCGTAGGCCTCCTCCTTCAGTACTGCCATGTCAGTGGCGTAGTCGTATTCTGTCATCAGGATGCTCAAAACCTCACCTCCC
>JAGBFT010000006.1 GCA_017936345.1 Spirochaetaceae bacterium
AGTCCTTTTATCAGAATTCCAAAAAAAGAAGAAATCAATGGCATAGGTTCACCTTCCGAATTTCATTTTACTTGCAAAGTAGTCCTTCTGCAAGACGTTTGTCTGCCAGCTGAACCCCACAAATTCTGCATTTTTTCAAAAAAAACTCATGTCTGCTATCTCTCGTCATACATAAAAATACCCCCCCCATACTATACAAAAATATTTAAAAATGAGAAAAAGTGGCAAAAAAATCAAATTTTTTTTCAATGCTATCATTAGTTGATACCATACTCAGTGTATAATAAGGCAATTATTTTTACTACAAAAAGGAGATGTATATGCAGAAGAAAGTATTGGTTGTGGCCGCAATGCTGGCCCTGTTTGTGTGTGGTGGAGTCTTTGCTCAAGAAGCCGAGGTTCCAGAAACTGAGGCTCCCGTAGCTGAGACCCCAGCAGCTGAGACCCCAGAAACCGAAGCTCCCGCAGCTGAAAGCAGTGGCGGTGGTGGCGGCAAACGCCCTCCGATGTATATTGGAGTAGAGATGGGATACAGCTCCATGAATAGTCTTTCTATCACTGCAGCAGATTTCAACATATCTGGACATCTGGGCGGTTTTGAGTTAGTACCCTCATTTGGTATTGCCCCATTCTCCAAGCTCCCAGACCTGGCACTGGAATTCAATCTGATGATGGACTTTATGAAGCTAGAAATTAAAATAGACGATCCTGAGGATTCAGACTCGACAATAACACAAACCACCAAAATAGCTGTTATTGCCCCGCAAATCCTTGCAGTGTACACCTTTTGTGAAGGTCCTGTACGCCCCTTCCTTGGTGCAGGGTTTGGCGTGAACATCAACTCTGCACGGTTCAGTCCAGGTTCTCTCAAGCTTAAGCTGGGAGCCTCTTTTGGAGTTGTAACAAAGGCTGGTGTTGTGGCAACAATTCCCAACACCAAATTTGATCTCCTCTTCCTTGCACGTCACAATCTTAACATTTCGAAGAAGATGGAATACGAAGGTTTTTCAATCGAAAATCTGCGCATGAACCTTTCTACAATCTCATTCGTATTGGGAGGAAGGTTCAACTTCTAGTCACGTATTCCCGCCTGCCAGCTCCTACCTGGCGGGTGGACTTTCGTTCCGGCTCAGAACCGGTGTAACCATGCAATTCATTCTCTGTATAGAGGATGCAGATATTTAAGGATCCTAGGGGGGGGGGGTAGCCACGATGCGAACCTCCCCCCTACGACCTGACCCTAGGAGGAAGACCATGTCTTCAAAAGTAACTGCAAAACTGCGTTTGGGAGCAGCATTCTCTGTGCTGCTCATCTCACTTGCCCTGCTGGCTGGCTGTAAGCAAGAGGCAGACAACAGCTACACTCCCCCCGGATACGGTGCTTCTGTTGGTCCCCTCACCGACACTGTCTGGAAGAATGGATCAGATACCATCAGGTTTGGTGCTGAAGGAAAGGTTGTTGACGTACCAAAGAAGTGGAAGACAGATGAGTCCGTTGATGAATATGGTGATTTCACTTACAGCAGTGGAAAAATTTTTGCTAAAGTTAAGAAATTAGGCGAGTTAGCGAAAGAATTTTCTGAAGGAATAGAGGGAACCACATCTGAGTTTGCTACTTTTATTGTTCCTACAACAACTACTACTAATCAAGACGGACAGAATATCACCGTAACAAACTACTACGAAATGAAAGTCACAATTAATGGTAACCCTACCACCTTCACCATGGATAACAAGCCCACCTCTGGAGATAAGTTTGTTGGTACCTATTACGATGACCGAGGACGAAAGGCAATTCAAATCAACAAGGATAACACCTTCGTCACATTCACCGATGGTGAACACCGTGTTTCGTACTGGAAGGATAAGAATGATGGTACCATCTACGTAAAATCTACTCAGTTTGACAATTCTCTCAATGAGTTTTCTGGAGGTTCAACCTACTATCTCTATCCCCATGCTTTGATGAGTGGTGGATCTGCCGAAGCTTGGAAATAAAAAGATCACACCTGTTGGTTAGGCAGCCGCGCTAACCCTATGAGAATCCTTCTTGCCCCGCCCGCCAGCCTCCCTGGCAGGCGGGGCATTTTTTTTTTTGCGGGGAGCTTATTGCCAGACTTCCAGTATAATATCTTGAATGCGAGACAGATGCCGTGCATTATTTGTAACCAAAATCCCATTGTGGGCAATTGCCACAGCCCCGATCAATATGTCATCATCCTCAATGAGAATACCCGACCGTTTAAGTAGAGCGTAATTTTCAGCAGCTATCACTATGGATTCATAGGATTGATACACAACAGGTATATGTTTACAAAAATCATGAAAAACCTTTAATTTTCTTTCTGCTTCCTTATATTTAAAGCCACGTAAAATCTCATAATACACTATATCACTTATGAAAACCTCATGCTCTTGCCACAAGTTTTTTAACTTATCCATTACCAATGGTTTGTTATCCATCAAATCAATGATGATATTTGTGTCCAAAAAATACTTCATACATCAATTTCCTGAAATTTCAGGTGGCGACCCTGTCTCAATTCCTCCGCCTCATCATGGGAAAGCAGTCCCCCCATGGCATCGATGAAGGAGGTATCTTTCTTACAAGAGTCGGTGGGAACGGAATATTTGCTGCAAATGAACTCTATATAATGCCAAATCTCTACGAGTGCTGTTTCTGGTACATCCCGCAATCTCTCCGCTATCATTTCGTATGACATGGAATACCTCCTTTCCTTTTTAATTATAACAGATTTAGTGAATAAATCCTATTCCCGCTCCCTGGCAGGCGGGGCATTTTTTTTTGCGGGGAGCTTATTGCCAGACTCTCTTGTTATATCGTCAAATCTGCATTATCCTGTTACTGCGTACTAGAATTATTTCCGCCCAACGGGCTGACAATGACCTGAAGGAGGTGTATTATGATTACGTCAAAAAAATTAACGGCTGAACGCATTGCCCAAATCGAACAGGTTCCCATTGTA
>JAGBFT010000066.1 GCA_017936345.1 Spirochaetaceae bacterium
CAGGGGGGCTCCCTTGTCCTTCATGTCCGCACGCACATTGTACCAGGCCTGGGGCATCTCGCTCTCGCCCAGATAAATCTTGTAGGGAATCTCTGTGTGACTCATAACAACTCCTTGTATCTATTTATAGTAACAGTATAGTTGTTTGTGTAAAATAAATCAAGTGGGAGTGTAGAGAAGTGGGAGAAGAGCGGGTGGAAAAGTAACAATGGGGAAGTCAGGTTTGTAGATGACTTCCCCTTTTACTCCGGAGCCCTCTGTGCTATACTGCACCACATGAAGGCCCCCCGAAACAAGACTATCACCCTCACTGATGAGGAGAGAGCATTATATACATCACAGGTGGTGGAGCTGTCTGATGAAGGCTATCTCCACTGTGCCGGCTCGTCGTCCCGCTTGGAGGATGGACAGCTGCAGGACCGGCTTATCCACGCTGACCTGCTGCAGGTGGTGGAACTCCTGCCCTCTGCCTGTGCCGACCTTTTGATTCTCGATCCCCCCTATAATCTGACAAAGGAATTTGCCGGCATGAAATTTTCTTCTGTTGGTGATGAAGAATATCTTGACTACCTGGAAAGCTGGTTTCCCCCGCTGCTGCGCTGCCTCAAGCCCACCGCCTCCATCTACCTCTGCGGCGACTGGAAGAATTCCGCCTGCCTGTACCTCCTGCTGAAAAAATATGCTCAAGTCCGCAACCGCATTGTTTGGCAGCGGGAGAAGGGGCGGGGAGCCAGCCACAACTGGAAGAACGCCTGCGAGGACATCTGGTTTGCCACCCTGGAAAAGGACTTTTACTTTGACGTGGAGTCTGTAAAGCAAAAGCGCCGGGTGCTGGCTCCCTATCGTCAAGATGGTGAGCCCAAGGACTGGCAGGAGACGGAAGAGGGCCGCTTCCGCCTGACCCACCCGGGGAACTTCTGGGACGACATCTCCGTTCCCTACTGGTCCATGCCGGAGAACACTGAGCACCCCACCCAGAAGCCGGAGAAGCTTTTGGCAAAGCTGGTGCTGGCCAGCTGCCCTCCCGGCGGCCTGGTGCTGGATCCCTTCCTTGGCTCTGGAACAAGTGCCGTGGTGGCAAAAAAACTGGGCCGCCACTTTCTGGGAGTGGAGCAGAACCTGGACTACTGCCTGCTGGCACAAAAGAGACTGGCCATGGCAGAGGACAATCCTTCCATCCAGGGCTACACCGACGGTGTGTTCTGGGAGCGAAACACGGCGGCCTTACAGAGAAAATCCACCCCAAAAAACTCCAAAAAGTACTAGTGGTAAATCATCTGGAGGATTTTTTGGAGAATTTCGTGATTTTGCCTTGTCGTTTTACTAGATTATGAGGAACTGTCTGTGCTAAGCTATACCATGCAGATTCTCAATTCTATAATTTCAAGTGTCAGTAATTTTTTGTATTCACCATGGGTTCCCTTGTTTTTGGTTCTTGGTGGATTTTACCTGTCCTTCCGCACAAGGTTTGTGCAGTTCCGGCTTTTGGGAGAGTCTATCCGAGTGGTAACTGACAAGCCAAAGGATAGGAACTCCATTTCTTCCTTTGGAGCCCTCATGGTTTCTACCGCCAGTAGAGTTGGAACAGGAAACATCATTGGTGTTTCAACTTCCATCTGTTTGGGTGGAGTTGGCTCCATTTTCTGGATGTGGGCCATTGCCCTGATTGGCGGTGCCTCTGCCTTTGTAGAGTCTACCCTGGCTCAGATTTACAAGCGCCGAAATCCTGATGGAACAAGCTACGGTGGTCCCTCCTATTATATGGAGGCAGCCCTAGGCAGGCGCTGGTTGGGAGTAATTTTTTCGGTAATTATTCTATTGACCTATGCCGTGGGTTACAATGCCCTGGCATCCTTTAACCTTCAGTCTACCTTTGCAGGTTTTTCATTCTATCACGCTGAGACTACCCCCTTTATCATTGGAATTATCCTGACAGTGCTTTTTGCCCTTTCCATTATGGGTGGAGCCCGTCACCTGGTAAGGGTTTCTAGCTTGCTGGTTCCTCTGATGGGAATAATTTATATTGGTGTTTCCCTTGTGGTAGTTTTTATGAATATTTCCCGATTTCCCCAGATGATTTCAAATATCTTTGCTGATGCCTTCAACTTCAAGGCTATCTTTGGTGGATTTGCCGGTTCCTGTCTTATGTACGGTATAAAGCGTGGCCTTTACTCCAACGAGGCTGGTATGGGTTCTGCTCCCAATGCGGCGGCTACTGCTGAAGTTTCCCACCCTGTCAAGCAGGGGCTGGTGCAAATGCTTTCTGTTTTCATCGACACTCTGCTGGTTTGTACTGCCACCGCCTTTATGTGTATGATGTCCGATGTGGTTCCCACTGCAGAAATTGCAGGAGCTGCCTATGTTCAGCAATCCCTAGGCTCTACCCTGGGAGGCTTTGGTCCGATTTTCATTGCCATTAGCATGTGTCTGTTTGCCTTTACAACCCTTATCGGGAACTATTCCTATTGTGAGGGCTGTCTCAAGTACCTGCTAAAGAAAAGCCCCAGCAAAGCCTTTTTGATTGGCTTTAGAATTGTGGCAAGCCTTTTGGTGCTGGTTGGAGCCATAGTTCAGATGGACCTGGTTTGGAACCTTGCTGACCTTTTGCAAGGAACCATGGTAATTATCCATATTCCTGTCATTGTACTTTTGGCAGGTACTGTTGTAAAGGCTCTCAAAGACTACACGGACCAGAAAAAGGAAGGCAAGGAGCCAGAGTTCAAGGCGCAGTCCATAGGCATTACTACTGAACTAGATTTCTGGAGCTAGGATTCAACATTCCATCAGGTCACAGGAAAATTCTCTTCTTTTTCCAAATCCTATGGTATAATGAAGGGAACCTGAACTTGGGAGGAGATATGAGTACAGAATCAAATGTTATTGTTTTTGAGGACACTGTAGAAATGTGCCGGGATACTCCCAGGCTGATGGACAGCATTGTTGCCAGTCGGAATGGCCAAAGATTGATACTGGAAAGGGATGCTGTTCCCAGTGGACGGGGAATTGAACGGTTTTGTGAGCCTGCTGAACTGGTGCTTACAAAGCATAGAACCTTTCAGGCGGCAGAAAAATATATTCGTAGTCCCAGGTATGCGGGGGAAAAGGTTTGTGTCCTGAATTTTGCCTCTGCTGTAAATCCTGGTGGCGGTGTAGTTCGTGGTGCCAGCGCCCAGGAAGAATGCCTGTGCCGCTGCTCCACCCTGTATTTTTGTCTTGACGAGGATGACTTGTGGACAAATTTTTACCTTCCCCATAGGAATGGACTGTCTTCCCTTCATAATGACGACCTGATTTACACTCCCAATGTAACAGTGTTTAAAACCGATGTGGCAAAGCCTGTGGCCATGGAAGAAAAGGACTGGTATGATGTGGATGTAATTAGTTGTGCGGCACCGAATTTGCATCGATACTTTGGAAACTTAATGGAAGCCCTGGGGGAAGAGGATGTTCCCTTGATTGATGTGGACAAGCTGGCTGCAATCCATCACAAGAGGGGCACCCGTATTCTTGATGTTGCAGTGGAAAACAAGGTGGACATATTGATACTTGGAGCCTTTGGCTGCGGGGCCTTTGGGAACAATCCCTTTGTGGTATCTAAGGTGATGGTTCAACTGGCCAGAGAGTATGCCAAGGCCTTTAAGACCATTGAATTTGCAGTGTACTGTTCCAGGCGCGACCAAGAAAACTATATGGCCTTTCAAGAAGCCTTGGGAATATAAATTTTTGTCTTATTTGGACACCAAGCATTAGCAGGATTCAATTCCTCTGTAAGTAAGGCTTTTGCCGTCCCTAGTGCTTTACCGGGCGGCTTGTTTTTTTTGTTTTTGGCGGTAAAAAAGGAGGGCGGTGGCCATCACAGCAGGAAAGACTGCCCCCACTAGAATTCCTGTCCGCAGGTTGCCTCCTGTGGCTCCAGACACAAAGCCTGCCACCGCCGGCCCCACGGCGCAGCCTAGGTCACCTCCCAGCGCCAGCAGGGCGAACATGGGGGTTCCGCCGTTCCTGATAGTTTTTGATGCCATGGAAAAGGTTCCGGGCCAGAAGATTCCCACGGAGAAGCCACAAATTCCACAGGCAAAAAGTGAGACAGCAGGAATGGGGGAGAGGGCGATTGTGAGATAGCAGGCCAGGCAGAGGATTGCGCTAAAAATCATAAACCGATGAAGGGGGATTTTCTCCCCTAGGCGACTGTAGGCTACCCGGGCAATTCCCATCATGAGGGCAAAGAAGAGGGGGCCTGCCAGGTCTCCCAC
>JAGBFT010000067.1 GCA_017936345.1 Spirochaetaceae bacterium
GTGTCGCTGGAGGACAAGAGCGTGAGCATCGACGGCTGCCAAAGCTGTGCCAGCACCGCCATCAGCACCCTGGACGACCTGGGCTTTACCGCCACCATCAGGGGCTAGGCTACCGGGCAGCGGCACGGAGTTAGAAAAAAGGCAGTCCTCCTGTTGACAACAAGAGGACTGCAAAAGGAGGTAATTATGACAAATCCAGAAAGGATACTGTAGGAAAACTCAAGAATGTAAGCAACAAAACCATACAAGTCAAGTCACCCAGTAATCAAAACGCAGCCCGCACAGTAATCAAAATGCGGCCCGCATAGCCATTAAAACGCAGCCGGAATCATGTCCAGTCCGGCGGTCTCGGCAAAGCCACAAAGCAGATTCATGTTCTGCACTGCCTGGCCTGACGCTCCCTTCACCATGTTGTCCAGCACGGAGATTACCTGCAACATACGGCCGCCGTCCACCACGTAGACCTGGATATCGCAGTAGTTGGAGCCACGCACGTTGCGGGTGGTGGGATTTTTCCCAGCATCCAATACCCGCACAAAGGGCTCCTTCTTGTAGAAGTCCCTGTACTGCTGCCACACCTGGTCAGTGGTCAGCTTGCCGACAAATTCCTGTGCTAGCGGGGCATACATGGTGGAGATGATTCCCCGGCTCATGGGCAGCAGGTGGGGAGTGAACACTATTCCACACTCCTTGCCCGCCGCAATGGTGCAGTTCCGCTTGATTTCCGGCTGGTGGCGGTGGCCACCCACCCCATAGGCCATGACAGACTCACCGCACTCGCAGAACTGGTTTGTCATGGAAGGGTTGCGACCGGCACCGGTGACACCGCTCTTGCTGTCCACGATAATGGTGTCTGTAGCCACCAATCCCTTTTTTAGGGCAGGCAAAAGCCCCAAGGTGGCGGAGGTGACATAGCAGCCGGGATTACCAATTATCCGAGCATTGCGTATCTTTTCCCGGTACATTTCCGGCAAGCCATACACCGACTCGGCATGGACGGCGGGAAACTGCCACTCCGTCTTGTACCATTCCCGGAAGGTGGCTTCATCCTGGTCAAAACGAAAATCCGCAGACAAATCAACAAGATTCTTGCCGGTGCGGATACATTCATCGGCGTGTTTTTCTGCCACACCGTGGGGCAAGGCAGTAAAAACTACGTCAGAGGCTGCAACTACCTCTTCTGCAGTGGCAAGCAGTCCAGAAGTTTTTCCACATATCCTTCCATCACCCGAGTCACAAAGTCCAAAAAGATTCTGGTAGATGTCCTCCAGCTGCTGGCCTTCAAAGCTGACAGAACTGACATACAGGGATTCCACCTGGGGATGGCGAAGCAAGAGCCGCACCAGCTCTACTCCGGCATATCCGGTAGCACCAATAACACCAGCTACAATCATCTTATTTTTCCACAATTACAGTGGTATCAACTGGTGCAGGAGAAACCTTTGCGGCAACAGGTGGGACAATTGTTTCCACCATGTACCGAATTGAAACTCCAGTCGCATCCTCCACGGTCTTCTCTACTACAAAAACAAATCCTTTTCCATCAGGAGACGTATAAATCTTATCGATGGCATAGCCCGTAACACCTTTTCGCTTGATTTCTGGATTGCCTACGACAAAACGGGATAAAAGTGCTCCACTGGCAGTCCTTTTTTCTGTTACGATATAGAAGGAAGACTGGGTTGAGGTTCCTCTTCCTTCATACATGGGAACAAGCTTTACAGTAAAATATACATCTTCGGCAGGTGTGGAACTTTCAAAATCCTTAAACCTTATTTCTGAGGAACTAGATTTTGTAGGCTCATCTCTTACGTACAAAAGGGAATCTGCTTCCACGGGACAAAGCTTGTATTTATCGAGAAATGACTTATGCTTGTTCTTTAGCTGTGAAAAAACCTCACTGCCAGATTTTCCCGTTTTATCCGTGGTTTTAAAAACTCCATTTACAACAAAGTCGTTTTTCTTTATGTCAACAGTATATATCTCTGCGTAACCTTTAAAATCCTTATCGGTCTTTCCATATTGCCCAAAAATGTATGTCTTTCCATCGGCGGAAAATCCAAAGTCTACAAAGGCGGCGGCATCCCCGGCAAATAAGCCCGCTGCCACAGCAAGTATACCAAGTGTTGTAAGAATTCTCTTCATATACCCCCCTCATAGTCTCATGCAAAATGAAACTATCCGTACATAGCTGATTTTCGGCAAAATAGAATTCATCTTTACATAAATTTATCTTCAAGGTATGCTAACAGCATGACATTGGATTCTAGAAACAAGCTCATTCTTTCACAATTTGTTGTAGCTGTACTTTTTATAATTGTAACAGCAGTGGTCTTTGTTCTTGCCATTTTAAATAATTCTCTTGTGTTCCCAGAGTCTTCTCAACGTCTTTTTTCACTACCAGCCCTTCCCTTGCTTGCCCCAAATATGTTTGCGGCTCTGTTGTCTGCCATTATACTCGTATTGTACTCTGCAGTGATGCTGGGTATTTCCCTTGTCAACTTTGAAAAGACTCGTTCCTTAGAAATCATCTATTTTGTGTGTTTTTCCCTCGGTTGCCTTTTTGAGGGTATTAGAATATGGCTTCCGGTTTTTAATTTTTGGGAAGATAATTCAGCCCTGTACGTTTTTGTCGGTCATGGTTTATTTTTTGGAAGAGCCTTGGCCATAGTAAATCTTTTAGCCCTTTCCCTACTGTCCTTGGAGTTGGAAAACAACCAAAACATAGAGATGAATCTCCTAGTTGTAGTAACTTTAGCAGCACTCCTTGCCCGCCTGATTCCTATAGAATCCCTTGTTATTCCGTCAAGCTGCAGTATACGATTTGGTTATGAAAAAATGTTTTTATCTATGAGTGTCATAACCCTCCTAGTAGGTTTTTTATCTATGATTTGTCAAAGCGAAAATCAGGGAAGCGGAGAATATACACCGGTAGCCATCGGCTTTTTGCTTTTGTCTTTTGGCTACCTTTCCTTGACACAGGCAGATTGTTTTTTTGTCTTTGGTTTGGGAACCATTCTCCTGACAATCGGTTCCATCATCTTTTTGGTAAATCTCCATCGCTTTCATGTATGGAAATAGAACTGGCAGATACCGGCAATCAGAATGGGAATTACAAGGTTATCCAAATCTTTGAGGGGCAGAAGCTCAAAGCCCATTCCCACAAGACCACAGCCAAGAGCGACACTGGAACTTCCAGTAATGTGATAGGTGGAACAAAAAATTGCCGCAAAGCAAGCCAAACTCCCAGCCACAGTCTTTCCGCCAGTAAAAGGTATTCGTATTTGTCCAAAACACTTTCCCACAAGGCTGGCAAGTCCATCCCCAAAGGCCAGGGCACAAATTCCCACTCTAGCTGGAAGTGGTTGAAAAAAAGCAGCAGTCAAGAGAACTCCCATAGCCAAGGTTGCTGGACCTAAGACGAATCTATTCTCATCTCTTTTTCTCGCTGCCACCATGGTGACAAAGGATATGACAGGAACCGTGTGTCCCTTGCACCGCAAATACTCTGCAACACAATATAGAACAAGAACCAATGTCAGCAAAACCATAACTGGATAGTAAGCAAAATCCAAGAACAAGGGAACAAAGGCTGCACAAATATGTATAGCCTTTCTGAACAGCTCCTTTGTCAGCATATTCATTCGTTTCTTTGCCTGAATACCATCCTGATAACATATCCAATTATTATATAGTTGCCGTAACATGAATGTCCTTATTAGGGAAGATATTCCCCCTCTAGCAATGCAGGAATCTCTGTGTAGATAGCTGGTTCAAAGGTTGGTAGGGACATGGTCATGTACTTAATGTTCTGTTCTGCCAAATTGGAACCTTCCTTACGAACAAGGGTCTCCTGGTCTCGCTCCAATGCATCATAGGCCCGCAGTGATGCAGTAAAATTCGTCAGGGCCTCAGCATTCATAGTACTATTACCAGTTTGTCGTGACAAACGATATAACGTTACTCCAAGGTTATTTGCGCCAAGCTTGTACATTTCTACAATTTCCTCGTGCTCCTCATTAACCTGGGGGAACAAAATTTCGTATTTAACACGCTGCTGCTCCAAGATATTCATCAATCGCTGGTAATAACCTTGAGATGCAAAATTATCTCCACGAATAGACAACACGTTTCCCATGGCATACAGTACATGGGTATCGTAGGGAAGTTCATCAGCTGTCTTTATAAAGAGATTCAAGGCCTCTCCATATTTTTTCTGGGAATAATTGATGTATCCCATCTTATAGTAAACAGAAGGGGTATCATACTGCGTATTCGCCGCAATAGTATAATTTCTCAGCGCCTCATCATAATCACCAATAATCATATAATTGATATCTGCCAGTGAAGCATAGAGTTGTCCCACATTCTTATCTCCAGACAAACCCGCCTTCGCCTCTTTTTCAAAGAGACTCACACCTGTTCTATATTTTTCTTCCGCAGAAAGATATTCCTTGTTTTCCATGTCCAAATCACCCAATAAACGATAGGTGTTCAACTGGCGCAGCAAGCGCTTGCGGGGTTTGTATCCGGCATTCTCAAAGGCAGCAAGGGCTGCAGAAAGCCACTCTTGAGCTTGGCTTACGTTATTTGAGTTGACAAAATACAGTCCCATGTTGTACAAGCTTTCCGGTTCATGGGGAACAGCTTCTACAGCACGCTCCAACAACTCACGTACATCTTCAATGGAGGACAAAAGATACTCATCTGCAGGGGCGATGTTGCCAGAAATCTTTTCCAACAAATATCCACTGAGTTCAATTAAATCTTGTCCATTAAGAGCCTTTTTCTTGGGATAAAAATACTCTTTCATCTGCAAAACGTTACGCAAATCGTCTACCCTAATGTAATACCGCATCAATCGGGCAAGGTACAAATCCTCCTGTCCATGTATCTGGAGCAGGTCATCGTACACGCTCTTTGCCTCTTCGTACTTGCTTGGATCCCGTTCGTCGCCCCATTCCAGAAAAATATCTCCCAAGAGAAGCATTCCGTCAGGGTCGTTGATATGATAGTCAAGCACCTCACGTCTTACAACATTTTCGGCATTCTCAAAGTTACGCAAATCATACAACTCCATCTCCGCGTAATCCAAGCCTAGCTTTTTGTCCTGTTTAAATCGCTGCAAGCCAGCTCTGTACATCATACGGGCTCGCTCATACTGCTTGTGCTGACGATACCCTTCTGCATAGGTAAAGAACCAGCGTTTTTGCTGCTGGTATGTGAGAGCCTCATCAAATTTCATTTCAGATTGAGGATAAGCACCCTCCTCCAATAGGGCATAACCTTCCTTGTACAATGAATTTGCCCTCAATGGCTCGTAAATAAAGTTCATTCCAAAGAGGAAAATAAAATATATAATACAGGCTGCCATTACAGAAATTATGGCAATGGGTAAAATCCTATTTTTTAGCTGATATTCAGCAGACTTCTTGTATTCCTCATACTGGGTAGCGGTTCGCCGTTCAAATTCTCTGGGAACAGGAATACTTACATCAAGAAGTTTTTCCAAATGGGTGGCAAGCTGACGAGCAGAAGTCTTTTTAATAACCTTCTGGATTACTTCAAATACAACCTCGTCCTTAAATTCATCACCAACAATGAATTTTTCCAGCTCAATTCGCAAATTAAGAGGATAATCCCTTAAATTTTTGAGGAAGGCTTCGTATTCCTTGTCAGAAAGGGTATTTTTTTCCTTCTTACCATCCTTTCCACCAACAGAAGGCCTCTTGGTCTTTGCCATAACCATACCAGCTGCCTGGTCAGAAAAGCCGGGAATATCGAAATCATCAAAATTTTCATCTGGAGGGGGTTCTACTCCATCAAAGGGGTCATCTGGTGCGTCAAAAATTTCGTGATGTTCGGGAACAAAGTCTTCTACAGACTCGACAATCTCATTATCGAGACTTGCAGCAGTGGGAAAATCATCCTCACTCACAGTTTCTGTAGCTAGACTCGGATCCACTTTCACAGGCTCATAGGAACCAAAGTCAATGGCCGACCTATCTTCCGCCTCATCAGCAGCTTCTTCACCAGAAAGCCCATTATCAGGAGCTCCAATTTCTGACAAGGAATCTGCGAAATCGTCTGTGTTAAAGTCAAGTGAATCCAAACCATTTGTGTCTGGTACAAAGGAGTCGGAGCCTCCTTCCAGAGAATCCGACGGCAAGTCCAGAGAATCTTGAGATGAATCCACAGAGTCCAAGGAAAAGTCTACAGGCTCTGCTGCTGCGTCAAGATTGTCAAAGTCAGGAAGGTCAAAGTCCCCAAGGTCGTCCAATCCTGTTCCTGCCCCAGCTGAAGCTTCTGCTTCCAATGGAGAAGCCTCATATGTGCCTCCAAATTCATCCAAACCATTTGTGTCTGGTACAAAGGAGTCGGAGCCTCCTTCCAGAAAATCCGACGGCAAGTCCAGAGAATCTTGAGATGAATCCATAGAATCCAAGGAAAAGTCTACAGGCTCTGCTGCTGCGCCAAGATTGTCAAAGTCAGGAAGGTCAAAGTCTCCAAGGTCGTCCAATCCATCTAATCCTAGGCCAGTTTCTGATGGTGGGGCAACATCCGATATGGAGTCCTCAAAAGAATCTGTGGAAGGGGCTGCAGTTACCTCAGCCCCAGCTGGAGCTTCTGCTTCCAATGGAGAAGCCTCATAAGTGCCTCCAAATTCATCCA